>REBR01000247.1 GCA_007692645.1 Halomonadaceae bacterium | reverse complement strand
ATCAAGGCCACCGGTCTGTCTGCCACCGACCGTGCCCTTGGCATGTTTTTTGGGCTGGCCCGGGGGGTGATACTGGTGGTAGTGGCCCTGGCGCTGTTGCGCATGACGCCACTCACCGAAGACAGCTGGTGGCAGGAATCTGTCACCGTGGAAGAATTCGCCAAGGTGGAAGCCTGGTCCCGGGATGTTTTCGGTGACGAATTGGAACGTTTGCTGCCACAGGAAGATCAGGACCGTAAACGTCAGGCCGCGGAAGGCGCTGTTCGGGATGCCACCCAGGAGGGTGCCAGACGCCTGTTACAACAGCAGTTGTCCCGGGAAACAGAGCAGCAGCCGGAACCGCCTGGGGGCCAGGATCAGCAGTAAGGGTCAATGGTGAATAGCCACTGACAGTCACAGCGGTAACCATCAGAAACCATTTGCCCGGGTGTCCGTTAACCCTGCGGTAAGTGAACAGTCAATGAATGATCAGGGGAGTACAGGCACCAGATGTGTGGAATCGTTGGAATTGTGGGTACCTCGCACGTCAACCAGGCATTGTACGATGCCCTGACGGTATTGCAGCACCGGGGCCAGGACGCAGCCGGTATCGTCACCTTCCAGGATGATCGCTTTTTTCTCCGCAAGGACAACGGGCTGGTTCGGGACGTATTCCGCACCCGCCATATGCGCCGGCTGGAAGGCAACGTAGGTATCGGCCATGTGCGTTACCCCACTGCCGGCACGTCCAGTTCTGCGGAAGCACAGCCATTCTATGTGAACAGCCCCTACGGCATCACCCTGGCGCACAATGGCAACCTGACCAATACCCGTGACCTGGCCCATGATCTGTTCCGTTCTGATCTGCGCCATATCAACACCAACTCCGATTCCGAGGTGTTGCTGAATGTCTTTGCCCACGAACTGCAGAAAATGGGCAAGCTGGAACCCAGCAAAGACGAGATCTTTGCAGCCGTTCGGGCAGTACACAAACGTGCCCGGGGTGCCTATGCGGTCATCGCCATGATTACCGGTTACGGCATTGTGGGTTTCCGTGACCCCAACGGCATCCGCCCCGCCTGTTACGGGGTGCGTGAAACTGACAAGGGGCGGGAGTACATGATCGCCTCTGAAAGCGTGGCTCTGGCGTCCCAGGGTTTCGAGCTGGTGCGGGATATTGCCCCAGGTGAGGCGGTTTATATTGAAACCGGCGGCAAGCTCTACACCGAGCAGTGTGCCGAAGCCCCGTCACTGAACCCCTGCATCTTCGAACATGTCTATTTTGCCCGGCCGGACTCCATTATCGACAACATCTCCGTGTATAAAGCCCGGCTGCGCATGGGGGAAAAGCTGGCAGCCCGGATTCTGCGGGAAATGCCGGATCACGATATTGATGTGGTCATTCCGATTCCCGACACCAGCCGCACCGCGGCCCTGCCTCTGGCCTATGATCTGGGGGTGAAATTCCGCGAAGGCTTTATCAAGAACCGCTATATCGGGCGTACCTTTATCATGCCCGGCCAGACCCTGCGGAAAAAATCCGTGCGGCAGAAGCTTAACCCCATTGAGCTGGAATTCCGGGGCAAGAACGTATTGCTGGTGGACGATTCCATTGTGCGCGGCACCACCTGCCAGGAAATCGTACAAATGGCCCGTGACGCCGGTGCCGCCAAGGTCTACTTTGCTTCAGCCGCACCTCCGGTGCGTTTCCCCAATGTCTATGGCATCGACATGCCAGCGGCGGATGAATTAATCGCCCATGGCCGCACCGAGCTTGAGATTCAACAGCTGATCGGTGCCGACTGGCTGGTCTATCAGGAGCTTCAGGACCTGATAGACTGCGCCCGGGAAGGCAACCCGGAGATCACGCAGTTCGACTGTTCAGTATTTGATGGCCATTATATAACCGGTGATGTCACCCCTGAGTATCTGCACCAGCTGCAGGCCTCCAGAGGGGATGTCAGCAAGGCCCAGAATAGCCGCGACCACCTGGCGGACAATGGGGTTCTTGATATGCACAACGACGAGTAGAGCCATGAAAGACGGTGATAACAGTGCCAACCGGGGCATTCCCCAGGCGGACCTGACCGGCGTCAGTGACGACACCCTGGCGGTCAGGGCAGGGCAGCAGCGCACCACAGAACTGGAGCACAGCGAAGCGATTTTTCCCACCTCCAGCTTTGTCTATAACAGCGCTGCCCAGGCGGCTGCCCGTTTCAGCGGTCAGGAACCGGGTAATATCTATTCCCGTTTTACCAACCCCACCGTGGCCATGTTTGAAAAGCGTATTGCCGCCATGGAAGGGGGAGAGCGTGCTGTGGCAACCGGTTCAGGCATGTCGGCAGTACTCAGCACCGTCATGGCGCTGCTACAGCAGGGTGACCATGTGGTGTGTTCCACCGGTGTTTTTGGCACCACCACCGTGCTGTTCCAGAAATACCTGGCCCGGTTCGGTGTGCAAACCACCTTCGTCAGCCTGACCGATCCTGCGGCCTGGGAAGCGGCCATAACGCCCCGTACCCGCATGCTGTTTCTGGAAACCCCCTCCAATCCCCTGTGCGAAATCGCCGATATGCAGGCACTGGCGGATCTTGCCCACCGCCATAAAGCCTGGTTTGTGGTGGATAACTGTTTCTGCACCCCAGTGTTACAGAAACCCTTGCTGTTCGGTGCCGATATTATCATCCACTCTGCCACCAAGTACCTGGATGGTCAGGGCCGTTGTGTGGGTGGTGTGGTGGTCGGCAGTGAAGAGACCATGAACGAGGTGTACAGCTTTATGCGCTCCGCCGGGCCCTCCATGAGCCCCTTTAACGCCTGGGTGTTTCTCAAGGGCCTGGAAACCCTGCCGATCCGTATGCGGGCCCACTGCGAATACGCCAGTAAAGTGGCCCATTGGCTCCGTGAACAACCCGCCATTGAGCAGGTGTTCTATGCCGGTTTCGAAGACCATCCCCAGCGGGCACTGGCACTGAAACAGCAGTCTGGGGGAGGCGGAGTACTGTCATTCCGGGTCCGTGGCGGGCGGGAAGAAGCCTGGCGTTTTATCGACAACCTGCGCCTGATCTCCATAACCGCCAATCTGGGGGACACCAAAAGCACCGTCACCCATCCCGCCACCACTACCCATGGACGACTCAGCGATGGGGATAAAGAGATTAGCGGCATCACTGAAAATCTGGTGCGTATCTCCGTTGGGCTGGAGTCCCCCCAGGACTTGATTGCGGATATCCAGCGGGGATTGGACGCCATTTCTCAGCTATCCCAGTAGAAGCTGGACAAGGGTTAATAGTGGTATTTCAGTGCTCTGGATGCTTTACTTGATGTCAATTATGACAAGGGATATCAGCGGGACGCTATGAGCAAGACAAAAACCACCACACAGCCGCCGGAAAAACAGCGCCGGTTTCAGCATCTGCTGGCCCAGGGAACCCGGGAAGGGGCACTTATCGGCCTGATCGCCCTGAGTGTCTACCTGGTAATGGCCCTGGTGTCCTTCGATGTGGCCGACCCCGGCTGGGCCAGTGTCGGCCATAGCACCGAAGCCACGAATTATGCCGGTCGTAGCGGCGCCTGGATCGCCAGTCTGCTGTTTAATTTTTTTGGCGAGATGTCCTATCTGTTTCCGGTGTTAGTTGGCTGGTATGCGGTCATGCTGTTTCGTTTGCGGGACAGCTCCATGGAGTTTCACGGTCCGCTGTTCTTATTGCGCACCGGGGGTTTTGTACTGCTGATCCTCTCCGGCACCAGTCTGATGGCTCTTTATTCCGTTTTTGGTCTGGATGCGGAGGCTGGCGGTGTGGTGGGCACCCAGGTGTCTAACGCCATGGTGGCGGTAATGAACCTGCCGGCCACCACCCTGGTACTGGTGTCGATATTCCTGTTTGCCGTCACCCTGTTCAGTGGTTTGTCCTGGATTCGCCTGATGGATTTACTGGGCTCCCTGTCCCTGGCCTTGGTGTTGCGCATCGGCCGCCTGTTCAAACCCAGTCCCCGCAAGGTCCAGCCACCCACAGCGCCGGCACCTCAGACTGCCCAGCGGGTAGACCCGGAACCCCCACGTCAGCCGCCCACCATCAATAATCGCCATGAGGCGCCAAAACGGCCCTTGTGGCAGAAATTACTGCCGTTCACCCGACGCAACAAAGCCACTGGCAAATCCCGGGAGCGGGTAGAGCCAGGCCTGCAGGAAACCCCTGGCAAATCCCTGGCCACCTTGCCCAGCGCCCGCCGGGTAGCCGACAACACCCCTAAACCGGCAACACCGGCAGCAGCGGAAGCTGCCAAGTCGCCGAAAATCTCCCCCTTCAAGCGCAGCCAGGACGGTGACCCCAGCAAACGGGCCACTAAAGAGAAGCAGAAATCCCTGTTTGACGACGACGGCCCCCTGCCACCCATTTCATTGCTGGACCCACCGGACGCCAGTAATAAGAACAAGGGTTATTCAGCGGATGCACTGGCGCATTTATCCCGGCTACTGGAAGAAAAACTGGCAGACTTCGGGGTCTCTGTGGAAGTGGTTGAGGTTAACCCCGGGCCGGTCATAACCCGGTTTGAAATCCAGCCTGCCGCGGGGGTCAAAGTCAGCCGCATCTCCAACCTGGCGAAAGACCTGGCCCGCTCCCTGGCAGTGATCAGTGTGCGGGTAGTGGAAGTAATTCCCGGCAAATCCGTGGTAGGCATTGAAATCCCCAATGAAGAGCGGGAAATTGTCCGCCTCACGGAAGTGCTGTCTTCCAAAGTCTTTGACGGGGCCGCCTCGGCACTGACCCTGGCACTGGGGAATGACATTGGCGGCAACCCGGTGGTGGCCAACCTGGCGAAAATGCCCCACCTGCTGGTGGCGGGCACCACCGGCTCCGGTAAATCCGTGGGTGTGAACGCCATGATCCTGTCCATCCTGCTGAAGGCCACGCCGGATGAAGTGCGCATGATCATGATTGACCCCAAGATGCTGGAGCTTTCCATCTACGAGGGCATACCGCACCTGCTGTCACCGGTGGTCACGGATATGAAAGAGGCGGCCAACGCCCTGCGCTGGTGTGTCGCAGAAATGGAGCGCCGTTACCGGCTGATGTCCAATCTCGGGGTGCGTAACCTGGCCGGCTATAACCGCAAGGTGAAAGACGCCATCGACGCCGGTGAACCCATGCGTGACCCCCTGTGGAAGCCGGAAGAAGCCATAGACCCCAGTGAAAATGCCCGGCCGTTCCTGGAGCCGCTGCCGTTTATCGTGGTGATCGTGGATGAGTTTGCTGACATGATCATGATTGTCGGTAAAAAAGTGGAAGAGCTGATAGCCCGTATCGCCCAGAAAGCCCGTGCCGCGGGTATTCACCTGATTCTGGCCACCCAGCGCCCCTCAGTGGATGTCATTACCGGCCTGATCAAAGCCAATATTCCCACCCGTATGTCCTTCCAGGTGTCCTCAAAAGTGGATTCCCGAACCATCCTGGATCAGGGTGGGGCAGAGCAGTTGCTGGGGCACGGTGACATGCTGTACCTGCCACCGGGGTCCGGGTTGCCCATGCGGGTACACGGGGCGTTCGTGGATGATGATGAAGTGCACCGGGTGGTGGAGGCCTGGAAATCCCGTGGCGAGCCTGAGTATGTGGAAGCGGTATTGACCGGTGGCGAAAGTGACAGCGTACCGGGTATGCCCGGTATGGGTGGCGATGAAGACAGCGAGCAGGATTCCGTGTTTGACGAAGCCGTGGCTTTTGTTACCGAAGCCCGCCGTGTGTCCATTTCGTCAGTACAACGAAAGTTCAAGATCGGGTATAACCGGGCTGCCAACCTGGTGGATGCCATGGAGGCCGCCGGCATTGTCAGTTCAGCGGGCACCAATGGCGCCCGTGAAGTTTTGGCTCCACCACCACCGAGGGATTAATATGACCATGACCAAACGCACATCCGGACCCCTGTTGTTAGTCCTGACCCTGATGCTGAGCGTGGCATTGCCGGTGGCAGCCAACGGCGATGAAGACCAGGCGGCGGCATTGTCCGCCAAGCTGTCCAACTACACCACCTTTCAGGCCTCTTTCACCCAGTACCTGGCAGATAGCCGGGGGGAAAAAGTGCAGGAAACCCACGGCGATCTGAAAGCCCGCCGCCCAGGGTACTTCTACTGGCGAACTGATCCACCCATGGAACAGGTAATTGTCTCTAACGGCACTGAAGTGACCGTCTATGACCCTGATCTGCTCCAGGCCACGGTTTACCCCATGGATCAGCAACTGTCAGCGACACCGGCACTGCTGCTGTCCGGTGAAATCGACGACCTGGCAGAGTCATTCCGGATCAGCCATGAGCAGGTCAACAGCAACAGTGAACGGTTTACCCTGGAACCCCGGCAGCCGGATTCCATGTTCCTGCAGCTGCGCCTGTTGTTTGTGGACGGTGTGCTGGATGAAATGCGCCTGTTCGATGCCATGGAGCAGTTGAGCGTGCTGATGTTTGATGATGTGGTACTCAACGAAGACATTGCCGACGACCGCTTTACCATTGACCTCGATGACTCCGTGGATGTCATCCGGGAGCAGGGCAGGCCCTGATGCAGGAAGGCCTGTTCGACCGGACACCAGTGGCCCACAAGCCCCTGGCAGCACGGATGCGCCCGGCCACCCTGGCTGAATACGTGGGCCAGGAGCATCTGGTGGCGCCAGGCCGCCCCCTGGAGCGGGCTGTCAGCCAGGGGCAGCTGCATTCCATGATCCTCTGGGGCCCTCCAGGAGTGGGTAAGACCACCTTTGCGCAACTGCTGGCAGAGACGGCCTCGATTCACTTTGAAACCCTCTCTGCGGTTCTCAGCGGCGTTAAGGACATCCGTGCCGCCGTTCAGGCCGCCAAAGACCGGCGGGACTACCAGGGCCAGGACACCTTGCTGTTTGTGGACGAGGTACACCGGTTCAACAAATCCCAGCAGGATGCCTTTCTGCCCCATATTGAAGAGGGCACCATTTTCTTTGTGGGTGCCACCACCGAGAACCCCTCCTTCGAACTCAACAGTGCCTTACTCTCCCGTACCCGGGTTTATGTCCTGAAAGATCTGACCGAAAACGATATCATGGCCCTGCTGGAGCGGGCCTTAACGGTACCCCAAGGGCTTGGCGGCCAGGTGCTGGTGGAACAGGCGCAACGGCTCACCATCGCCCGGGCGGCAGACGGTGACGCCCGCCGGGCACTGAATATCCTGGAAGTGGCGGCAGATCTGGCGCAACCCCAGGACCAGGGGCCACCACTGATCACTGATGAGACCCTGACCCAGGTACTGCAAAGCTCTCTGCGCCGCTTCGATAAAGGCGGTGATGTATTCTATGACCAGATTTCCGCCCTGCACAAAGCCGTGCGGGGTTCCGATCCGGACGGCTCCCTGTACTGGATGTGCCGCATGCTCGATGGCGGCTGTGACCCGGTCTATGTGGCCCGCCGCCTGGTGCGAATTGCCAGTGAAGACATCGGCAATGCCGACCCCCGGGCCCTGGAAATGGCCATGAGCGGCTGGGATGTGCAGGAACGCCTTGGCAGCCCGGAAGGGGAGCTGGCACTGGCACAGGTGGTCACATACCTGGCCCTGGCTCCCAAGAGCAACGCTGTTTATAACGCATTCAATCAATGCATGGCGGCGATCCGTGAGGGCAGTGACGAGGGTGTGCCGGTGCATCTGCGCAACGCACCCACCAGCCTGCTTAAAGACATGGGCCACGGTAATGAATACCGTTATGCCCATGACGAGCCTGAAGCCTTTGCCGCCGGTGAGGTTTATCTGCCTGAAGCCTTGGCAGGCACCCGCTGGTATGATCCCGCTCCCCGGGGGCTGGAAATCCGCCTGGGGGAGAAGCGGCAGTATCTGGACCGCCTGAACCGGGAAAGCTCCCGGCAGCGGTACCCCCAGCAACCCCGGAACGACAACAACAGTTAACCCATTTAACCGCAGGAACTGGCATGTTAGACCCCAAACTGGTTCGTTCAGAGCCTGAACGTGTAGCCCAAAAGCTGGCCAAACGGCACTTTACCCTGGATATCAACAAGGTCCAGGCCCTGGAAGAGCAGCGCAAATCCCTGCAGACCCGCTCGGAAACCCTGCAGAGTGAGCAGAACCTGCGATCCAAAAGTATCGGTAAAGCCAAGCAGGCCGGGGAGCCCATACAACCTTTGCTGGATGAAGTGGACAATCTCAAGCAGCAGAAAGCCCAGGCTGAAGAGTCCTTGCACCAGTTGCAGGAGGAACTGCACCAGTTCCTGGCTGGTCTGCCCAACATGCCCGACGACGAAGTGCCGGAAGGGGCTGACGAAAACGACAATCTGGAAGTGGCCTGCTGGGGGGAGATCCCCCGCTTCAGCTTCACCCCCAAAGACCATGTGGCCCTGGGAGAAGGGCTCGCCGGTCTGGATTTTAAAAAAGCCGCGGTGCTGGCCCGGGCCCGTTTTGCGGTGATGCAGGGCCCGGTGGCCCGGCTCCACCGGGCCCTGGCCCAGTTCATGCTCGATGTGCATACCAATGAGCATGGCTACCTGGAAACCGCATTGCCGTTTATGGTCAACAGCGACAGCCTGTTTGGTACCGGGCAACTGCCCAAGTTCGAAGAAGACCTGTTCAAAATTGACGGCGACCGGGACCTGTACCTGATCCCCACTGCGGAAGTGCCTGCCACCAACCTGGTCCGTGACAGCATCCTGAAAGATGAAGAGCTGCCTATGCGACTGGTGTGCCACAGCCCCTGTTTTCGCAGTGAAGCCGGTTCTGCAGGCCGTGATACCCGGGGCATGATCCGCCAGCATCAGTTTGAAAAAGTGGAACTGGTACAGGTGGTACGCCCCGAGGAATCTGTGGCGGCCCTGGAAGCCCTGACCGGACATGCAGAGAGCATCCTGCAACGGCTGCAATTGCCTTACCGCAAAGTGGCCCTGTGTGGCGGTGATATTGGCTTTGCTGCTGCCTACACCTATGATCTGGAAGTCTGGCTGCCAGCCCAGGACTGTTATCGGGAGATTTCCTCCTGCAGTAACACCCGGGATTTTCAGGCCCGGCGTCTTAAGGCCCGGTGGAAAAACCCTGAAACCGGCAAGAACGAGTTGCTGCATACCCTGAATGGTTCCGGTCTGGCCGTGGGCCGCACCCTGGTGGCAGTATTGGAGAACTACCAGCAGGAAGATGGCTCAGTCAGCGTACCCGATGTGTTGCAGCCCTACATGGGTGGCATGACCGTTATTCCTGCACGGGGCCAACATGACTGAAAGTGGTTCGCCGCAGCCATCACAGGTACCGCCACGGGTACCACTTAGCCTCAGTGTTGCCCGCTGGACGGTGCTCTGTGTCGGTGCTTCCAGCCGCCTGGACGGCAAAGCGGAGCGCCTTTACCGGGGCGGGGCAACCCTGCGCTGGTGGCAGGGACTGCCCCCATCCTGGCTCGGCCGCCCCGGGCTGACAGCCCAGCAGAGCTGGCCTGAACCCCAGGAGATTCAGCTGGTACTGGCGGATAGCGACGATGCCGGCTTACAGGCCCAGTG
>REBR01000120.1 GCA_007692645.1 Halomonadaceae bacterium | reverse complement strand
GGCGATCCGGCCGGAGCAGGATCTGCAGTTCGGGTTCCTCGGCCTGCAGACACTCTATGACCGTTACTTCCTGAACTGGAAAGGTGCGCGCCTGGAGCTGCCCCAGGTATTCTTTATGCGCGTGGCCATGGGCCTGGCTCTGGGTGAAGAAAACCCCAATGAACGGGCCATCGAGTTCTATAATCTGCTCTCGTCTTTCGACTACATGGCCAGCACCCCGACGCTGTTCAACAGTGGCACCCGGCATTCCCAGCTATCCTCCTGCTATCTGACGACGGTTCAGGACGACCTGGGACACATCTACGGAGCCATCAGGGACAACGCCCTGCTGTCCAAGTGGGCCGGCGGCCTGGGCAATGACTGGACCCCGGTGCGGGCTCTGGGCTCCCACATCAAGGGCACCAACGGCCAAAGCCAGGGCGTGGTGCCGTTTCTGAAAGTGGTGAATGACACGGCGGTTGCGGTGAACCAGGGTGGCAAACGCAAGGGGGCGGTATGCGCCTATCTGGAAAGCTGGCACCTGGATCTGGAGGAGTTCCTGGAGCTGCGCAAAAACACCGGCGACGAGCGCCGCCGCACCCACGACATGAACACCGCCAACTGGGTGCCGGACCTGCTGATCGAACGCATGCGCGAAGACCGGGACTGGACCCTGTTCTGCCCCAGCGACGTTGCGGATCTTCACGATCTGTATGGCAATGAATTCCGCACCCGCTACGAGCATTACGAAGCCATGGCGGAGCGGGGGGAGATTACCTTGTTCAAGACGGTCTCCGCCAAACAGCTCTGGCGCAAGATGCTCACGGTGTTGTTCGAGACCGGTCACCCCTGGATCACCTTCAAGGACCCATGCAATCTGCGTTCGCCCCAGCAGCACCTGGGCGTGGTGCATTCCTCCAACCTTTGCACCGAGATCACCCTCAATACCAGTGCTGATGAAATCGCCGTATGCAACCTGGGATCCGTCAACCTTGCGGCCCATATCCGGGACGGTGAGCTGGACGTGCAGCGGCTGGAGAAGACCGTCAACACCGCCGTGCGCATGCTGGATAACGTCATCGACATCAACTATTACGCCGTACCCCAGGCGCGCAACTCCAACCTCAGACACCGCCCCGTGGGCCTTGGCCTGATGGGATTCCAGGATGCGCTGTATCAGCTCGGGCTCTCCTACGCCAGCCAGGACGCGGTGGAGTTCGCTGACCTGGCCATGGAGCAACTCAGCTACTTCGCTATCCGTGCCTGCGCACAACTGGCGGCGGAACGGGGAGCCTATGACAGCTACCAAGGCTCTCTGTGGCACCAGGGCATTCTTCCCATAGACTCCATTCGCCTGCTGCAGAACGCCAGAAAGGAAGGGGACCTGTCGGTGAACACCCATACCCGCCTGGACTGGACTCCGGTGCGGGAGCTGATCGCCCGCCACGGCATGCGCAACAGCAACGTCATGGCTATCGCACCCACGGCCACCATCGCCAACATCGTCGGGGTGTCCCAGTCCATTGAGCCGGCGTACCAGAACCTGTTCGTCAAATCCAACCTCTCCGGAGAGTTCACCGTGGTCAACCCGGCCCTGGTTCGCGATCTCAAAGCCGAAGGTCTGTGGGACAACGTGATGGTGAACGACCTGAAGTACTTCGACGGCAGTGTGCAACAGATCGACCGGATTCCGGCCGAACTCAAAGCCCGCTACGCCACCGCCTTTGAGATTGACGCCCGCTGGCTGGTGGAAGCCGCGTCCAGGCGCCAGAAATGGCTCGACCAGGCCCAGAGCCTCAACCTCTACATGGCTGAACCCAGTGGCAAGAAACTGGATGCCCTCTACCAGCTGGCCTGGGAACGGGGCCTGAAAACCACTTACTACCTGCGCTCCCTGGGCGCCACCGGCACCGAAAAAATCGCCCCGGTGGCAGCCCCGCAGCCGCAGGTATGTTCGATAGACGAGCCTGACTGTGAGGCTTGTCAGTAATTGACTTTTCTTAGCCACGGACGCCGTGGCTAACAGATTTTTTAAGAGGATAACTCCATGCTGAACTGGGATGACGAACCAACCACTGCACAAACGGAAAAACCCCAAGGCCCCGCGCCGGTGAACGTGGACGACAAACGGGTCGTTAACGGTGAGACCGACATCAACCAGCTGGCCCCTTTCAAGTACCCCTGGGCCTGGGAGTACTTCATGAACGCCAACAAGAACCACTGGACGCCCCTGGATGTGAACATGGCCCAGGATGTCCACGACTACCACCACCGCCTGAACCCGGCGGAAAAGCATGTGTTCGAGAATGTGCTGGCGTATCTGACGACCTCGGACATTCTGGCCATGCGCAACATCGGCCTGGCGGTGATGGAAAAAATGAGTGCCCCGGAGCTGCAGATCTACCAGGCGCGGCAGGTGTATGAGGAGGCTATACACACCTGGGCCTACCAGCACTGCATTGAAACCCTGAACCTGGACCAGAGCGAGATCTACAACCGCTACCGGGTAGTGCCGGCCATCAACAATAAGATCTGCATGGCCAACCGCCGGCTGGAGGCTGCGATGCGACCGGGCATGAACCTCCGCAACCGGGACGACCTGCAGGAGTTTGTCATGTCCTATCTGTTCTTCGCGGCGGTCTTTGAAGGTGCCTGGTTTTACAACGGCTTTAGCCCGATTTTCGCGCTGCAGCGACGGGGCCTGATGCGCGGTACCGGCGAGCAGTTCCAGTACATACTACGGGACGAAGCCATGCACTTTTCGTTCGGCCTGAAAGTGGTTAACCAGATCCTGGAAGAAGAAAACATCACCCTGGACCCGAAGGCCGTGCGGGATATGTGGGACGAATCCGAAGCCGCCGAAACCACCTACGCCAACTACATCCTGCGCGACCCCATATTGGGCTACTCCGCCGAATACCACAGCGAGCAGTTCCGTTTTGTGGCCAACCGCCGGGCCAGAACCCTGGGCCTGGAAGAGCCCTTCCCGGGGGCGAAGAACGTTTCTCCCTGGCTGGACGAACAGGCTAACATGCGCAAGGAGAAGAACTTCTTTGAGACGCGGGTGATTGAGTATCAGACCGGGGCTCAGCTGGTGTGGTAAGGGCGGTTAACCCTGCCAGCCGGTCTCCCGGGCCGCTGCCATAAACGCCTGCAGGTAATCCACCGCTCCATCCCGCTGGCGCAGGCCCAAAAAGATCTGTTTATGGATGCCTTGTGGACCCAGTGCCACCGGCTGCACCGGAATCCGGGAGGCGTACTCCGCTACCAGCCAGCGCGGCAGTGCCGCCACACCCCGGCCGGCAGCCACCATCTGCAGCATGATGTCGGTGGTCTCGATGGTTTTGTGCCGGGCCGGGCTGCAGTGGGCGGGCAGCAGAAACTGGGCGTAGATATCCAGTCGCTCCAGGGCCACCGGGTAGGTGATCAGGGTTTCCTCTTCCAGATCCCCGGGTAGCACATGGTTCTTCACCGCCAGGGGGTGGTCCCTGGCCACTACCAGTACCTGCTCGTAATCGAACACCGGTTCATACACCAAACCTTTGCGGTACAGCGGGTCCGGGGTCACCAGCACATCGATGTCATAGCCAAAGAGCGCGCCGATGCCGCCGAACTGGAAGCGCTGCTTCACATCCACATCCACCCCCGGCCATTGCTCCAGATAGGGGCCGACCACCTTCAACAGCCACTGGTAACAGGGGTGGCACTCCATACCGATGCGCAGCGTGCCCCGCTGCCCCCTGGCCAGCTGGCTTACCAGAGTTTCCGCATGCTCAAACTGGGGCAGTAGCCGGTTAGCAAGAGACAGCAGCGCCTCCCCCGCCTGGGTTAAACGCAGCTGGCGCCCCTCACGGACCCAGATACGGGTTCCCAGCTGCTGCTCAAGCTTTTTCACCGAATGGCTCAATGCCGATTGGGTCAGACACAGTGCCTGGGCAGCAGCGGTCATGGAGCCCTGGCGCTCCACTGCCCGCAGTGTTTCAAGATGATTCCGCTCGATCATGGCTCCCGCTCCCGGCCTGCTTCATGGCATTTGCTGCTTCACCCCGGGGCCAAACCCGGTGCGCAGGGGCTCTACTATGCATGAGGTGTTCTCATGGATAAATGAAAAAACACCATTTTTATTCATTTTCTCAAGGCGCTAGCCTGAACCCTGATTACAACAACGGATTCACTGAGTCTTGCAAGGAGACACCATGGTCACCACCCATAATCTCGGCTTCCCCCGTATCGGGGCAAAGCGGGAACTGAAATCTGCCCTGGAAGGATTCTGGAAAGGGGAAACAGACGCGCAGTCATTGCAGGACACCGGCAGGGCACTGCGCCGTCACAACTGGCAGACCCAGCAGCAGCTCACCTGGTCGCCGGTAGGGGACTTCTCCCTCTATGACCAGGTGTTGGACATGAGCGCCACTCTCGGTAACCTGCCACAGCGCGCCATTGAGGCACCGGGCAGCGAGTTGGATGCGTACTTTCGGGTGGCCCGGGGCCGTTCCGCCGGGGACATCGATGGCGTCTCCGCCGGTGAAATGACCAAGTGGTTCGACACCAACTACCACTACATTGTGCCAGAGTTCCATGCCGGCACCCGCTTCCGCCTGAACCCGCAGCGGCTGCTAAGTCAACTGGCAGAGGCCCGGGAGAACGCCGTGGCAGCCAAGCCGGTACTGATCGGCCCTGTCACCTATCTGTGGCTGGGCAAAGCCAAGGATGACAGCGACCCGCTGGAGCTTCTGGAGCAGCTACTGCCGGTCTACGCCGAGTTGCTGCGGCAGCTCTCCGCCGAGGGCGTGGAATGGGTACAGATCGATGAACCGATACTGGTTACAGAGCTGGACGCCCGCTGGTGCCACGCTCTGTCACTAAGCTACCACCAGCTCAAGGCCTGCCCGGTGAAGCTGCTGCTGAGCAGTTATTTCGGCCCCTTGGGGGAGAACCTTCGCCTGGCCTGTGATCTGCCCGTGGCGGGCCTCCATTTGGATGCCATCTGCGCCCCCCAGGAGCCGCTCCGGGTGGCGGACTGGCTGCCGGGCCACAAAGTGCTCTCCCTGGGGGTGATTAATGGCCGCAACATCTGGAAAACCGACCTGGCCGCCACCCTGGACTGGCTGGAACCGCTGCACCGTAAACTCGGGGAGCGCTTGTGGCTGGCCCCTTCCTGCTCTTTGCTGCATGTGCCGGTGGATCTGGACAATGAAACCCGCCTGGACCCGCAGATCCACTCCTGGCTGGCCTTCGCCCGGCAAAAACTGGACGAACTGGCGGTGCTGGCCCAGGGGCTGGACCAGGGCAGAGCCGCGGTGGCCGAGGCGCTGGCAGACAACCAGGCCGCTCTACAAAGCCGCCGCCACTCCCAGCGCGTTACCCATCCCGCCGTGCGTGACGCCGTGGACCAGCTAACCCCGGAATTGGGGCAGCGCCGCAGCGCCTACCCCCAGCGTGCTGCCCTGCAGGCGCAGCAGCTGCAGTTGCCTCGCTTCCCCACTACCACCATCGGCTCTTTCCCCCAGACCACGGCGATCCGGCAGACCCGGCTGAAATACCGCAAAGGTACCCTGGATGAGACCCAATACCAGGCCCGGGTCAAGCAGGAAATTGCCCACTGTATCGAGGAACAGGAGGCCCTTGGGCTGGATGTGCTGGTGCACGGTGAGGCCGAGCGCAACGACATGGTGGAGTACTTCGGCGAGCAGCTCCAGGGCTACACCTTCAGCCAGTTCGGCTGGGTGCAGTCCTACGGATCACGCTGCGTCAAGCCGCCGGTTCTGTACGGCGACATCACCCGCACCAGGCCCATGACCGTTGACTGGATCTGCTTCGCCCAGTCCCTCACGGACAAGCCCTTAAAAGGCATGCTCACCGGCCCGGTAACCCTGCTCAACTGGTCCTTCGTGCGGGACGACCAGCCCCGGCAGGCCAGCTGCCGGCAACTGGCCCTGGCCATTCGCCAGGAAGTGCTGGACCTGGAACAGGCCGGCGTAGGCATTATCCAGATTGATGAGGCCGCCCTGCGGGAAGGGTTGCCACTGCGGCGCAGCGACTGGCCCCAGTACCTGGGCTGGGCCATCGAGGCGTTTCGCCTCGCCGCCAACGGGGTCTCAGACCAGACCCAGATCCACACCCATATGTGTTATTCAAACTTCAACGACATTCTCCCTGCCATCGCCGCCATGGATGCGGATGTCATCACCATCGAAACCTCACGTTCCGACATGGAACTGCTGGGGGCCTTTGAGGACTTCCAGTATCCCAACGACATCGGCCCGGGGGTCTACGACATCCACTCACCCAATATCCCCAGCCCGGAGCAGATTGTGGCCCTGATGGAAAAAGCTGCGGAACACATCCCGCCGCAAAGACTCTGGATTAACCCGGACTGCGGCCTGAAAACCCGCAGCTGGGACGAGGTACGCCCGGCCCTGCAGAACATGGTGGCCGCTGCTAGGCGCCTGCGTGAAGCTTAGGGTCCGTTACCAGGTTGGGCAACTCGGCCAGGCGCAGTTCCTGGTCCTGGGAATGGGAGAGCGAGCCGTCCGGGTTGTTTAAGTGTTTTGCAGGGACTGAAGAGATTTGGCCGCTTCGCGTTTGGCCAGATCTTCAGTCAGGGCTCGTTCTAGAGTGGCTGAAAGGTTGATGTTCAGGTCACGGGTTTTGCGGAGCAAATCGCTGTTAACGCTCAGGTTTGCAGCCTTCGACACCTCCCAGTGATAGACTCTCGGCAATACCAGCGACTGGGATAATACAACAATGAAACCCACAGGGATGTCAGTGAGAGTGGCTACGCTGGATGATGCCGAAGGCATTGCCGGGCTTGTAAACCGGGCCTATCGGCCGGAGCCTGGTGCTCAGGGGTGGACCCATGAGTCGGGGCTGGTGACAGGGGCGCGTATTCAGGTGGGGGCGCTGCAACGGAGTCTGCAGGAGACCGCTGTGTTGCTGGCCTTCAGTGGAGATGAGCTGATTGGCTGTGTCCAGGTTGAGGGTAAGCAGGGAAAGGAGAAGGAGGCTCATGTCGGCATGCTGGCCATAGCACCTGCCTGGCAGACCGGGGGTTTTGGCAAACGGTTGCTGGCGGCGGCGGAGGCTTATGGGGCAGGGGTTCTGGGGGTCCAGGTGTTTGTGCTGATCGTGATTGCCAGCCGCCGGGAGCTGATTGAGTTCTATCTGCGCCGGGGCTACCGGGAAACCGGGGAGTCTCTGCCTTATCCGGTGGCGGCCAATGTGGGAACACCTTTGGACCCGGCCACAGCGCTGACGGTGTTACGCAAGCAGGTCAGCCCGGATGGCTGATTGGTGGCAGAACATTGAACTGATGCCCTGAGACCGCCAGAATCGGCGGTCTTACACTTTATTTAAGCGGGAGCTGCCCATGACCCCGATCCAGATCGATATTGTTTCAGACATCGCCTGCCCCTGGTGTGCCATTGGCTATGCCCGGCTTGAGCAGGCCATGGAAGTGCTGAAAGAGGAGATGGTGTTTGGTATTGAGTGGCATGCCTTTGAGCTCAACCCGGACCGGGCCAATGATGGGGAGCCGATATTGCAGGCACTGAGTCGCAAGTACGGCCGTTCGGTGGAAGAGATGGAGCAGGCGCAAAGCGACATGATGGTGATTGCCAAAGAGCTGGGGCTGAACTTTACCCATATGCAGTCGCGTTTTACCCGTAACACCTTCGATGCCCACCGGCTGCTGAAATGGGCCGGAACCCAGGGGCGCCAGACGGAACTGAAGAAGGCGTTCTTTGAGGCGTACTTTGGCGAGGCGGAGGATATCTCCGATCATGAAGTGCTGCTTCGCTGGACTCAATCCGCCGGTCTGGACGGCGCCGCCGCCAAAGAGGTGCTTGCAGGCAAGGAGTATGCGGAGGCGGTACTCAAGGACGAAGCCCATTATCAGAAAGCCGGTATCACGGGGGTGCCGGCCTTTATCATTAATCAGAAATACCTGATCTCCGGGGCTCAGGAGGCGGATTATCTGGTGAGCACCTTGCGGGATATTGCCAAGAAGTAGAACGTGGTGAAGGCCCAGGATTGTAGTGTTCAACAGCTGTGGGCCTTCACTGGTATATCCCCCGGGTTGGGGTCAGTCCTCCAGATCCGGCTGGAACAGGCGCATAAACCGGGTAAAACCAATCCGGCCCCCTTTTACATACTCAAAGTCCCGCAGAATCGCCATGGCCGGGTTACGAATGCCCGCCAGCATGCGCTTGAAGTCGAGGCTGTGGATGCGCACATGGATGTCTGCGTTCTCTGCCGCCCCTTCCCGCAACTCGATAGCACCGCCCCGCACGATCAGGGTGTAGCGCTCGTCCAGATCCGGGAACTCAAAGATCACAGACTGATTCACTTCCCAGGCGGACTCCCCGTCAATACCCACCCGCATACCGTTGAAGAAGATGGAGACGGGCATGCCTTCCAGCATCCTATCCTGGGGCGTGACGGCCATCAGGGGGAGCTCGATTTCACCGGCCAGTTCCGCCGCCGTGGTCAGGTAATAGTGACGGGCATTTGGGTTGGACTCCCGGGAGGCCAGGGCCCGCAGGGCGGTAATGCGTTGCTGGGTGGCCTGTTGATGCTCAGGCTCCAGGCGCAGCACATAGTCGCTCAGTTCCAGCACCCACTGGTGTTCCTGGTTTTCAGCCGCTGAATGGAGTGCTTCAATCAAAGCCTCTTTACCCCCAGCCAGCTCGGCCATACGTTCGGCTTTCTCAAGGGGGGCCGTGGGGTGCAGGTTGGTGGGGTTGCCATCGAACCAGCCCAGCTGGCCGCCGAACACCATGCGTGCTGACCACTCCGCCTTGCCGTAGAACTCCTGCAGGAAGGGGGACTCTGCCAGGTGCGGCGGCAGGCGGATCTCGTGGGCAATTTCATCCGCCGTCATGCCTTCGTTCATCATGCGGATGGTCTGGTCATAGACGTAGCTGATGGCATCCCGGTAATCCGTCATATGGCGGCGGATTTCGTCTTTTCCGATCACTGGCCGTGAGTGGCTGGGCACCAGGTACTCCGGCTCCAGATCCCGCATCATGGTCAGGCTGTCGGCCCAGGTTTTCGGGTCCCGGTAGCTGGTGCCGCGAATGGTATAAAGGTTGGGAAAGGCCCGGTAGAAGTTGTCGCCGGGCAGCAACACCTTCTGCTCTGGCAGCCAGACCACCACCTGGTCGTCGGTCTCCCCGGGTGCGTACATCAGCACCATCTCCACGCCACCCACGTTGATGGTGAGTTCGTCACTGAAGGTGTGGGTGGGGCGCAGGATCTGCAGGGTGCTGTGTTCGTGCATGTCCACAAAGGGGCCGATGCCCACATTGGTACGGTCTTCCTGGGGCAGGCGGGTGCCGAACATGCGGAAAGAGCGCTGGGTCAGGATCGGTTGCAGCACGCTCACGGTCTGATCCACGGCGGCATCCAGGGAGTCATGGGCGTAGATCGCCACCTCCACGCCGTCAGTGAGAAACGCCGGGGTGCCTTGAATGTGATCCGGGTGGGAGTGGGTATAGACCACGGCCTTTACCGGCTTATGGGTGATCTCCCGGAAGCGGGCGGCAATGCGCTCGGCGGCTTCCAGGGACTCCATGGTGTCCACAATGGTCACCGAGTCATCACCTTCAATCATGATGGCATTGGCGATACCAAAACCAATGGCCACATAGACCCCATCAGTGACCTTGATGATGTCTTCCCGGAACTCCTCACCGTGGGCAGTCAGAATATCCGCCGCCAGGGCCCCGGAAGCGGGGGGCTCCTCGTCACCGGCATTACCGCAGGCACTAATAAGGAACAGACTCAACAACAGACAACTGACTCGAACCATGGTGGTGCTCTCTTATTCTTTTATTGGTGGTGGTGCTGATAGGGGCAGGAGTACTAAAGAAACCGCACGCCCAGAAATAAACCTACCATAGTAATACCGAAAGCCAACTTGGCCGCAATGCCCAGCGCCATACCGATGGTGGCCCCCCAGCCCGCACGACCGGCAGCGGCCAGGTTCCACTGCTGGGATAACTCCCCGATCACGGCGCCAATAAAGGGCCCCAGCAACAGCCCCGGCAGACCGAAAAACAGCCCGATAACCGCCCCAATGGTGGCCCCCCACACCGAGCGGGATGAAGCCCCGGAACGCCGGGCACCCAATGCCCCCGCCACAAAATCCGCCAGGGACGCGAGCCCCGCCAGCACCCCCAGAATAATCAGGGTGTACAGCCCCACAAACACAAACCCCTCCGCCCAGGCTGCCATCCAGAGCCCGGCAAACAGTAACAAGGGACCGGGCAGAGCAGGAAACACCAGCCCGGCTAGGCCGATGGCGATAAACAGGAGGGCGATAAGCCAGATCAGGAGGGTGGTCATAAACGGGTAATCCTTGGGCTGAGTGGGTAAACCCGGTGCTCTCAATCGATTGAACGGAGGGCTAATCCTGCAGATGAAGCGGAGCGGTGTCCAGACAGGGGTTACGGCATATGTTCAGTGACGCCCCGCTCAGCGGCGCTGCACACCCAGGCGATACAGGCTGGCGTGTAACTCCTCTTCACTGATGTTCACATGCTCCAATACCCGGCCATACAACATCACCGTGGGCACAGAGCGACCCTTGCGCTCCGTCTGAGTCTGATTCAGCACGTAAAGCACTATCCGGTCGATACGGCACAGGCCGTCCCGGGCATCCGGTAAGGCCTCTTCTGGTGTTATTTCATCAGTCATGGGTTTTAGTTACGTCATTGACGGTGAAATTGCAAAACCAGGCAGCAGTTTTGCAACAACAACGCCGCTCTTTATGCTTTTAGCAGGCCATGGAGGCTAGGATCTACTGACGTTTCGTTGCAGTGCCAGTTGGCTTGTTAGTTTGCACAGCAACTTTCTTCCTGGCTTATGTGCAGCAGCGCCACGCGGCGGAACGGACGACACCGCTAGAAAGGACCCAGAGATTAGGGCGCCATATTACCGGCAGGGCAGTAGCGTGCCTGATTGGGGGTCAGCGAATCTATGTTTTCCGAGGGATGACCCATGAACTTACCAATCTACCCGGTGGATGCTTTTACCCATTGCGTCTTCAGCGGCAATCCTGCTGCCGTTGTCGTGCTGGAAAACGAAGCCCAGGTGAGGGGGTTCCAACCTGACCACCCGGCCATTGAGCGCCTTGATGCCTTTGCGCTTATTGTCACCGCCCGTGGCGATAAGGTGGATTTCGTGTCCCGGAAGACCCGGTGACGGGTTCTGCCCATTGCACAATCCCCAACTGGGCCGCTCGCCTGGGCAAGGCCCAGTTAATCGCGCAGCAGCTGTCCCGTCGGGGTGGGCAACTCAACTGCGAACTCCGGGGAGATCGCGTGCTAACCTGGGGACATGTGGTGGAATACATGAGAGGAGAAATTCAGATTGGGCATGGGGGTTAATCAGCCACTGGGGCCGCATTAACAAAAGACGCAATAATCGGGCAGGGCTGATCACGGCTGTGTTCGCAGTCGTGGGCTAACTTCTCTAACACCCCGCGAGCGACCTGCAACTGCGTTAACTGTTCATCGATAGCCGCGAGGCGCTGAAGTGCCAGCTGCCGCGCCTGGCTGTGATTGTGTGACGCATCCATGGCCAAAAGCTGTTTGATTTCCCCCAGGGTAAAGCCTGCTGCCTGGGCGCTTTTAATGAAGGTAACGCGTCTCAGGTGCGTGCTACCGTATTGGCGTACTTTTCCTGTGGCTTCGGGAATGCCCAGCAACCCTTTACGCTGATAAAAACGCAGTGTTTCTACGCCCACCCCCGCGTTCTCTGCCAACTTTCCAATGGTATGCATATAAACCCCCTTGACTCCGTACCATGGTACGTAGTTTAAGCTTTTCCCATATACCTGCAACCAGAGGAAATGAACCATGACTACGGACACTAAGCGCGCAGAGTTGTACCGCATGATGTCCCCCAAGCACCAGTGTCCCTTTGGCCTGAAAACCTTATACGTGCTGCAGCAGGCGGGCTTTACTGTGGAAGACCATCATCTGGTCTCACGGGAGCAGATCGATGCGTTCAAGGCAGAGCATGGGGTAACCACCACACCCCAGGCATTTATTGATGGTGAGCGTATCGGTGGTTACGAAGCAGTACGCAAGCATGTGGGCAAGCCGCTAGCCGACCCTAATGCCACCAGCTATCGGCCAGTGGCTGCACTCTTCGCCATGACGGCCCTCACTGCATTTGCCTTAAATCTGGGGATGCATGGCAGCTGGATTTCGGTTCAGGCGGTAGAGTGGTTTATTGGGTTGTCCATGATCGTGCTGGCGCTTCTGAAACTCCAGGATGTGGAGAGTTTCTCCACCATGTTCGTCAATTACGATCTGGTGGCCCGGCGCTGGGTACCTTACAGCTATATCTACCCCTACGCAGAAGGCCTGGCGGGTCTGCTGATGGTGGGTGGGCTGCTCAATTGGCTGTCGATCCCGGTTGCGCTTTTCATCGGTACCGTGGGTGCCGTGTCGGTGTTCAAGGCCGTGTATGTGGATAAGCGTGAACTCAAATGTGCCTGTGTCGGCGGCGCCAACAAAGTGCCCCTCGGGTTTGTGTCGTTCACCGAAAATCTGATGATGATCGGTATGGCCCTGTGGATGTGGTACGCCCATGGGTGGTTTTAAGGCACCGTAAGGGCACCTGCTGGTGGCCCTGTTTCCCGGGAGTGATGATTCTGGCGCTATACTGCATCAAAGCTGAATGTTGTCAGGGGCAGTCAGTAACTGGAATCGTGTTACCCGGGAGTCACTGATGGCAGAGAACTGGCAGGATTTATTGACAGCCTTGCAGGAAATACAGCTGCAGGATGTCTTTCCACAGGCCGCGGTGCTGGTAGTTGCGGCGGTGGTGGCGCTTTATCTGCACCACCTTATTGGCCGACTGACCGCTGCTGATAGTCAGGGTATGCGGCATTTAACCCAGCGCACTATACAGCGCATCACTTTCCCCTTTTCAATGCTGCTGGTGGTCCTGATAGGACGCGTATCCCTTGACGCACTGAGTCAGGCCTATTGGCTGCTGGATCTGGCGGTTCCGCTGCTGATCTCCTTCGCCCTGGTCCGTACCCTGGTCTATATGTTGCGCAAGGGGGTGCAAAGTGGGCCACTGGCCAAGGCGTCAGAGAACATGATCAGCACCACCATCTGGCTGGTGGTGGGGCTGCATCTGCTGGGCTGGCTTCCGGGTTTGCTTGAGGCCATGGAAGGCATGGCCATCGACTTCGGTGCCGTGCGGGTGTCGTTGCTGGCGGTGGTCAAGCTGTTGCTGCTGCTGGGCTTTATGTTGCTGGTGGCGATCTGGCTGTCAGGCATCATCGACCGGCGGGTGTCGCAATTGCCGTACCTGAGTGCCGGTGCGGCGGTGGGCTTCTCCAAGGTCAGCAAGCTGGTGCTGATCACCATCGCACTGCTGCTGGTGCTGAATCTGGTGGGTATTGACCTCACTACCCTGGCGGTATTTGGGGGTGCTTTGGGTGTTGGTCTTGGTTTTGGCCTGCAGCGCATTGCCAGTAACTTCATTAGCGGTTTTATTCTGATATTCGACCGCTCCATTCGCCCCGGTGATATTATCAGCGTCGGCAGCAAGTTCGGCTGGGTGGAGGCACTGCACGCCCGCTATGTCGTGGTGCGCAACCGGGATGGCGTAGACACACTGATTCCCAATGAAAACCTGATCACCACCGAGGTGATCAACTGGTCCTATTCGGACCCCAATGTGCGGCTGAAAGTCCCGGTGTCGGTGAGCTACGGTGATGATGTGGAACGTGCCATGGAGATCATGCTGGAGATCGTCCGGGAACACCCCCGGGTACTTGCAGAACCGGCACCCTCCTGCCGGCTGATCGAGTTTGGGGACCATGGTATTCACCTGGAGGCCCGTGTCTGGGTCGCAGACCCGGCAGCGGGTTTCGGTGGTGTGCGTTCTGACATCAACCTGGGGATCTGGCGCCGCTTCAAGACAGAAGGCATCACCATTCCATTTCCGCAGCAGGATATTTACATCAAGGAAGTGCCCCCCAAACCAGAATGAGTTATCTCTTTTTGAGTATTTGAACGCTTTCGCTAATCAGGATATGAGCATGTCAAAATTTTTCTTCAAGGGCCGGCAGGACTCCCGCCAGCACCACACGGCTCACGGCGGCTTTCAGACCAATGCCAGCCAAAGAAGTGGCAGCAAGAAGTACCCCCTAAGACTGGTGGTTAACAGTGAGGAACGTCAGCGGGAAGTCGAAGCCCAGGTGGCGGAGGCAAAGCTCCATGCAGACATTACCCTGGATACCCGGGAGGGGGCGGTTGAATCCATTAACGAACTGACGGTGCTTTTGCGCAAAGGGGACACAGTCACTGCAGTTAAGCCCCCTTCCCGCAATGACCCCTGCAGTTGCGGCAGTGGTGTTAAATTCAAAAAGTGCTGTGGCTGAGGGCAATTCCTGGCTCCGCACTTAAGGCCAGTACATGAGCCGACGACTCTTCAAACACTACATCGGGCATATGGACATGAACGAACGGGCTTATATTGCCTTGCTGGCGGTGGTTGCCGCCGCATTCAGTGTGTTTTTCCTGGTAACAGTGCTTCCTGCCCTGGCTGTGGATTGGGATGTGTTTTCTGCCATCGCCGCTGGGTTTGTTAATCCCTTTGCAGCGGGCTACTCCACGGATGTCATTCTGTGTTGGGTGATATTGGCCATCTGGATTGTTTTCGAGCGCACCACCAAAGGCATAAAACATGGCTGGATTTGCCTGGTGTTGGGGGCAGTTCCCGGTGTGGCCGTGGGTTTTGCGTTGTATCTCATCATCCGCTTAAAGCAGCTTGAGGGTTCATAGCAGCCTCTTGAAGAGGCCTTCTTTGGCTCGATGATATGTTCGTTGCCCCTGATGCCAGAGAAACAGGGGCAGCCGATGCCCTCGTCACAAGGTTACAAGAACTGGCCAGGGAGCGAGACTGGCCAGCAGTTCGCTGTATCACTCAGCACTTCAACGAACGGGGCCGTGCCTTTTACGACCGTTATACCGGCGGTCCAAGTGATTTCATTGTGTACCAGATGAAACCCGGCTGAGCAGTGCTTTAGAACTCAATGCTGGCATAACTCACAAGGAGAGTAGAGTGTATCCGCCATCCTATCCCCACGATCCCATCACCCGGATTTTCGACAATATCTATCTGGTCCATGGCAGCATCAGAATGGGCCCTGGCATGAGCATGAATCGAAACATGCTTATTGTTAGGGAAGGCGACGAACTTACCCTTATCAATCCTGTGCGCATTAATGAGGAAGAGCTGAAGAAGCTGGATGGTATGGGGGTTGTCCGCCATGTTGTGCGCCTGGGTGATTTCCACGGCCTGGATGATCCGTTTTATGTGGATCGCTACCAGGCTGAGTTCTGGTGCCAGGCCGGACAAAGCACCTATAAAATCCCGTCTCCCACGCATTTAGTCAGCGCCACGGCCATTCCACCCATGTCTGATGCAGCGTTCTTTGTCTTTGCACAGGCAAAATTCCCGGAGGCCGCACTGCTGCTTAAGGCCCATAAGCTGCTGGTTACCACCGATAGCTTGCAATATTGGGCAGACTGGAGCTACACATCGCCTTTTACGAAGTGTGTACTATGGCTGATGGGCTTCCGGCTCAATGGATTTATTGGGGGTCCCTGGCTTAAACGCGTCACCCCAGACAAGGCAAGCCTTCTTCCGGACTTTGAGCGGCTACAAACGCTGGATTTTGATCACTTCGTAGCGGCTCATGGTCGACTACTGCGCAATAATGCAAAACCAATGCTCCAGGCGGCAATGGTCAGGACATTTGGCAGCGCCAGCAAAGCAGTGCAGGCGAACGCTGATTAAGGCGTTCCCCGGTGTTTTGCCGGGTGTGGAAGGTTTCGAGCAGCAGCAGCCGTTTTCGGGTGGAAAAAGCGTTGTTTTTACGACGAAACACTTTCGTTTAAATGGATGTCGGTATGGCAAAGCAAGGAGAACACTATGATTGGATACACAACACTTGGCACAAAAAATCTTGAGAATGCAGCCGCGTTTTATGATGCCCTGTTCGAGTCTTTGGGGGCAAAAAGGGTATTCAATACGGAGAATCTCATTGCCTGGGGCGCTGAGAAAACCGGGCCGTATTTTTCCGTTACCAGCCCTTATGACGGACAGGATGCCACTGTGGGTAATGGTGTTATGGTCGCCCTTAATGCATCCAGCACTGGGCAGGTTGATGAGCTTCATGCCAGGGCACTGGAGCTTGGTGCCACTAACGACGGGGACCCCGGGCTGCGGGCGGGAGGCTTTTACTGCGGCTACTTCCGGGACCTGGATGGCAACAAACTGAATTTCTTTTGTTTCGGTTAGGGCCTCAGCACGCAATTTTAGTTGAGATTAATGTGGGCGAAAGTGCTGATCACCTGCGTGGGGATTTGCAGCAGAGGGGGCAAGATGTGGGCTTAAAAGTGCTGTTTCTGTGAGTAACAATCAGAGGGCCTCTCCTTATCAAGGATTGGGTTTGGTCTCCTGTGTGGTTGTTGTGTTTTTTGCATTGCTGACGGCTGTAACTGCTGCAGGCCAGGCTCCACTGGTGCTGGTGGGGGCATACGCTCTGGTGAGCGTGACTACCTTCGTCATGTACGGTTTTGATAAAGCCGCTGCGAAGAGGGGACGTTGGCGCACTGCAGAGACAAGCCTGCACCTGGCTGAGGTACTCGGCGGGTGGCCGGGTGCGCTGGTGGCACAGCGGGTGTTCCGCCATAAAACAAAGAAGCAGCCGTTCCAGAGGGTATTCTGGTGCGCAGTAGCTGTTAACTGCGCGGGGCTGGCATGGTTTCTCTATGCGGGTGCTGCAGCGGGTTTTAGAGCTAGCCTGGGGTTTTAGGAGGGATGAATCCCGGGAAAACGGGCTCCCGGGGTTGAGCGCGCTCAGAGCCTGCCTTCCAGGTAGTCCAGCAGGTCTGCAATGTTGCGCAGGCGGGCATAATCCTGATCCGGAATATTCACCCCAAGCCGCTTGTGTACCGCCTCTGCCAGGTTAAGTGAATCCATGGAGTCCAGGTCGTACTCGTCCTGCAGGCTGGCGTTGTCGTCGAATGATGCCAGGTCGATATCCGGGGCAATGCCGGACAGTTCTTCCAGTACCGCCTTGCGCAGTTCATCGCGGTTCATAGTGCCTCCGGTTGCTGTAGCAGTCGCTCAATCTCATTCAGGAAAAGGGCCCCCAGGTGGCCATCGCAGACCCGGTGGTCTGCCGCCAGGCTGAGATCCACGGCCAGGCGCACGGCGATGCCGTCATTCACCGCCAGGGGGCGGCGGCGGGCCCGGCCGATACCGATCATGGCCACTTGTGGCGGATAAATGACGCCGTAGACGGTGTCTACACCGCGATCCCCCAGGGCGGTGACGGTGGCGGTGCCGCCGGCCATTTCCGAGGCCCGCAGACCGCCACTGCGAGCCCGGCCCACCAGGTCACGAAGCTGGTGCATCAACGCCGGCAGCGGGAGTTTATCCGTTTCCAGAATGGCGGGTGCCACCAGACCACCCCCCCGCAGGTGCACGGCCATGCCCAGGTTGATCTGAGGCGCGGGTTTGAAACCGTCCTTGCCGTAATGGCCATTCAGGTCGCTATAGCGGGCAAGGGCCAGGGCGGTGGCTTTCATGAAAAGGGCAGACATCAGCAGCCGGCTGTTAGGGGGCTGCTGCTCATTGTAGTGGGTCAGCCATTGCTCGGCGGCATGCAGGTCCACGGTGGTGGCCAGGTAGTAATGGGGGATTTCCCGTTTGGCGCGGCTCATGGCAGCGGCGATGGTGGCACGCATCTGGCCGCGGTCAAATGCGGCCCCGCCTCGGCTGTCAGGCCTGCTGGGCTGGGGGTCAGGAAGATCCCGCAGCACAATGGCACCGTCCGGGCCACTGCCCTGCAAATCTGCCAATGTAAGACCAGCCTCCCGGGCCGCGCGCCGGGCAGCCGGAGAGGCCGGTATGCGATCGCTGTGCTCTGGGGTTCTGGCGACCGGTGTTGCCACGGGCTCCGGTGTGCTCTCGGGCTCCGGTGTGGTCTCCGGCTCCGGTATGGTTTCGGGTTCCGTTGTGGTCTCGGGCTCGGGACTGGTTTCGGTTTCTGTCGCGATTTCCGGTGCCTGAGCGCCGCTGCCATCGCCGATGAGGGCCAGCGGTGCGCCTACGTCCACTTCGGTTCCTTCCTCCACGTAGAATTTTTCCACCACCCCGTCCTGGAATACTTCCACATCCAGTACCGCCTTGGAGGTTTCCACGGCGGCAATCACCTGGCCTTTCTTTACCCGGTCGCCGGGTTTGACCTTCCATTCAACCAGTGTGCCGCTGTCCATGTCAGCGCCCATGGAGGGCATGAGGAAGTCACTCAAGGGGATTCTCCGAGGGTCCGTTTTGCGGCGGCGACGATGGATTCCACCCGGGGCAGGGTGGTCTGCTCCAGGTGTTTGGGATAGGGCACCGGCACCTCGCGGCTGCATACCCGGGCCAGGGGAGCGTCCAGGGCCCAGAAGGCCTGCTCGTTGAGTATCGCCATCAGTTCACCGGCAAGACTGCCGGTTTTCCAGCCCTCGTCCACCATTACCGCGCGCCGGGTGCGCCTGACGGAGTCGATAATGGTTGCGGTATCCAGGGGCCGCAGTACGCGCAGATCAATGACTTCTGCCTCGATACCATCCGCAGCCAGCTGTTCTGCGGCCTCCAGGGTCTTGTGCAGGCAGCCGCCATAGGTGATCAGGCTGATATCCCTGCCCGGCCGGCGAATCGCGGCCTTCTCGATATCCACCCCTTGCGGGTGCGGCTTCAGTTCGGCTTTGTGGTTGTAGAGCATCACGTGCTCGAAGATCACCACCGGGTTGGGGTCCTGCAAGGCGGCCCAGAGCATGTAGCGGGCGTCTTCCACCGTGGCCGGTGCCAGCACCCGCAGGCCGGGTATCTGGCTGTACCAGTTCTCCAGGCTGTGGGAGTGCTGCGCCGCTACCTGGCGGCCGGCACCGGTGGCCATGCGGATAACCAGGGGCACATTGAACTGGCCGCCGGACATGTGCAGCAGGGCAGAGGCGGTGTTCACGATCTGGTCAATCGCCAGCAGGCTGAAATTCACCGTCATGATCTCCACCACCGGGCGCATGCCACCCAGGGCCGCGCCCACACCGGCCCCGGTAAAACCGTTTTCCGCCAGGGGGGTGTCAATGATGCGCTCGGCGCCAAACTGTGTGAACAGGTCATGGGTCACGGCGTAACAGCCACCGTAGCGCCCGATGTCCTCACCCATCAGAAACACCCGGTCATCATGCTCCAGCGCTTCTTTCAGTCCCAGGTGAAAGGCTTCACGCAGGGTGGTTGCCATGGTTTCTGTCTCTGGCGCCGGTGGCGGTGCCAGGGGCTCGGGCAGGGGCAGGGAGAGATGGTCAAACAATGTGTCCTCGGTTTCCCAGTCCGCCGCTTCGGCAAACTCCACGGCCTGTTCCACTTCCTCGGCGATCTCTTTCTCCAGCGCGTCACGGTCCTCCGCTGTGATCATGCCGGTCTGGGTCATCCAGCCAGCCAGCCGGTCAATGGGGTCCTTTTTCTTCCATTCCTCCACTTCTGCCTGTTCCCGGTAAAGCTGGGGGTCGAACATGGAGTGGGCCCGGAAACGATAGGTGTCGCATTCAATCAGTTGCGGGCCTTTACCGTCCCGGGCCGCCTTAAGCGCCTTACGGGCGGCCGCTTCCACCTGCACTACGCTCATGCCATCAACCCGTCCAGCGGGTACGCCGATAGCCTCGGCTTTGCGGGAGATATCGGGTTGGGCGTGTTCCACTGCCAGGGGGGTGCCCATGGCGTAGTGATTGTTCTCGCACACAAAGACCACCGGCAGATGCCAGAGGGCGGCGAGATTCAAGGATTCATAAAAAACCCCTTCGGCGGCAGCACCGTCACCAAAGAAGCACACCACCGCCCGGTTGCCCCCCTGCATTTTTTCCGCCAGCGCGAGGCCCACAGCGGTGGGAATTCCGCCACCGACAATGGCATTGCCGCCGTAGAAGCGCAGATCACGGTCGAACAAATGCATGGAGCCGCCCCGGCCCATGGCACAGCCAGAGACTTTGCCGTACATTTCCGCCATGACCGATTCCATGGACAGGCCCTTGAGCAGGGCATGGCCATGTTCCCGGTAGGCGGCTACCACCGCTTCGTCGTCGGCAATATTGAACAGGATGCCGGCGGCCACCGCTTCCTGACCGATACAGACATGCAGAAAGCCGCGAATTTTCTCCTGGGTGTAGAGCTGCACGCAGCGCTCTTCAAAGCGCCGTACCCGCAGCATGTCCCGTAACAGGGCCAGTGCATGTTCCCTGGACACCCGCGGTTTGCTCGCAGCCGTTGCCTCATTCATGGCATGTTCCTCTTGTTATTCACTGGCGCCTTCCAGAGTGGAGGTGTCGCCCTCAGGCAGCCCCAGTTCCCGGGCGCGCAGCAGGCGGCGCATGATTTTGCCACTGCGGGTGCGCGGCAGCTCTTCACGGAAAGCGATATGGCGCGGTGCTACTGCCGGGCCCAGGCGCTTGCGCGCCAGCCCCATTAACTCCCGGCGCAGATTGTCATCCGGTGGGTAGCCTGGTTTCAGGGCCACAAAGGCTTTGACGATTTCCCCGGCGACTTCATCAGGGATACCGATGACGCCCACTTCGGCAACCGCCGGGTGTTCGAGCAGGACGCTTTCCACCTCAAAGGGGCCGATCAGGTGGCCGGATGACTTGATCACGTCATCATTGCGGCCGATGAACCAGAAGTAGCCATCGGCATCCCGGCGGGCCAGGTCCCCGGTGAGGTACCAGTCACCTACAAAGCAGCTGCGGTATTTTTCATCCTGATTCAGGTAGCCCCGGAACATGGAGGGCCAGCCTTTTTTCAGCACCAGTTCGCCGGTTTCGTCGGCTTCTTCGATCAGCTCGATGCCGTCCCCGGTTTTACGGGCCACCGCTGCTTCGACGCCGGGGATGGGCTTGCCCATGGAGCCGGGTCGTACCTCAAGGGTGGCGTAATTGCTGATCATGATGCCGCCGGTCTCGCTCTGCCACCAGTTGTCATGGAAGGGCTTGCCGAGCACTTTTTGCCCCCAGATGACCGCCTCAGGGTTGAGGGGTTCGCCGACGCTGGCCATAAAGCGCAGTGAGGAAAGGTCATGGGCCCGGGGCAGTTCCGGCCCCAGCTTGATCAGCATACGGATGGCCGTGGGGGCGGTATACCAGACCGCCACCTTCTGGTTCTGCAGGATCCGGTACCAGCGTTCGGCGTCGAACTCCGCCTGGTCCACGATCATGGTCACGCCATTGGTGAGCGGGGCGATGATGCCGTAGGAGGTGCCGGTGACCCAGCCGGGGTCTGCGGTGCACCAGTAGATATCCCCCGGATGCATATCCAGCACATAGCGACCGGTCATGTGATGATTAACCACCGCATCGTGCACATGCATCGCGCCTTTGGGTTTGCCGGTGGTGCCGCTGGTGAAGTGAAGAAGGGCCGGGGCTTCCGGGTCCATGGGGCGGGTGACATAGTCGCCGCTGGCGGCGGCCATTAATGCCCCGGCGTCCAGGGTGCCTGGGGGGGCTTCGTCGAGTTCATCAATCAGCAGCACGTGGCGTACCGATGGCATCTCCCCCAGCCAGTCCGCCAGCTTCTTCTGGTACAGCCGTTTGCTGGTGACCAGAACGGCGGGTTCGCCGATCTCCACCCGCTGGCGTATGGGTTCCGGACCGAAGGCGGGGAACAGTGGTGTGAACACACAGCCATGTTTGAGGGTGCCGAGAACCGCAGCGTACAGATCGGGAATGCGATGGGAGAGGCCGTAAACCCGCTCGCCGGGTTGCACCCCCAGGTCCTGCAGGACATTGGCAAAGCGGTTGGCCCGCTCATTCAGTGCCCGGTAGCTGATGTCCTGGGGGGTTTCACTGTCACGGGCCAGAAAGCGGATGGCGGTGCGCTCTGCCGCCGCCGTTGCCATGTGCCGGTCCAGTGCTTCGTAAGCGATATTAAGCCGGCCGTTGCCCATCCCTGCCAGCTCGCTGCGTGCCTGGCTCCAGGAAAAGCCGGCACAGAATTGTTCGTAATCCACCAGATTTGCCCACTGTTCAGCCATTTCCTTGCCTTCCTGTTGCCCCGGGTACCTGACAAACCGTGCAGGGCACGGCAGCAATTCAGGTCCCGGACAACAGGCTGGGGAGTCTGTCTGGCAGATTTCCCAGCGTCTCGGGTCCGTGGAATGACGGCAAAGCTATCAGGGCTAAGTGCCTGGTACGCCGTTGTTCCATTCCCGGCTCCAGACGGCAGGAAACCCGGGGAGGTTTGGCCAGGGTGGAGTCAGTATCGCAATCCCAATCTAGCAGAACGCTTGGCTGGAACAAAAGCGGATTAGGTGGGGTTGGGCAAACCTTTAGCGAAGCATTGATCTATGTCATGACGACGGTCATTTAAGGTATAGCCCCCAGGTCCAGGCTACTATTTCAGCCGACCGTTGCCCGAGCGCTCTACGGGTCATGAAACAGTTTGGTCACCTTGGCTTCCAGGGCCCTTAGTGCGGGCTCGCTGAGCAACTCCTGATCCAGTAAGTGGACGGTCAACTGCCCATCGCTCAGCTCAACGCTGGAGGTGCCCGGTGACAGGGTGATGATCCAGGCGAGAAAAGCCTGCTGCGGTGGGCGCTGAAGGCGCAGTTGATAGCTGCGCAGGGTGGGCTCCAGGTGCATGTGGGGGGAAAAAGCCCGCATGGCCACATCTATTCCCCCCAGTAGTGAACGCCGCAAAAAATACGGTATGAACACCAGCGCAGGCACCGGGCGCCATCGAATCGTACTTGGTCGAACCACAATCAGGCTGACCCAGGTAGCGATGACCGCCGTGATCAGACCAAACCAGAGGTTTTGGGCACTGCCTTCAGTGAGTACCAGCCAAAGGGCCAGCATGGCGACCAGGCGAAGGCACAGACTGCGCCAGTGGGCCAGCTCAGAGAGTTTCATTCAGTGCCTCCTGATTGCACCTGCAGCAGCTCGATCAGTAAAGGCTCAAACCAGCCCAGACCCAGCCCACAGAGCGCCAGCACCAAAGGTATCGCCTGCAGCCAGAGAGAGACCGGGGTCATGGTGAGCGAGCCCCGGTAAGGCAAAACAATGTATCTCAGCATAGACAACACATAAGTAATAGTCAGCAACCCGGCAAAGGTGAGCAAGGGTTCCCACCACCCGTGCTCACCGCCATGCAGTGCCTGGCCCAGCAGAGACTTGCCCAGGCCAGCGCCACTGCCGGGGGGGCCATAGAGCCCAAGACCTGCCAGAGCCAGCGCCGCCGCCGTCACCGGTAGGCTGCGGGCCATGCCGCGCATGGCGCTAAGCCGGTCACTATGGCGCGCCAGCAGCAGGATGCCGGCGGCGAGAAACAGCGACGCTTTGGCCAGCGCGTGGGCGACCACCTGGATAGCGCTGCCGGCCAGGCCCGGGTCGATGTCTGGACCGGTGTGGTGGCTGTTGGCCAACGCCGGGAAGGCCAGGAAAAAAAAGCCCACCTGGGCGACAGTGGAGTAAGCAATTAGCATTTTCAGATGGCGCTGTCGCAGCGCCTGCACCGAGCCCCAGACAATGGCCGCAACGGCCAGCATGGCGATAACCAGGCTGAATTCAGCGCTGGCAGCCTGCTCCCCCAGTGCGCTCCACAGACGTAGCAGCAGGTAAAAAGCCCCCTTGACGAACAGCGCCGAAAGAATGGCACTGACGGGCACCGGTGACAGGGCATGGGCCGGGGGCAGCCAGAAGTGCAACGGGAATAAGGCGGCCTTGGTCATCAGGCCGATGGTCATCAGCAGCAACGCGGTGGTCAGTGCCCAGCCCGACTGGACCTCCTCTGCCAGCAGCACCATGTCGAGCACGCCATAGGCGTCGTAAAGAATCGCCACCCCCATCAGGTACAGTAACGAGCCGGTGGTGGTGACCAGCAGGTAACGCAGCGCGGCCATGGTAGCCACCTGGGATGGGGACAGGGTTACCAGGGCCACGGCCGCCAACAGGCTGATTTCCATCAGCACATAAAGGGTGAAGATATCTGCCGCCATGAACAGCCCGTTGAGGGTTCCCCACAGCAGTAGCCATAACGGCCAGAACAGCGTGATCGTGGCGGGTTTGTCGTGGGAGCGTTTGAAGTAACCCGGGGCGAACAGGCTGAGCAGCCCTCCCACCAGCGCCATCATCGACAGCATCAGGGCTGAGAGTCCATCAATGGCTAACCGGATGCCCAAAGGGGGCGACCAGCCGCCGAGCAGGGTGTGCATCGGGCCCGAGAGGTAGACGCTGGTGACGCAAATTGCGGTGAGGATGACGGTGGCCGCGCTGGCCGAAAGTCCGATGAAGGTCGCCTGTCTGGGCCAGAGAAAAACCAGAAACGCCGCCGTCAATGGCAGCACGATCAAGACGCTGATCATGGTTCATCGTCCCGGTCATGGGGATGGCGAAACCACCAATACAGATGAATGCGTTTACTGCTGCGCTGGATGCGCTCCACCAGCATCAGGGCGAGGGCGGTGACGCTGATAGACACCACGATACCGGTGATGACCATGGCATGGGGGACCGGGTCCGCCGTTATCGAGGCGTTGCGCGCCGCCGTGGCAATCATGAACAGAAACACCCCCACGCTCATCAGGTTGCCCGCCAGTATTTTGCGCAGCATATGGGGCTGGGACAGCATGCCGTAAAGGCCGATGACAAAGAGCAGCACGGCCACGTATTTGAACAGAACATCTGGCGTCATCGCGGGTCTGGGTACCTTTTGAACATGGCCGGCACACTCAGCCCAAGCACTAGCGTGACCAGTGCGGTGGCAATGGTGAGACTGGCCGTCACTTCCAGCAGCAGAATCAGGCCGCCGGCCCAGCCCTGAGGGTACTGCAGAAAAGCCCCCTCAAGCATGAGCATGGCGGCACCAACGACAATAAAGTTTAACAGCCCCACCACCAACAGAGCGCGCCAGACCAGGGGCGGTAAAAGCTCAAGTGTGCGCTGTCCGGTGAGCGACAGAAGAATGATGGTTGCGGCCATAACAATACCGCTTTGGAAGGCACCGCCGGAGGTGAAAGAACCCAGCCAGAGCAGATAGCCGGAGACGGCCACCAATAAAGGCAAAAGCAACCGCCATAACCCGTCCATGAGGGGGTCGGGTGGTTTGGGGATTGCGGTTGGGAGGCTGGAAGTATCCATAACGCGCAGGGTCAAGGCCGCAAGAACCGCCACAAACAACACGGTAAGCTCAAGTAGTGTGTCAAAACTGCGGAAATTAAGCAGTACCGCCGTGACCTCGTGAGTGACGCCGGTGGCCGCCATGGCGGCGGATACGGCCGGTGTCAGGCCGGCGCCGGTGGTGGGGGACTGGGCAGCCACCATGAGCAGGGGCGCTAGCAGGGCAATACACACCAGGGCGCTTAAACAGGCCGTAAGCCAACGCCTGGGCATTGTCTGTTCATAAATGAGCCGTTCGCTCACTGAGGAGCGAATGTTGTTTCTGTGGGTCAGTTTGTAGAGTAGGTCGATAAACAGCACCCCGGTGAGCGCCGCACCAATGGCCGCCTCCGCCAGGGCCACATCGGGGGCCTGCAGGCGCACCCAGGTCAGGCCCATGAGCAGCCCCAGGGCAATGAACAGCACCACCGCATGAAACAGGCTGGAGACGAATAACAGCCGGATGGACAACACCAGCAACACCAGCGCCAACAAGCCATCGAATACCCCGCCCACGGGCCCCATTATTCAGGCTCGCTGTGTTGCCGGAGCTTGTAGCGACCGATCAGGTAGGAAATGTTGGCACTTGCCAGCAACATCACCAGCCATATCAGGATCAGTTTGAGCGCGACCCAGACTGAATCCGCCTGCAGCAGCAGGGCTGTGATGATAAACCCCAGGCCCTGATTGTCTGCTTTGGTCTGGGCATGGAGGCGGCAAAAGACATCCGGGAAACGCAGCATGCCGATGGTGCCGGCAAGGAAAAAAACGGCCCCGAGCAAGCCAAACACAATGGAAAACAGATTCAGTATCATCAGGGCTCCAGCTGATCGTCTTCCTGTTTGGCGGAAGGGCGCTCGACGAAGGCGACCACCGTGAGTACGGCCAACAGCCCGAACACCAGGGCAACGTTGCGCAGCGCCGGCTCGGACATGGCCTCGGATAACAACAACAGGATGGCAACACCAGAGGTGCCCAGTAGCTGGGCGGCCAACATCCTGTCAGCGGCGGTAGGGCCGAAGCTGATTCGAATCAAACCGGCAACCGTGGTCACCAGCAAAAACAGCGCTATGGCAGCAAAGAAGGTGGTCATCTCAGCCCTGTAGTGATATCCGCTGCATCGGGATTTCAGCCTGTAAACGTGACGGCAACCGCTTTAGGGAAAAATTGCCCAGTGCGGTGATGCACCTGATTGGGATTTTAGTCAAGGTAACCAACTTACACGCTTCAAAAGAGTGTTGCGACAGCCGGTTGCTCAAATTCAAGCAGGCTCTTCTCCGGGGGCGGGTAACATGGGGGCTGGTGTCGTGAATCCTGCAAGCTGGACTCTGTATCGGCTAGTGCGTATGGTCGTGCGCTTCGTCACCCGGGATCTGGATGATCCACTCGACACTCTGGTGTGAGCCGGCATTGCCTGTTTTGTTTCTGGTTACGAGGACCCCTATTATCCTGACATCTGATGATCTTTGTGAGCTACTGCCTCACCTGAGCTTTCCTTAACCTCGTTAAATCCGGGCTGATGCGCCCTCCCGTCGTTGCCTGTAAGGCAGCACCCGCCTGAGCGGTATTTTTCCAGACAGCTGTTACCCAATGGCAGAACCCCTTTTGTTCCGGGTCGCCAGAGGGGATGCCCGTCGTTTTGAAAAAGAGGAAGTGATTTGAACGAGAACGGTTTTACCCAGTTTTCAACACTGACGGTGTTGTTGTTACTTGCCGCCTTTTATGGCGGCACTTACCTGTTGACCCTGCTGATCCGCAAGGACAAAGAAGACACCTCCGGCTTTATGGTGGCCGGCCACCAGGTGGGCTTTGGTATGGGGGCGGCCAGCATGACCGCCACCTGGATCTGGGCGGCCTCCTTTTATGCCGCGGCTACCTCCGGCTATACCTATGGCGTTTCCGGCCCCATCCATTACGGGCTCTGGGGCGCGTTGATGATTCTGTTCATCTACCCCTTCGGTCGCCGTTTTCGCAAGCTGGCACCCCACGGGCATACCCTGGGGGAGTTGATTCACGCCCGCCATGGGCCTTCCAGCCAGCTGATACTGGCCGGCTCGAACATCCTCGGTAGTGTGATCAGCCTGATGGTGAACTTCACGGCAGCAGGCGCTCTGGTGTCGATACTGTCACCGCTATCCTTCCAGACTGGTGTGATTGTGGCGGGTGTAGGTGTGCTGGCCTATACCCTCACGTCTGGCTTTAGGGCGTCGGTGTTTACCGACTTTGCCCAGCTGGTGGCTTTAATGGCTATCGCCATCATTATCATCCCGGCGGTGCTGTTTGCGGCTGGTGGCCCGGCCGTCATGGTGGACGGATTAAGCCAGCTGACGGTAGAGCAGGCCAACATCTTCTCCATGGATGCCATCCTCAATCAGGGCGCGCCGTTCTTTGTGGCTGTGCTGGCCTATGCCATTGGTAACCAGACCATCTCCCAGCGGTTGTTCGCGGTGCGGGAAAGCCATATCAAGTCTACCTTTGTCACCGCCACTATCGGTTACGGCGCCATCGTCATCGGTCTGGGTATGATTGGGCTGATGGCGCTTTCCGTGGGCATGGAGCCGATTGACGGCAATATGAACAACATCATTCCCCAGATGGTCTCCACCTACCTGTCGCCGCTGTTCGTGGGGCTGTTTTTCATTCTGGTGATCGGCTCCCTGTCCTCCACCGCGGACTCGGATCTGTCGGCACTATCCACCATCATGATGGCGGATGTGTATGGCAAGAATATCGCCGGCGACCAGGCCAACCCCCGCACCATGATGCTGGTGGGCCGTGTCACCATGATTGCGGCCACCGTGGCGGGGCTGATCTTTGCCAGCTTCTCGTTGGATATTCTGGTGATGCTGGTGTTCGTGGGGGCGCTCTGGGGGGCAGTGGTGTTCCCGGTGATTGTCAGTTGCTACTGGGACCGGGTGACCAATGCCGCCTTTACCTGGTCTGTGGTGGTCGCCATGGCGCTGTTCTGCATTGCCCGTTTCGATCTGCTGGAAATGACGGGACTCACTGTGCTGACCTTTGAGGTACTGGCCTCGGTGGGCGGTGCCGTAGTGATCGGCCTGATGGTGTTTGGTTTCTTCGGGCGAACGGCAGGGCTGCTCGCGGGCCTGCTGGTGCTGGTGCCGATGCTGATATATTCCACCGGCTTCCTGCGGGACTACACCACACTGATGGCGTCACTGACCGCCTATGGCGCCAGTGCCCTGGTCTGCACGGCCATGAGCCTGTTCAGTAACGAACGGTTTGATTTTGATCTGATCAAGCAGCGGGTGGGGGATTATGATGGCGTTGATGAAGAATCCAACTTGGTGCCGGAGGGGGCAAAATGAGCAGTGAATTGATATACGGCGCCTACATACTGGTATGGCCGGCGGTAACACTGGGTGTGCTGGTGGTGATCTGCTGGGCAGTGGTCCGGGACGCCCGCAAGGCGCGAGCTTCAGATGAGGATCTGCTCTAGGGAGAGCAGTCCCCGGATTACGCATCCATAGGCTGCGCAATCCGGGGGAGGGGGAGCGTTAGCCGCGCTCAGACTCAAGGGCTGGCTCTTGCTCAGGGGCCGGATCTTCCTCCAGGAACGTCTCCATGGAGTCGTCCATGGCCTGCATCCACGGGGTGTGGTGGGCTGGCGCCAGAGTGCCGGTCAGGGTAGAGCGGTAGCTCTGATTGCGGTAACCGAGGATGTCCGCCTCTTTGTGGTGTTCCCACTCCTTGAAGATCTCTGCCACGCCTTCCACATCAAAGGTCGGGTAATCCGTGGGGTGCAACAGATCCCGGATATAGGCGGCCTGGAAGTCGATGGCCTGGAACGGATCTGCCACCTTTTCTTCCTGGCTGACCCAGTCAGCCCTGTCAGCGGCCATGGCAGCCGTATCCGGCAACTGAATCCGATCGAGCATCACATCCCGGGCATACCAGGCCTGGGCATCAAACATGTTGAAGGTGTAGTACTGGTCCTGCATGCCGAGGAAGATCAGTTTGGGCTGCTGCTCCAGGAAGATGCCTTTGTACAGGCCTTCCGGGTAGAGCCGGTTGTGGGTGTTCAGGGTCAGCTCGTCCGGCAGGAAGGGGAAGTGGTGCTGGTAGCCGGTGCACAGAATAATGGCATCCACGTCTTTCTGGCTGCCGTCTTTGAAGAAGGCGGTTTTGCCCTCCACTTTTTCCAGCAGCGGCACCTCCTGGAAGGAATCCGGCCAGTCGAAGCCCATGGGCTGGGTGCGGTAGCTGAAGGTGACGGATTTGGCACCGTACTTGTGGCACTGGGTGCCGATATCTTCCGCGGAATAGCTGCTGCCGATGAGTAACAGATCCTTGTCAGCGAATTCGCAGGCATCCCGGAAGTCGTGGGCATGCAGCACCCGCCCCGGGAACTGATTAAGACCTTCAAAATACGGAGCGTTGGGGGTAGAGAAGTGCCCGGTGGCCACGACCACGAAATCAAACTCTTCGGTGCTGAGCAGGTCCTGCTTAAGATCCCTTACGGTAACCGCAAACTTGCCGGTCTCTTTGCTATGGTCCACCCAATGGACCGCCGTGTTGAAACGGATATAGTCCCGGGCACCGCTTTTCTCCACCCGACCCATAATGTAATCCCGCAACACTGCCCGTGGCGGGTAGGAGGGAATCGGGCGGCCAAAATGCTCCTCGAAGCTGTAGTCCGCGAACTCCAGGCACTCTTTCGGCCCATTGGACCAGAGGTAGCGGTACATACTGCCGTGTACCGGCTCGCCGAAGGCATCAAGCCCCGTGCGCCAGGTGTAGTTCCACAGTCCGCCTAAATCACTCTGCTTTTCAAAACAGACAATCTCGGGAATGTCATCACCTGCGAGGCGCGCCGCTTCAAAGGCACGGAGTTGGGCAAGCCCGCTGGGACCGGCCCCAAGAATGGCAATTCGAAAGCTCATAGTATTCCCCTGTTGTCAGGATTAACGTCGCCGGAACCAGTAAGAGCTTGCTCGTTCGGCGAAAAATGCGTCGCTGGGCGCCACCAAAGGCGCCAGCCAATAACCCCCGTGCGCGATAGACACAGATACTCGCCGGACACAGCCGTGGCTGCAGGCGTTAAAAATACCAGAGGCTCCGTTTGCCGGTATGTAGAGGCAATATGCTTCAGGGTGGAAACGTCACTGTGCTGGCCGTGGCGGCTGTTACAGCAAGAGGTCGATGCTTCGTCAATGGGACGAGTGCTCAACACGGGGGATGTCACGCAATGGATTGTACCCCCGCATGTTACCACAAATTCTGATCTCCCTGTTTGCTCATGCCAGTCAGGTGACGATCACTCATCACTTAAGGGCGCAATTAAGAGCGTCAATGACAACATTTTCCGCCGTGAACTGTCTTTAGTTGACCATGAAAGACAGGGAGAGCAACAGGTGGGCGTGAGTACCGCTTTTATTGCGTTGGCAGCACTGTTCTGGGGGTTATCAGGCGGGGTGGGCGGCATTCTTATGGCTGAGGGCTGGGACGCGTTTGTGGTGTCGTTCTACCGGGGTGCAATCGGGCTGCTGTGCGTGCTCGTTTGGCTAATGCTGCGCCCCCAGAGCAGTGGGTTGGCAAACTACCGGTTATGGTTCTGGTCAGCGGTTGCCGGCCTCGGGGTAGCAGGCAATTTCGCGTTTTATTTCGTCAGCATCGCCAATGGCAGTGTCGCGGTTGCGGCGACGTTGATGTACTGCGCCCCGGTGTTCGTGTATCTGCTGTCATTCGCGCTAAAGCTTGAAAGCGCCACGGCGCTCAAGTGGGCCGCGATCGTAGTGGTGATGCTGGGAATTGGGTTGCTGACACAGATTTATGACATCGGGGCGAGCGGCCTCACGCCAATCGGTGTGGGCGCCGGGTTGCTTGCCGGGCTGTCCTACGCGGTATTTATTTTCGGCTTCAAGTATGCGGCGCCCCATGGCAGCCCCCAGGCCATTCTCTCCATAGCGTTTGCGGTACTTGCCAGTCTCTTGATCTGGCCGGGGGACTTTAACCAGACGGTTGCCGCCCTAAGCACCCCGGTTTGGCCTCTGTTCCTGGGGCTGGGTGTGTTCGGCGCGGGGTTGTCGTTCGTTCTTTATATCATCGGCCTGAATCATACAGCGCCGGCAGTGGCTTCCATTGTGGCAATGATTGAGCCGGTGACGGCGTCGCTGTTCGGGGTTGTGGTGTTAAACGAATACCTGGTGGGTGCGCAAATTCTGGGTATGGGGTTGATCGTTGTCACTGTGACCGCGCTGAGCGTGAAGTCGAGTGGCAATAAAGCCTAACCAGCGACCTTTCTCAACTGTCACCTTGGAGTCAGCGGAATTCATGCTTCTGCATTCAGTACTCATGCTAAAGTACTGTCGCGCTTGAGGTAACCAACGGGAAGGATGCCTCTCCTGATTCTTGCAGTTCTTGTGAACCAAAGACAGGCAGATGAGTATGCGGTTGGCCAATTTTCTTCGGGCAGAGATAGAAACGATTCTTAAGGATTGGGAGTCATTTGCCAGAACCATCTTTGATGATGGCAATACTGCCAAGGCAGAGCTTCGGGATCACGCCAGGGACATGCTTCTTGAGATTGCGGACAACCTTGAATCCCATCAAAGTGCGTCAGAACAGGTTGCCAAATCAAAAGGCCATGGGGCAAAAAAAGAGGGCGTCTCCTGGGCTGAGGTGCACGGGGTTGATCGCCAGGCCAGTGGCTTTAGTGTCATTGAGACGGTTTCCGAGTTTCGGGTTCTGCGGGCCAGCGTGGTGTCACACTGGGCTAAAGCGCACCCCACCATTGCAGGCCAGCAGCTTGAAGACCTTACCCGGTTCCATGAAGCCATAGACCAGGCCGTTGCGGAATCCCTGGAGCAATATGCCCTCATCAAAGAGATGGAAACCCGGTTGTTCGGCGCCGTTCTTATTGCCTCCCCTGACCCGATATATGTGCTGGACCTTAACGGCAGGTTTGTTTACGCAAACAGCGCCACTACCAGTCTTTTCGCCATGAAAGCCAAGGCAATCATCGGCAAATCCATTGTTGATCTGGGGTTTCCGTTTGCCCAGGGCCTCCAGCGGGGTTTGGAAAAGGTGATTGCTGACCAGACCACCCATCGAGGTAAGTTTGTTCATACCTTTGCCTCTGGCCAGGGGGAGCGGTTCGAATATTTGCTTGCTCCTGTGTTGGATGAACATCAAAACACTGAAGCAGCGGTGTGTATTTTTCGGGATATTACGGAGCAGGCTCTCGCCGCCGAAAAAATATGGCACAACGCCCACCATGACCTTCTGACCGGGCTACCGAATCGGCGCCTTTTCCGGGATCGTCTGGAGCAGGAGGTTAAACATGCCAACCGCAGCCGCCTGCCGCTTTCCGTGCTTTTCATGGATCTTGATGGCTTCAAGGCAGTGAACGATGCCCACGGCCATGATGCGGGGGACCGTTTACTGTCGGCTGTGGCCCAGCGCCTTACTGAATGTGTTCGGGAAGTGGATACGGTTGCCCGCCTTGGCGGTGATGAATTTACCGTGATTCTTACTGGCGCCAAGCAGTACAAGGATGTTGAACTTGTGGCCCAGAAAATTATTGACGCCCTCGCCGTACCTTTCCATGTTGCGCAACAGTTTGTACAGATTTCCGCCAGCATTGGGATCACGTCCTACCCCCAGGACGGATCCACTCCGGAAGCTCTGCTGGAAGGCGCGGATCAGGCCATGTATAAAGCCAAAAAATCCGGTGCTAACAGGATGTGTTTTTTCGACACCTCAGACCCTATAGAAAAGCATCCTGCCTGATGAACGCTTTGCCGGGTCACAGGTGCCAGCCGACCGTCATGGCCAGCCAGCCCAGCAG
>REBR01000246.1 GCA_007692645.1 Halomonadaceae bacterium | reverse complement strand
CGGTGACGACGACGCACGGGAATTTGGGCTGCAGAACGGCATGTCTTCGCGCCTGGGTGTGCGGGGCGAAGAAGCCCTGGACTTTGGCGGTCTGACCGCTTCCTACAACTTCGAGCTGGCAATTGATGTGCTGGGTGAAGACGCCTCTTTCGGTGAGTCTGTGGGTACCCGTCTGGGTTGGGTAGGGCTAGGCGGTGACTGGGGTACGGTCAAGGTGGGTACCCAATGGATGCCGCTGTTTGAGTTTGGTGGCTGGAACACCATGCGCACAGATACCCATGGTTACGGCTCTTACTTCTATGTCACTGAGCTGCTGAGCAATTCGCTTGCCTTTGGTTTCCGTCAAGCCAGTGCGGTCAGTTACTCCTACGGCAGTGCCTGGGGCCACTCTGATTCATTTGCCTTTAACGTCACCGCTGGGGTTGGCGAAGGTGAGGTAGAAATTAATGATGATGATGTTCAAAACGAGAATGGAATATCATCCATTCAGGTGGCTGGTCAGTACACCTTTGCTCAGCGCCTCAGTGTTAACGCCGTGTACCTTAAGGAGTTCAATACTTACGAAGGTGGCGGGGTGGTAAATGACAATGTGGAGCTGATGAACTTTGGTGTGCGCTACTCCTTGACTGACAACCTTGAGCTTGCAGCCAACTACATTGTTGTTGATACTAACAACGCTGACGGCGACAAGCGTGACGCCTATACCATTGCCGCATTCATGGACTTTGGCAACGGCCTGACAGGTCATCTGGGTGCCGGTCAGGGTTCTGATGACCGTGATGAAGATCTGACTGAAGATGGTCGCGATATCGACCTGAACGCCTACGGCTTTGTAAAGCAGGCGCTTTCAGATCGCACCAGCGTTCGTTTCGAGCTGGAACACATCCGCTACGATGGCGAAGCAATGAGTGATGGTAACGCCACAGTCGCCATGATCGGTCTGCAGCACGCGTTCTAAAGCAGACTGGCATCATGTAGTACAAAAACGGCACCCCGCGGGGTGCCGTTTTTTTGTGCTTCGCGCTGTACCGGGAACCCTGGGGGGGAGTAGTTCTGTGGCTGGTGCACTGATCGCGGCCATGGCCGCTCCTACAGGTGTTACGGGTTGATTGGCGAAGGGCCGTTGTTTGCGCCGGTGGGGCTATTCCAGTAACGGATCCAGTAACTCCCGTAACTGTGCCTCAGTGTCCGGTACCCGGTGGCTGCCCAGGTGATTTCCCTCCCCATCGAACAAAGCAATAACACCATCCCCGGCGTTGTAACGTTCACTGAAAGCCTCACCTTCCCCATCACGGCTAAGAATGTCCGCTACCCGAAAGACTACCTGGTCTTCATAACCGTCGCGTACGTCCCCGAGTTTGCCCATGGCTTCAATGCCCCGGGGGGAGTGGTTGATAAACCCCAGTACTACGGCGGGCTGGCCCTGGCCGATAGCGTCCAGGTCGGTGTCAAACCCCTGGGTGGGTAATTGGGTGAATAATATCGCCACCGCCAGGGACATGCCGATGAGTACGATAAAAAAGCCTTTGCCTTTTGCCATGGTGCGTTTTCCTGTCTGGTCAGTTATCCAGGTGTGGGTGGGGTCGTATGGAGTTCAGGCCCGGAGGGTCCGGGCCTGAAGATAAAGTAGGGTATCAGGTTTCAGTGTGCTGATCCTGGTCAGCTGCTGGTGGTACCTGTGACACTTTATACAGTGTGCTGCGGTTGCGCCCCTGCTCCTTGGACTGATACAGCGCCTGGTCGGCTTCAGACAGCAACTGCTCCGGTTTGCACGTAGGCAGGGCCCCGTTAGTGCAGCGAACGCCGATACTGACGGTCAGATTCAGCGGGCCCACGGCGGTTAACACCGGCTCCGCGGCAATGGTTTCACGGATGCGCTCAGCCACAATCATGGCCGCAGCCTCATGGGTGTCCGGTAACAGCGCGCAAAACTCCTCACCCCCATACCGCACAGTCAGGTCAGTGGCCCGGGTGGTGCTGGCCTTCAGGCGCCGGGCCAGTTCCTGCAGGCAGTCATCCCCAACCGGGTGGCCGTGGGTATCGTTAACCAATTTGAAGTGGTCCACATCCAGCAGCAATACCGACAGGGGTTTTCCCGTGCGGATGCTGCGTGCCAGCTCCGTTTCCAGATGCTCGTCCAGAAAGCGGCGATTGCGTAACCCGGTGAGCTGGTCCGTGGTGCTCAGCTCATGGAGTTTCAGGTTGGCAACCTCCAGGGCCTGGGTGCGTTCAATGACCCGCTTTTCCAGCAGTGCGGTGGCCCTGCGCTGGGTCTCAAGGGTTTCCTGCTGTGCCTGGAAACGCAGCTGTCGTTCCTGGTTGTAGCGTTCCGACAGGCCGAATGACAGCACCACCACCTGAAACAGTGAACTGAATTGAAGGGCGTTGTTGGTTAGCAGGTTGGCGGGAATTACCTGGTAACGGCTCAATGCGAGAATCACCGAGCCGGCCGCCACAATGGACCAGGACATCAGAAAGTAGCGGGAACCGGCCACGCCGTTGAGCCAGGCAGCGGTGCCCACCCAGACCAGGGCGCAGGCGCCGATAGTGGCAACGGGAATCACCATTTTTATAGCGGTGCTGTATGGCAGCCAGAAGGTGGATACCCCCACCAGCAACATGATGGCGATGGTCAGTTTGACGTTGCGGTAATGGCGTTTGGAGAAGTTGGCAATATCCAGATAGCGGTTGGAGGAGATGGCCCCGAACACCACCACCAAGGCCAGAAATATGACAATGGCCTGGTCGTTCCAGATCAGTTGGTTGGGCCACAGATACTGGAAGGTCCAGCCATCCAGGCTGGCCACAAACAGCCCCATGGAAAGGGCCCAGAACAGGTAATAGAGGTAAGTGCGCTCAGAAAGGGCAAGATAGAGCAACAGATTACAGATAATAATCATTGCCAGGGCCCCGTAATAGGCACCCTGCACCAGGTTGCGTACCCGGTCACTGGAGACGAAGGCACTTTCTTCCCATACCACCAGGGGAACCTGAATCGAACTGCTGGACTCTACCCGTATATACACGGTTTTCGATTGATCCGGTTCCAGGGTCAGGGGCGCCACAAAATAACGGTGATCTACCGGGCGTTGTTTGAACGGTTGCTTGTTGCCCATGGCGTAATGGATCGTCAGTACCTCCCCGTCCACCACATAGATGTCCAGGTAATCCAGCACCGGGTAAGCCACCTCCAGAAGCCAGTTGCGGAAGTCGCTGCGATTATGCAACTCGAAACGCAGCCACCAGGCAGAGTCACTGTAGCCACGGTTGAAGGAGTCTGCCTGGTTGCGTTGCCAGGCATCGGCCTGTTCGGGAAGATCCTTCAGGCCCAGCTCCCTAGAGGGGTCTTCCAGATAATATATCTGCTGCGCAGGGTTGGTCTCGTAAGCGGGCCCCGTCAGTGTTACCGGTTCCGCTACACAGGCACCCGCCACCAACAAGCTGAATACAGCCAGCACTTTACCAGGCAGGGAAAAACGGGTATTAACAGCCATGGGCAACCTTTTTAAAACCTGACAGTATCAGCAGTCTAGCCAAAGAATGCCGGGAAGCCATTTCCGTTGCTGACAAAAGTAAGTTTATGGTCACTTTCCATGGGGCCCGGGATTACTGTTGGTCAGTAAAGTCCCCGGTCAGGGAGTGAGCGTCTCAGGGTAGGTTTTGAGCACAGTTTAAATAAAGCTGACTGAAGCTGTTGTGTCGCCTCAACTGGCCCGGCGCAACCTGTCCAGAGCGATACCGGGTAACGGCTCCAGGATCCGGTTAAGTGCTTTCACTACATCTGCCAGGTCGGCAAACTCGTCAATCAGAGTACCGCCTTCATGGTAAAGTGCGTAAGTTTCCATCACCGGGTTGCCCTGAGGGTCCGTTTCGACAATGCGGTCAATGGAATAACCCTGTTCCGAGGCCACGGTGGTTTGCTTAACCGGCATGATCAACTCCTGAATGATTGCCTGAAGTGTTCTATTGTGGCGATCGCCGGCTTAACTCCCTAGTGGGACTTGGTAACGGTTTTTAAACCAATGTCACTCAAAATATGAATGGAGTTCATTTTTTATGCCTTCTTCTGTAATTCCTGGCTTGCTTGCCCGGCCATTGGCGGTTGCCGGGTCAGTGACGACTTCTACCCTGGCGGGGTGGCGTGGTTGCATGGTGGCAAAGGTTGCCCCGCAGCCGGAAAAGCCTCTGGTTCTGTACGATATGGAAGCCTGCCCCTATTGCCGCCGTGTCCGTGAAGCACTGACGGCGCTGCACCTGGATGCAGACATCCGGCCATGCCCCAAGGGCGGCCAGCGCTTCCGGGATCAGGCACAAACCCTGGGTGGTAAACAGCAGTTCCCCCTGTTACACGATGAAAATAACGGCCAGGTGATGTACGAGTCTGAGGACATCGTGCATTACCTGTTCACTACCTATGGTCAGCGTCCGGTGCCCAAAATGTACCGTTTCCGGCCTCACCAGAAGCTGCTGGGTAACCTGGGGTCTGTTGCCCGGGGTCTGCGTGGACTGCGGGCAGATAAAAGCCGGGCACCGGCACAGGCGCTGCACTTATGGAGTTTTGAAGGCAGCCCCTATTCACGACTGGTGCGGGAGCGGTTGTGTGAACTGGAAATTCCTTACCGTGTCCATAACCTGGGCAAAGAGCACTGGCAGGAAATTGGCCCCGCCAGCCGCCGGCTGAAAGCCGGCCCTTACCAGCCCGCCCCCGGGGGCAAACGGGCGGCCTTTTTTGATCGCCACCAGCGGGTGCAGGTGCCCTATCTGGAAGATCCCAACAGTGGCGAGGCCCTGTATGAGTCCGCGGCTATCCTGGCGTATCTGGAGCGTCAGTACGGGGTGGCCTAAGCCAGCCTGAGTGGCACAGCTGTGCCTGCGGCAAAACACGTAAAAGCAGGCGCTGTCTGTTAGTATTGACAGCAAATTTACCGGGTGACCGCAAAGGTGTGAATGCATGGCGATTACAGAGGAAACGGATGTACTGCTGGTAGGGGGTGGTGTCATGAGCACGACCCTGGGCATGATGCTGCGGCAGCTCGACCCGCAACTGAAAATCACCCAGGTGGAGCGGCTCGACCATGTAGCCCATGAAAGTACCGACGGCTGGAATAACGCCGGCACCGGCCACGCCGGTTACTGCGAGCTGAACTACACCCCGGAAGAAAACGGTCAGATCAGCATTCAGCGTGCCCTGGAGATTAACCAGTCCTTTGAAGTCTCCCTGCAGCTGTGGAGCTACCTGGTAGAGCAGGGCATTCTGCCTGCCCCTGAACGTTTCATTAACCCGACGCCGCACCAGAGTTTTGTCTGGGGCGAAAAAGACGTGGGCTACCTGCGCCGTCGCCATGCTGCCCTGAGCCAGCACCACCTGTTCCGGGATATGACCTTTACCGATGACCCCCGCACCCTGGAAGAGTGGATGCCTCTGGTGGTGCAGGGGCGTGACCCGATGCAGCCGGTGGCGGCTACCCGTGTCCCTTATGGTGCTGATGTGGACTTCGGCTCCCTGACCCGGCATATGGTGACCTGGCTGACAGAACAGCCAAATTACGAGCTGATGCTGAGCAATGATGTTAAGGCCCTGAAAAAGAAAGGCGATAAATGGCGGGTCTCAATGCGCCAACGGCACAACGGCGAAGAGCGAAGCATTAATGCCCGGTTTGTGTTTCTCGGGGCAGGGGGCGGTGCCTTGCCGTTGCTGCAGAAATCCAATATTACCGAAAGCCATGGCTACGGCGGTTTCCCGGTAAGTGGCCAGTGGCTGGTGTGCGAGCGGGCCGACCTGGCTGCCCAGCACCATTCCAAGGTCTACGGTAAGGCGCCCCTGGGGGCCCCACCCATGTCGGTGCCCCATCTGGATACCCGTATTATCAATGGCGAGTCTGCGCTGCTGTTTGGCCCCTTTGCGGGCTTTACCACCAAGTTCCAGAAAGAGGGCTCCTATCTGGATCTGTTCTCTTCCCTGCGCTCCAACAATATCCGCCCCATGATGTCTGCTGGCATCAGCAATATGGAACTGACCCGCTATCTGATCGGTGAGGTGTTCCAGTCCCCGGAAGCCCGTATGCGGGCGGTGCGCAACTTCTACCCGGACGCCAAAGAGGGGGAATGGCGGCTGCAGCAGGCGGGCAAGCGGGTGCAGATCGTGAAGAAAAATGCCGAGGGCCGGGGCAAGCTGGAGTTCGGTACCGAAGTGGTAGCGGCCCATGATGGTTCCCTGGCGGCTCTGCTGGGTGCTTCCCCCGGGGCCTCTACCGCGGCCCATGCCATGATCGATGTGATCAAGCGCTGCTTCCCCCGGGAAATGGCGGGGACTGAATGGCCAGAGCGGCTCAAAACCATGATTCCTTCTTTCGGTGAATCCCTGATCGACGACGAGGCCCTGCTGAAAAAAGTGCGTAGCCGTAATTTGCGGGTGCTTGGATTGGACAAAGGGCAGCATTGAACTGCCGCAGCCATTATAAAAAATAGGAATCCTCATGCGGGCACTGATCTATCGTGAATTCGGTTCGGCAGAAGTACTGGAGTGGGCAGACGGGCAGCCCACACCGGTGCCAGGGCCGGATCAGGTACTGGTCAAGGTAGCCGCGGGCTCCATTAACCCCAAAGATGTGCTGCTGCGAAAGGGCATATTCCCCCGCATGCTGGACCGGGAAAAACTCCCCCGTGGCAGTGGCCTGGATCTGGCGGGCACCGTGGTGGCCCGTGGGCACCGGGTTACCGACCTGAAAGTGGGTGATCAGGTCTTTGGTATGACCAACCGGTTTGCCGGTGGTGTGCACAGGGAGCTTGTAGCTATCGATGCCACTCAGGTGGCCCTGGCCCCGAAAACCCTGACTCCGGTGGAGGCGGCGGCAGTGCCACTGGCCGCCCTGACTGCCCTGCAGGCATTGCGGGACTGTGCCGGGCTAAAGCCGGGCCAGTCCGTGCTGATCAATGGGGCCAGCGGGGGTGTGGGTCACTTTGCCGTGCAGGTGGCCCGTTGCCTGGGGGCCGAGGTGACCGCTGTCTGCGGTGCCCGCAACCTGGAATTTGTGCAGCAGCTGGGGGCTCAGCGGGCAGTGGATTACGGCGAGACCCCCGCCTGGGAACTGCCGGAAACCTTTGATGTGGTGTTTGATGTCTTTGGTGCCGGGCGCTGTGGGGATTACCGCCGCCAACTCGGTCGCAAGGGGATTTACGTGAACACCATTCCCAAACCGGTGACTCTGTGGGCAGAAGGCCGGGCCCGCCTGGGGCTGGGTCGGCGCAATCGCCTGGTGATTGTGAACTCCAACCGCCGTGACCTGAACCTGCTGCGTCTCTACATTGACGCTGGCCGGCTTAAGCCCGTGGTAGACGGACAATACCTGTTCAGTGACGCCGCCCAGGGTCACCGCCATGTGGAAAGCCGCCATACCCGGGGCAAAGTGGTACTGATGGCCCCCGGCCAGGGCAGTGCCACCTCATGAGTATTCGCCCTGCAGCAACCCTGGTGCTGGCCCGGGAAGGTGACCAGGGGGTGGAAATCCTGCTGTTACAACGCACCCATAGCGCGGTTTTTATGCCCGGCTTTTATGTGTTTCCCGGGGGCGCCGTAGATCCGGGGGATGACCCGGCGGCCCATGATCAGCCGCCTTCCCTGAGCGTTACCGACGCCAGCGTCAGTGCCATGATGGCCCTGGAACAGGGGGGGTTGAGTTACCTGGTAGCGGCGGTGCGGGAATGTTTTGAGGAAGCCGGCGTACTGCTGGCCCACCAGGCGGACGGCCAGCCTGCCCAGGGATCAGTCCCCTATCCCCAGGTGCGCCGTCAGCTGTGTGCCGGTGACGGGGATTTTCTCAGGTTTTGTGGCGGCGAGTCACTGCATCTGCCGTTGCACCAGATCACCTATGTCGGCCACTGGGTAACACCCCCCGGGGCGCCAAGGCGCTACGACACCCGGTTTTTCCTGGCAGCAGCACCGCCGGGCCAGGTAGCCAGCCACGACGGTGAAGAAACCATTGATCACGCCTGGCTGACCCCGGAACAGGCCCTGGAAGACCATCAGCAGGGCCGTCGCCTGTTTGCCCCGCCGACCCTGCGTACCCTGCGGGCCATGACCGGCTTCAGGGAAGTGGACAGCCTGCTGGCCCAGGCCGGGCAACAGGCCCCGGATGCCTTCCCCACCCAGCCCTGGCCTGCCATGTCAGGGGAGCGGGCCATTCAGCTGCAGCCCGGTGAGCCCGGTTACGATGAAGTGCGCCTGCTTGACCCTGAACGCCGTGGCCATGCCCATAGCCGTATTCAACCGGGGCGGCCGGTACCGCTGTCTGCCACCATTACCCGCCTGACTGCCGCAAACCGGGGCCCCATGACCGGCCCCGGCACCAACACCTATATAGTGGGGGACAGCACCGGGGTGGTGGTCATTGATCCGGGCCCCGCCAGCGAGAGCCACTGCGACGCCATAATGGGTTTGCTGGCAGAGCGTCCGCTGCAGGCCATTCTGGTGACCCATACCCACCCGGACCATTCACCGGGTGCCGCTCTGCTCAAGGCCCGCACCAATGCGCCGGTGATGGGCATGGCTGCCCCCGGGGACAGTTCCCAGGACCGCCACTTCCGGGCCGACCGGTTGCTTGAGGACGGCGACCGCATCGCCGCGGGCCCGGTAACCCTGCGGGCGCTGCATACCCCGGGGCATGCCTCCAACCACCTGTGCTTTATCCACGAACAGGAACAGGTGCTGTTTGCCGGTGACCAGATCATGCAGGGTTCCACCGTGGTGATTAATCCACCGGACGGGGACATGCTGGACTACCTGGCCTCCCTGGACCGTCTGCTCCATGAAGAACTGCGCCTGATAGCCCCGGGCCACGGTTTTGTTATGGCCCACCCCCACGGGGTGGTGGATTACCTCAGCACCCACCGCCTGGCCCGGGAACACAAAGTGCTGCGGGCCATGGAACACACCGGTCCCGCTACCCTGGAGGCCCTGACCCCGGTGGTCTACGACGACGTCCCTGTGCCCCTGCAGGCCCTGGGTGCCCGCTCCCTGCTGGCTCACCTGTTGAAACTGGAGAAACAAAAGCGGGCCCGCTGCGTCGACGGTGTCTGGTCGTTGTTGGCGCCCTAGTGCTGCGCCGTTTCCACCAAGGTCGCCACCTGGGCCAGGTCCATATTCCCTCCGGTCACAATCACCGCTGTCTCGCCGCTGGCCGGGGGCACCTTTCCCTCCATCAGAGCGGCCAAGGTGACCGCCGCCCCGGTCTCTGCATACAGGTGCCCCTGGGTGAGGAAACAGCCGGTGGCCTTGAGAATGCTGTTCTCACTCACGGTGATTAACTGGTCCAGGGTCTGCCGGGTGGCGGCATAGGTGAGGTGGCCCACCACTACCGGTGCCAGGCTGTCGGCCACGGTATGGACCCCACTCAGGGCAGCATCGTGGCGGCCCTGTTGCCAGGCGTGGGTCAGGGTGGCGGCCCCTGCCGGTTCCACCCCGATCAGCTGGATATCCGGCCGCAGGGTCTTGAGTACCAGTCCCAGCCCCCCTGCCAGGCCGCCGCCCCCCACCCGGCACAGCACCTGACCG
>REBR01000188.1 GCA_007692645.1 Halomonadaceae bacterium | reverse complement strand
AGCTGGTCAAGCGAGGCATAGGCCAGGCCTTTAGCCGGGTACGACTGCGTAACCTGGCCACCAACCGGGTCTGGGAGCGCACCTTTAAATCCGGTGAATCCCTGGAAGGGGCCGATGTCATGGACTTGGACATGGAATACGTCTACACCGACGGGGAGTTCTGGCATTTCATGCTAACCGACGGCTCTTTCGAGCAGTACCCTGCAGATGAAAGCGCAGTGGGGGACTGTATCAAGTGGCTCAAGGAACAGATTGTTTACACCGTCACCCTCTACAATGGCGCCCCCCTGAGCGTTTCGCCCCCCAACTTTGTGGATCTGGAAGTGGTGGACACGGACCCCGGTATGAAAGGCGACACCGCCCAGGGTGGTTCAAAGCCGGCGACTCTGTCTACCGGTGCGGTGGTTAACGTCCCCCTGTTTATCAACATCGGTGAAGTGTTGCGGGTCGACACCCGTTCAGGCGCTTACGTCAGCCGGGTCAAGTCCTGAATCATGGCAGCTCCAGGGCCTGACTGGCCCCCGGCAGCAGAGCTCAGAGTGGCCCAGGCCCGGGCTGAGCTGCTGACCCTGGTGCGGCGCTTTTTTGCCGAGCGCCAGGTGCTGGAAGTGGAGACCCCTGTGCTGGGTCGCCATGGCGCCTTGGACCCCTATATCGACAGTCTGTCAGTCAGCCCCCCCCAGGGGGGCTACCTGCAGACCTCCCCTGAATACCACATGAAGCGTTTGCTGGCGGCGGGCTACGGGCCCATTTACCAGGTCTTCCGTGCCTTCCGTGCCGGGGAGGCGGGAAAGCGTCATAACCCGGAATTCACTTTGCTTGAATGGTACCGCCCGGATTTCAGCCTGGACCAGTTGATGCAGGAAGTGTCGGATCTGGTAGTGGCGGTGCTGGGCTGTGAGCCACCGGTCAGCTGCCGTTACCGGGACCTGATGTACGCCCGCACCGGCCTGGACCCGATGCGGGTGCCCACCAGTGACCTGCAGCAGGCCGCCGCCGCAGCAAGTGGCCTGGCAGCGGAGTCCCTGCGCCGTGAAGAGGCCCTGGATGTGATTATGAGCCATGTGGTTGAGCCGGGGCTGGTGGGGCAGGGGGCGCTGTTTGTGGTGGATTACCCCCCTGGCCAGGCGGCACTGTCGCGCATACAGGTGCGTGATGGGGTAGAAGTGGCAAGACGCTTTGAGCTTTATGTGGAGGGCATGGAGCTGGCCAACGGCTATCTGGAACTGCGGGATGCGGATGAACAGGCGGGGCGTTTTGCCGCGGATAACCAGCTGCGCAAATCCCTGGGAAAAGAGCGCCTGACGCCGGACCCGTTACTGCTTGATGCCCTGGATCACGGCCTGCCAGAGTGCACCGGTGTGGCCCTGGGGCTGGACCGGCTGCTGATGTGTCAGCTGGACCTGGGGGATATCCGCCAGGTCCTTACTTTCCCCCGGGAGCGGGCCTGAGGGCCGCTGTTACGCCTGCTCCTGGGCCTCTGGCTGCTCTGCCCTGGTCAGCTGACCCAGGGTTTCCCCCATTCGTACCGCCGTACCGCTGCGGTAGTGATCCAGCCATTCACCGGCGCCGCTGGGCAGCACCAGTATGGCCGTGGAGCCGAGCATAAAGCGGCCCATTTCCGCCCCACGCTCCAGCCGTGGTGCCTGGTCACCGGTAAAGTCAGTTACCACCAGCTGTTTGCCCCCCGGGGCAACGGTACCGCCCCAGACGGTGGCCATGCTGGCCACTACCATGGCGCCCACCAGAACCAGCGCCACAGGCCCCACCTCGGTATCAAACCAGGTCACCAGACGTTCATTGCGGGCAAACAGTCCCGGTACCCGTTGAGCGGTGACCGGGTTGACGGAAAACAGATCGCCGGGCACAAAGGTAGTGCGGGTCAGGGTGCCCGCCAGGGGCATATGCACCCGGTGGTAATCCCGTGGAGAAAGGTAAACCGTAACAAAACTACCCTGATCAAAGGCCTGTAACTGCTCCGCCGGCTCCGCCAGCAACTGGGACAGTGAATAAGTCTGCCCCTTGGCCTGCAGTACCGAGCCATTATGGATGCCACCGATCTGGCTGATAGCCCCGTCCGCAGGACACAGCAGGGCCCTGGGGTTGCTGTCGAGAGGGCGCACGCCGGGCTTCAGGGCCCGGGTAAAAAAGGCATTGAAGCTTGCATAAGCCTGGGGGTCAGGCTCAGCCGCCTCAGCCATATCCACCTGATAACGGCGGATAAACCAGCGGACCATGGCGTTTTTAAACCAGGGCCAGCGGTTGTTGGCCACCAGGCCCGCGGCACGGGACAGCAGGTGCTGTGGCGCCAGTTTCTGGGCCAGAATAAACAGGGATTCACGCATTCAGAAATGTCTCAGTAATGAATTATTCAACGGGAGTGTCAGGGTGATTGCCCCATTCTCCCCAGGAACCGGCATAGCCCTGCACCCGGGGTTGACCCAGGATTTTTGCCACCAGATAGGTGAGGCCGGAGCGGTGATGGCTCTGGCAGTGAGTAATGACCGCTTTATCGGCGGTGATACCCAGGCCGTCGAGCATCCGGCGCAGGCTCTCAGGTTCCCGCAGGCGAAAGCTGCGGGCCGGGTCCATGGTCTGGGTCCATTCCAGATTAACGGCCCCTGGAATATGCCCCGCCTTGCGGGCACCGGTGCGCTCGCCCCGGTATTCAGCCCCGGAACGGGCGTCCCAGATAACCGTGCCCGGGTCATCCAGCCGGGCCACCACCTGCTCCAGTGTGGCCGTGGGGGCGGGATCAATGCTGATAGGGTAGTGGCTCGGTGTTGGCTCAGGAGTGGCATCCGTCAGAGGCAGTTCCTCATCCCGCCAGGCCAGTAAGCCGCCGTTCAGGTAGCTGTAATGGCGATGGCCAATGGCATCCAGTAGCCAGATAAAGCGCCCGGCCCAGCCGCCCCCCTCATCGTCATAAACCACCACATGGTGGCGGGGTGTTAAGCCGATGTTCTGCACCAGTGCCTGTAGGGCGCCGGACTCTGGCAACAACCCCGGCGCAGGCGGGGTGCCCCGTTGGGTCAGCTGTGGCGGGACATGTACCGCCCCCGGCAGGTGTCCCTGCTGGTAATTTTGTAACTGGCTCAGGTCAACCAGAAGTAGCCTCGGGTCTCCAAGCAGGGGTGCCAGTTGCTGGGGTTCAATGACCAATGGCAGGTCGCTCATGGGGCTGCTCCTTCATGGCCGGCGGTGGCCGGTAACCAAATAACGTTGAATATTAGCAAAAACCTTACCATTATCTGCAAGAACTTGTGGTCATCGTTGTTTGCTAACGAGTTGCGAGTAAGGCCAATCTGGTCTTAACTGAGAAGCATGCTGGCGCTGTCGCCCTGGCACCGCCCCCGGCCAGTATCCCCCCATGGCTCATGACACAGGAGTAAGCCAGACCCATGCTCATTATTCTGGGCGCATTAATTGTTTCGGCCAGTGTCATCACCGGTTACGTGGCTCACGGTGGTAATCTTGCCGTGCTCTGGCAACCATTCGAGATCCTGATCATCTTTGGCGCGGCAGGTGGCGCCTTTATCAGCGCCAACAATATGCACACCATCAAAGCCGTTGCCGGTGCCTGGCCACGGCTGTTGTCGGGCACGCCATTTAACCGGGCGTTTTATCTGGATCTGCTCAGCCTGCTTTATGATCTGTTTGATAAATCCCGCAAACAGGGGGTCATGGCTATCGAAGCGGATGTGGATGACCCTCACGAGAGCCAGATATTCACCCGCTACCCGGCTATTATGAAAAATGGCCCGCTGTTGGATTTTATCACGGATTACCTGCGCATTATCAGTGCCGGCAACATGGCTGCCCATGAACTGGAAGGCTTGATGGACCAGGAAATCGAGATGCGCCTGCACGAGCTGGAGGAGCCTTCCCACGCAGTGACACAGGTAGCGGACGGTCTGCCAGCCCTGGGTATCGTGGCGGCAATACTGGGTATCATTATTACCATGGGCCACCTGGGAGGCTCTACGGAACAGGTCGGGGCGCTGATTGCTGCCGCCCTGGCAGGCACCCTGATGGGGATCTGGGCCGCTTACGGCTACGTGGGCCCCATTGCCATCAGTATGGGGCGTCAGGCCAAGGAGGAGATCAAGGCTTACGAGTGCGCCAAAAACGCCATTCTGGCCACGGTGAGCGGCCAGGCGCCGCAAATGGCCATTGAATTTGGCCGTAAGGTGCTGAACACCGACTCCCGGCCCAATTTTCAGCAGTTGGATGACCACGTCCGCTCCAAATAACACCCGGGCTGCGGCCCGTTAATGTTGCCACCAATCGAGGTAGTCCGTGGAAGACCGTCCCATCATCGTCAAACGCATCAAAAAAGGCGGTGGTGGCCACCACGGGGGCGCCTGGAAGATCGCGTTTGCCGACTTTGCCATGGCCATGATGGCCTTTTTTCTGGTGTTGTGGGCTACCAACCAGGCAACACCGGAACAGAAACAGGCCATTGAGTCTTATTTTCGCGACCCCATCGGCTTTGAGCAGGGGGGAATGCCGGACCCTATCGATCTGGGGGGGCGCGCAGCCATGTCTGAGGGACCGGATACCATCGCACCGGAGGAATTGCGCATTGATGATGACGATATTCGTGATCTGGCGGACTCCATGGAAAAGCGGGAAACCCAGCAGCTACTCCAGGAGCTTGAGAGCAAGATTGATGAGAGCGAAATTTTGCAGCAGTTTCGCGATCAGTTGTTAATCGATATTACTGACGAAGGGCTGCGTATCCAGATCGTGGATCGTTCCCAGCGGCCGATGTTTGACAGCGGCAGGGCAGAGTTGAAGTTCTACTCGGAAGACATTCTGTTTGAACTGGCGGCTCCCCTGGCCAGTTTTTCCCGTCGCCTGAGCATTACCGGCCACACTGATGGCATTCCATTTCAGGGGCGGGATGATTACAGCAACTGGGAGCTCTCTGCGGATCGTGCCAATACCGCCCGGCGGGCGCTGGTGGCAGGGGGAGTTGCTAACGACCAAGTGGCCCGGGTGGTGGGCCTGGGGGATTCTGTGCTGTTTGACCGGACCAACCCGCAAGCGCCTGTGAATCGGCGTATTTCCATTATCGTGCTGAACAAGAAAACCTCAGACGCGATCCAGAAAAGCGCCTCTTCCAGCCACTCCGCCAGCCTGGACCAGAGCACCCCGGGGGATCTGGAGGAGGATGGGCCTGACTGGTTTGAGCGCACCATCGAGCGTCAGGTGGATGAGCAGGACGTTAACTGGTAAAGAAACCGGTTTTTCAAGCATGCCCTAGGCACTCGGTGGCGTCAGCCCCCGGGCCTGCTGGCTGGCCATATCCCGCAAAATACGGCGAAAGCTGTTAAGCCGCTCAGGGCTCAGTTTGCCCTGCTCCTGGGCCTCATCCAGGGCGCAGCCAGGCTCATTCAGATGGCTGCAGTTACGGAAGCGGCACATCCCCGCCAGGGGGCGGATATCCACAAAGCCCCAGGCCAGTTCCTGGGCAGTAATATGCCAGAGCCCGAATTCCCGGATGCCCGGGGAATCGATCAGGCTGCCGCCGCCAGCCAGAGAATACAGCCGGGCAGTGGTGGTGGTGTGGGTGCCTTTCCCTGCTTCGGACAAATCACCGATACGCAGGGATTCCTCTGGCAGCAGTTGCTGCACCAGGCTCGACTTGCCCACCCCGGATTGCCCCGCCAGCACACTGGTATGTCCCTGTAAGGCCCCCCGTAGGGTTTCCATGCCTGCCTCGTGTTGCGGCTCACCATCTGCTGAGACCGCCAGCACCTGATAGCCCAGGACCCGGTAACGGGCCAGCATGGGGTCCAGCTGGCGGTGCCGGGCGGGGTTCATCAAATCCTGCTTGTTCAGTACCAGTACCGGCTCGATACCGCTGATCTCTGCTGCAGCCAGATAGCGGTCAATCAGGTTGTCATGGGGTTCAGGCAGTGGTGCAATCACCACCAGCATGCGGTCGATATTGGCCGCCACCGGTTTCAGGTTGCCAAAATTGTCGGGCCGTTTCAGCACCGAATCCCGGGGCTCCCGGGCCAGTACGATGCCCCGGTTATCGTCGCCACGGCGCCACACCACCCGGTCGCCGGTCACCAGGGGGTCAATGTTGGCCCTGGCATGGCAGCGGATTTCCTCATTTTCAGAACCAGGGCTCAGGGGCCGGATGGCCAGCTGCTGCCCGTAATGGGCCATCACCAGGCCAGGCAGATCAATACCCTCACTTTCCTCTGCCAGGCCCTCACCGGCCTGCTGCTGAGTCTGGTCGGCGGCTTTTTGTCGCCGCTCCTGGTGCATGGCGGCAATGCGTCGACGTTGCTGGTGACTGAGTTTACGTTTTGCCATTGCCGCTGTGCCTGCCCTTTTTGCTATGAGAAGATGTCGCTATTGGAAGAGAAACGCTGTGTTATTGCCTGGCGGTTTGTCAGGGCGCAGTGTAACCGATAGTGGCGCCGCTGCGCCTGTTATGGGTTATGTTCTCGCAACTGTTTTTATCGTGCTTAGCCAGGAGACGTTATGGCCACCAGTAACCGCCTGATCTGGATTGACCTGGAAATGACCGGGCTGGAACCGGACCGGGACCGCATTATCGAGATTGCCACCATTGTCACTGACGATGATCTGAATACCCTGGCTGAAGGGCCTGTACTGGCGGTTCATCAGTCAGACAGCCTGCTGTCGGCAATGGATGAGTGGTGTACCCGTACCCACGGGGAGTCCGGTCTGACCCGGCGGGTGCAAGAGAGTCGCCTTACCGAGCGGGAAGCGGAAAAGCAGACTCTGGCGTTTCTGGCAGAGCACCTGGCCCCGGGGGAGTCCCCCATGTGCGGCAATAGCATCGGCCAGGACCGGCGTTTTCTGGCCCGCTACATGCCGGAGCTGGAGGCGTTTTTCCACTACCGTAACCTGGATGTGAGCACCATCAAGGAACTGGCCCGGCGCTGGAACCCGGCGGTGCTGGAGGGGGTGCAGAAAAAAGGCAGCCACCTGGCCATGGACGATATCCGCGATTCCATTGCCGAATTACAGCACTACCGGCAGCACTTCTTCCGGGAGTAACGCCTTTACCACATGAGGTCGTCGGGGATTTCATAGCCCGCATAGGGGTCGTCTTCTTCCAGATCGTCTTTATGGCGGTCATGGAGCACCACGATGGCGTCAGGGTCCCGCTGCTGGATTTTGCGGGCCACCACTTCCGGCACCACTTCATAGGCCTCCCCCAGGCACACCACCGCCAATCGGCCCCGGGATAGCTGATCCACCAGTTCGTCAGGCACATGGATCTTCTTGATCTTGCTGCCATGGACGAACTGGTAAGCGGTATCACCCCGCTTCAGATCGATTTTATTGCTTTGTACCAGCTGCCGGATCTGGGCTGCCACGGCTTTGCGCTGGGCGGCGGCTTCCCGCTCCTGGTTCAGTTTGCGATCCCGTTCGGCGCTCTCCTGCTGGGCCTGACGGGCCTGGTCACGGCTCTCATTGACCTGGCGGCTGCCTTTGGGCTTCTGCTTCAGCTGTTTCTGCTGGTCCCGCTTGGCTTTTCTGACCTGCTTGGCTTTGTTCTCATCCGCGAGCCCGGCCTTGAGCAGCTGATCCTGTAAAGATGGCATGGTGTTTTCCTGTGGTCCTGATGGTTAGGGGTAGTATACCAGCCCGTTCTCCCTGACAGACAGGCTGGCCTGCCCTGAATGCATTCCTGAGTCCGGGGGCTGGCATTCAGCTGACAATGCCATGTTGCTGTAAGGCCCACTGGGTGTGTTCCCTGACCAGATCATTGGAGTGGTACTGGCGCTGCCGAAGGGCCTCGGTAACCGGGATGGTGCTGGGGGCATTCCCCAGACCCACCGCCAGGTTGCGCAGCCAGCCGGTGTAGCCGGCCCGGCGAATGGCAGAGCCTGTGGTCTTCTCCAGAAACTGCTCCTCACTCCAGAGAAACAGGCTGGCCAGGGTGCTGTTATCCAGTTGGTGCCGGGGGCGAAAATCCGGCTCCTGGCTCGGTTTGCTGAACTTGTTCCAGGGGCAGACCAGCTGGCAGTCGTCGCAGCCAAACACCCGGTTGCCCATGAGTGAGCGCAGGTGCAGGGGAATCGCCCCCGGGTTTTCAATGGTCAGGTAGGAAATGCAGCGCCTGGCATCCAGCACATGGGGGGAGGGGAAGGCATCCGTGGGGCACAGGTCCATGCAGGCAGAGCAGCTGCCACAATGGTGTTTGCTGAAAGGGGCGTCTATGGGCAGCGGCGCCGTGGTGAAGATTTCCCCAAGAAAGAAGAATGAACCGGCCTTGGGGTGTATCAGCATGGTGTTTTTGCCAATCCAGCCCAGACCGGCTTTTTCCGCCAGGGCCCGTTCCAGTACCGGAGCACTGTCCACAAAGGCGCGGTAGTCATAGCCTTCCAGGGCCGCATCTATGCGCTTGGCCAGACTCGCCAGGCGCTTGCGTATCAGCTTATGGTAATCCCTTCCCAGGGTATAGCGAGCAATATAGGCGCTTTCAGGGTTAGTCAGTACTTCCTTTTTAGTATCGTTTTCAGGCTGATAATCCATGCGCACAGATATCACCCGCAGGGTGCCTGGCACCAGTTGCTGGGGCTGGTAGCGTTTACTGCCGTGTTTGCCCATGTAGTCCATATCTGCATGGTGGCCGGCATCGAGCCACTGGTTCAGGTGTTCCCCGTGCTGTCCCAGATCCGTGTCCGTAATACCCAGGTCCTGAAAGCCCAACTGCTGTGCCCATTGGTGAATCAGAGTCACCAAAGCAGCAAAATCCGGCGGGTTGAGGTCATAACTGGTCATTTATTGACACCTATTACATAACGCTAATAAACAATTTTGTCTGTCTTAACAGTTGCCTGGATAATTCAGTTAAACCGTTTTCTGGCAAAAGATCTGTTATCGTACGATAATTGCTCCACATGCTTATGGTAACAGGCTCTATGACATCACCACGAGACCCGCTGCTGTACAGGCCACAGCAGGTACAACAACTGGACCGTGCCGCCATCGCTGGCGGTATTGACGGTTTTGACCTGATGCGCCGGGCCGGTCGTGCGGCTTTCCGGCTGCTGCGCCGCACCTGGCCACAGGCCAAACGGTTGCTGGTGCTCTGTGGCGGCGGCAATAACGGCGGTGACGGCTATGTGGTGGCGGGCATGGCCCGGCAACAGGGCCTGCAGGTGGTGTGTGTCGCCCTGTCCCCGGTGGAGCAGTTACAGGGTGAAGCCCGCCAGGCCTGGCAGTGGGCTCTGGATCAGGGGCTGGTGACAGCCACCTTAACGGGGGACGACCAGACCCGGGAGCAACGCCTTGCCGAATGGCTGCGGTATGCGGAGTTGGTAGTTGACAGCCTGCTGGGCATAGGGCTTTCCGGGGAGGTGCGGGAGCCCTACCGGTGGCTGATTGCTCAGGTTAACCAGAGTGACTGCCCGGTATTGGCCATCGACGGGCCCTCCGGGCTCTGTGCCGAAACCGGCCAGGCACTGGGTGCGGCTATGGTGGCAGATCTGACTGTGAGTTTTATTGGCCGCAAGGCCGGGTTTTATACCGGTCAGGCACGGCATTACACCGGTCCCGTGGCGTTTGACGATCTGGGGGTGCCTGAGGCTGTTTTTGCTCAGGTACAGCCGGCCAGGGCCCGGCTGTTAAGTTGGCCCGCCATGGCCTGGCAACTACCCCCCCT
>REBR01000103.1 GCA_007692645.1 Halomonadaceae bacterium | reverse complement strand
AGCCCCTGGAGGATGATGAAGACAACGATGACGAGTTCTCCCTGGAAGACTTTGATATCGCCGATGTGGATGATTTGCCGGATGAGGATATACCGGAAAAAGACGATAACAAGCGTACCTGATCAGGAGTTATATCCCCCCGGGAGCTGCTCCCGGGGGTGAGCGCTTGTGACTGCCCGATCCCCCCCGATATACTGCTCACCCCGATTATTGATGAAGGACAGTCTGAGATGAAGTTTCAGGGCACCGATAAATACGTTGCAACCGATGAGTTGCAGATGGCCGTTAATGCCGCAATTACCCTGCAGCGTCCGCTGCTGATCAAGGGTGAGCCGGGCACCGGTAAAACCATGCTGGCGGAAGAGCTGGCAGAGGGCATTGGTGCCCGCTTGATTCAATGGCACATCAAGTCCACCACCAAAGCCCAGCAGGGACTGTATGAATACGATGCGGTTTCCCGCCTGCGGGATTCCCAGTTGGGCAATGACAAAGTTCATGACATTGCCAATTACATCGTCAAAGGCAAAATGTGGGAGGCCTTTGAAGCTGAGGAGCGGGTGGTTCTGCTGATTGATGAAATTGACAAGGCCGACATCGAATTCCCTAACGATCTATTGCAGGAACTGGATCGCATGGAGTTCTTTGTTTATGAAACTCAGCAACAGGTCAAAGCCAAGCAGCGCCCCATAGTCGTGATCACCAGTAACAATGAGAAAGAACTGCCCGATGCCTTCCTGCGCCGCTGCTTCTTTCATTACATCGACTTTCCCGATAACAGCACCATGCAACAGATTGTTGATGTCCATTTCCCCAACATCAAACAGGATCTGGTGCGGGATGCCCTTGAGGTGTTCTTCGATGTGCGCAAAGTACCGGGCCTGAAGAAAAAGCCGTCCACCTCTGAGCTGATTGACTGGCTCAAGCTACTGATGGCAGACGACCTTGCACAAAAAGTTATTCAGGACGGTGATACCAGTTCCGCATTGCCACCCCTGTATGGGGCCCTGGTGAAAAACGAACAGGATGCACACCTGTTGCAGAAACTGGCTTTTATGGCCCGTCGCCGCCGCTAAACACCGCTGAACCGGGGGCATTATGCTCATCGATTTTTTTATGGAAGTGCGCCGTGCCCGGGTGCCGGCCACCCTACGGGAATACCTGGACCTGATCGAGGCCATGGAGCAGGGTCTGGTTTTTGCCGACATGGAAGATTTCTACTTCCTGGCTCGCCTGTGTCTGGTGAAAGACGAGCGCCACTACGACAAGTTTGACCGGGCCTTTGCCTCCTATTTCAAAGGCATCGAAAATCTGGATGAACTGCTGCAGGCAGTGATTCCCGATGAATGGCTGCGCTCAGAATTTGCCAAAAACCTGAGTGACGAGGAAAAAGCCCAGATTGAGTCATTAGGTGGGCTTGAAGAACTGATTGAAACCTTTAAAAAGCGCCTGGAAGAACAGAAAGAACGTCACCAGGGGGGCAATAAATGGATTGGCACCGGTGGCACCTCACCCTTTGGTGCTGATGGTTTTAACCCTGAAGGGATACGCGTCGGGCAAAAGCAGGGGCGCCACGGTAAAGCGACCAAAGTTTGGGAGCGCCGGGAGTACCGGGATCTGGATGACAGCATTACCCTGGGTATTCGCAATATAAAGATGGCGCTGAGACGGTTGCGTAAATTTGCCCGACAGGGGGCTCCGGACCAACTTGATATTGACACCACCATCAGCAGTACCGCCCGTAATGGCGGCTATCTGGATCTGAAAATGGTGCCAGAGCGTCATAACACAGTAAAAGTACTGCTGTTTTTCGATGTGGGTGGCTCTATGGACCCCCATGTACGGGTCTGTGAAGAGCTGTTTTCAGCCTGCCGCAGTGAATTCAAGCACATGGAGTATTTTTACTTCCACAATTTCATTTATGAAAGTGTCTGGAAGGACAATATCCGGCGCATGAATGCCACTTTGCCAGTGTGGGACATATTGCATAAATACACTTCAGACTATCGAGTCATATTCATCGGCGATGCCACCATGGCACCCTATGAGGTTAGCCATCCCGGAGGCTCTATTGAGCACTGGAACGAAGAGGCAGGGGCAACCTGGATGGAACGGGTCAGGGACCATTTTGAACGTGTGGTGTGGATTAATCCGCTACCGGAGGATTACTGGTCCCCGGGGGGGTCCCTGGCAATGACCCGGCAACTGGTTGAAAACCAGATGTACCCGTTATCACTTCAGGGCCTTGAAGATGCCATGCGATATCTAAGCCGTTAAATAAAAAAAGCCGATGTGGTTGAGCCCCATCGGCTAAAGCTCGGCATTCGAGAGCACCGTTTAACAACGATGCTGTTGAACTTATAGCAAATAACAGGATAATGATCGCAATAAGCAATCAAAACAATGAGTTAGTTATGGTCCTTTAAACCATCAATAGGGCTGGACAGAGTCTAACGTTAAAGATACTGACACTTTCCCAACAGTGGAAACACCATTATTTTGTTGGCTGAGTGAGGTTGCTGGATGCTACATGGTTCACAGCAACCTGTTATAGTTCCGCCACGAATGAGTGATGGTTAACAAAACAGGCCTACAAACAACAGTTAACAACGCAACAGGAGCAGTAACATGGATATGGCGCAGTTTTTCAAAGACCGCTATCCCGCAGGCATCCCCGCCGAAGTCGACACTAACCAGTATACTGATATGCTGGATGTGTTTGAGCAATCCGTAAAAAAGTTCGCCGATAAACCCGCTTTCAGTGGTGTCGGTGTGACTTTGACGTTTGCAGACATGGACCGCCTGACCCGTGATTTTGCGGCATACCTGCAGAACAACACTAACCTGAAGCCCGGGGATCGCATTGCTCTGCAAATGCCCAATATTCCCCAGTACCCGGTAATGGTTTACGGGGCCATGCGTGCCGGTCTCGTGGTGGTCAACACCAACCCGCTTTACACCACCCGGGAAATGGAACACCAGTTCAACGATTCCGGGGCCAAGGCACTGGTTGTGCTGGCTAATATGGCTTACAACGTTGAAAAAGTACTGCCGAACACCGGTCTTGAGCATGTTTTCGTCACTGAAATTGCGGACTTCCACAAGCCCCTCAAGCGCCTGCTGATGAACACAGTGGTCAAGCATGTTAAGAAAATGGTGCCAGCCTACAACTTGCCGGATGCCATCCCTTTGACCCAGGTATTAAAAGAGGGTGCCAATCAGCAGCACCAGAAAGTCACCGTCCAGCCGGATGACATTGCCGTACTGCAGTACACCGGCGGCACTACCGGTGTGGCCAAAGGCGCCATGCTGACTCACCGTAACCTGGTCTCCAACCTGCTCCAGTGTAAACCCCTGCTGCTGGCTGAACTCAAAGAAGGGCAGGAAACCATCATTGCCCCCTTGCCCCTGTACCACATTTATTCTTTCACCATGAACTGTGGTCTGCTGATGGCCACAGGTAACCACAGTGTCCTGATTCCCAACCCCCGGGACATTCCAGGCTTCGTGAAAGAGCTGCAGAACTGGAAATTCACCTGCTTTATGGGTCTCAACACCCTGTTTGTAGCCCTGTGCAACAATGAAGATTTCCGCAAGCTGGACTTCAGTCACCTGAAAATCACCGTGGCTGGTGGTATGGCTCTGACCACCTCTACCGCCAAGCTTTGGCAGGATGTTACTGGTGGTCAGGTCACTGAAGGTTACGGCCTTACAGAAACCTCACCGGTAGCGACCCTGAATCCCCCCATGGGCATTCAGATTGGCACCATTGGTATGCCGCTTCCCAGCACCCTGCTGAAGACCATTGATGACGATGGCAAAGACCAGGCCATTGGTGAAGCCGGTGAGCTTTGCATCAAAGGTCCCCAGGTGATGAAAGGGTACTGGCAGCGTCCGGAAGAAACCGCCAAATCCATTGATGAAGATGGCTGGTTCAAGACCGGGGATGTGGCGGTCATTCAGGAGGACGGCTACGTGCGCATTGTGGACCGCAAAAAGGACATGATCCTGGTCTCCGGCTTCAACGTGTATCCCAACGAAATTGAAGATGTGGTTACCGGTCACCCGAAAATTCTGGAATGTGCCGCTGTGGGTATTCCCGATGAAAAGAGTGGCGAAGCGGTGAAAGTCTACGCCGTAGCCTCTGACCCAAGCGTCACAGAGAAAGAAATCCGTGATTTCTGCCGGGAAAACATGACCGCATATAAAGTACCCAAGACCGTTGAGTTCCGGGATGATCTGCCCAAGACCAACGTGGGCAAGATCCTGCGTCGTGAATTGCGGGATGAAAAGAAGCCTGCTTAATGTCCCTTGAGCCCTGAGGGGCTGCCAGGCCATTGAAAAACCCTGTCGAAAGGCAGGGTTTTTTACGTTATTGTCCCCAGCATTCCATACCGGCTCGCCCTATACCCGGTCACACATTTTATACGGTGGAAACTCCCCCATATGGCAGATCAGGACAGTGCCTGGATAAACACCATCCGCAGCCAGCTGCCCCAGTGCCGCCAGATAGAAGCTGGCCGCATAGGCCGGCGCCTGGGCAAAACCCCTGTGCCGGACAAGGAAAAAATCCGCATTGAGCAGTGGCTGGAGAAAGGCCTTGGGGCGTTCAGTGAGCGTCAGGCCATTGAGCCCCTGATCCGGCTGCCGGAAAATTTACCCGTGAGTGAGCGGGCCGAAGACATTCAGGCCCTGATCGAACAGCATCAGGTGGTGATCGTGGCCGGGGAAACCGGTTCCGGTAAAACCACTCAGCTACCCAAGATCTGCCTGGCAGCTGGCCGGGGCCGCCGGGGGCTGATCGGCCACACCCAGCCACGGCGTATTGCTGCCCGCACTGTCTCCCAGCGCCTTGCCCAGGAAATGGAAACCCCGGTGGGGGAGTTGGTGGGGTATCAGGTACGTTTCACTGATCAGACCTCCCCACGCTCCCTGATCAAGGTGATGACTGACGGTATCCTGTTAGCGGAACTGGACCGGGACCGTTATCTGGATCGTTATGACACCCTGATTATTGATGAAGCCCACGAAAGAAGCCTGAATATCGACTTCCTGCTGGGGGCCTTAAAACAGATCTTACCCAAACGTCCGGATCTTAAGCTGATTATTACCTCTGCCACCATTGAGCTTGACCGCTTTAGCAAACATTTCCATCAGGCGCCGGTGGTGGAGGTAACTGGCCGTACCCACCCGGTTGAGGTGCGTTATCGCCCGTTGACCACTGATCAGAACGACGACAGTGGCTGGCCTGGTGCCATTGAAGCTGCAGTTGAAGAAATCGAACAACATGAGAAAAGCAGCGGCAAAAGCCCCGGGGATGTGCTGGTTTTTTTACCGGGGGAGCGGGATATCCGCCTGGTATCCAGGGCATTGCGGGAAGCACCATTACGTCACACGGAAGTGCTGCCCCTGTACGCCAGGTTGAGCACCCAGGAGCAAAACCGGGTTTTTCAGAACCACAGTGGCCGGCGCATTGTGCTGGCTACCAACGTGGCTGAGACCTCACTGACAGTACCCGGTATTCGTTATGTCATCGATACCGGCCTGGCCCGCCTGAGTCGCTACAGCGTACGCTCCAAAATTCAACGCCTGCCCATTGAGCCGGTGTCACAGGCCAGCGCTAACCAGCGTAAAGGCCGTTGCGGCCGGGTGGCGCCGGGCATCTGCTTTCGCCTGTATGACGAAAGTGATTTTATCAGCCGCCCGGAATATACCGACCCGGAAATCCGCCGCACCAATCTGGCATCTGTCATTCTGCAAATGGCCCAGATGGGGCTGGGGGACATTCGCCGCTTTCCGTTTATTGATCCACCGGATGGCAGGCTGATCAATGACGGTTATAAACTGCTTGAAGAGCTGGGTGCCGTGGATACCCGACGTCGCCTGACACCCGCCGGGCGGTCCATGGCCCGCCTGCCGGTTGATCCACGCCTGGCCCGCATGCTCCTTGAGGCAGGGCAGCGGGGCTGTCTCCGTGAAGTGCTGATAATCAGTGCCGGGCTGAGCATCCAGGACCCCCGGGAGCGCCCATCCGACAAGCAGCAGGCGGCGGACCAGGCCCATCAGGAATACAACGACCCGGCCTCGGATTTTATCGCCCTGGTTCGCCTGTGGGACACCTTTGAGCAGCAACGCCAGGACCTGACCCAGAACCAGCTGCGCAAATGGTGTCAGAAGCGTTTCCTTAACTACCTGCGTATGCGGGAGTGGCGTGAGGTCCATCACCAGCTGGCATTAATGGCCCGGGAACAGAAGTTGTTGTTAAATCAGGAGCCGGCTGAGAGCCCTGCCTTACACCAGTCCTTGCTCAGCGGATTACTGGGGCAGGTTGCTATCAAGGATGAGCGACGGGAGTATCTGGGCACCCGTAACCGCCGGTTGAAAATATTCCCTGGCTCACCCCTGGTAAAAACCGCACCGAAATGGATTATGGCGGCGGAAGTGATGGAAACCAGCCAGGTATTTGCCCGTATGGTTGCCGCCATTGAACCCCAGTGGATCGAGCCCCTGGCGACACACATTATCAAACGTCAGTACGCCGAACCCCACTGGGAGCGCAAGAGAGCTCAGGTCATTGCCCTGGAAACCCAGACCCTCTATGGCCTGACCATCGTCTCCGGGCGCCGGGTTGGCTATGACAGCATCGACCCGCAACTAAGCCGTGAGATTTTCATCCGTTCTGCCCTGGTAGAAGGGGATTACACAACCCGGGCTTCCTTTGTAAAAGCCAACCGGGCGTTGGTGGCCAGCGTTGAAGCCCTGGAAGTGAAAGTCCGCCGCAGGGATCTGCTGGTGGATGAGGAAACCCTGTTCCGGTTCTATGCAGAACGGTTGCCCCCTGAGGTTGTCAGTGGTGCCCATTTCGAGACCTGGTGGAAAACCCTGACCCATGAGGCACTCAAGGCTCTGGAACTGACAGAAGCGGATGTGCTTGCCCGTCCCCGGGACCAGGCCCAGGAAGAACAGTACCCGGACCAGTTGCAATGGGCGGGTCTAACCTATGAGCTGCGCTACCATTTTGCCCCCGGTGGGGAGAATGACGGGGTCAGTATCCGGGTGCCCATCATGGCCCTGAAACAGCTCCCCATGCATCGGCTGGAATGGCTGGTGCCAGGGTTGTTACGGGAAAAATGCATTCAGCTGATCAAAGGGCTACCCAAGTCATTGCGGCGCAATTTTGTACCGGTACCGGATTTCGTGGATGCGGCGTTAGCGAATCTGACCCCCTGTAATGACCCCCTGGGCAATCGTCTTGGTGCTGAGCTGAAACGAATGACTGGCGCTAAAGTAGACCCGGAGCAATGGCAGCCGGAAGAATTGCTCCCGCATTTGCGAATGAATATTCAGCTATTGGATGAACAGGGCAATTTGCTGGCTCAGGGGCGGGATCTGTCACAGTTGCGGCAAAAGTTTGAACGTCAGGCAGACAGCGCCCTGGCTGCCAGCGTGGCAGGTGCCAGCCAGGCCAAAGCTGCGACCCCTTCAGTGACCCGGGAATGGAACTTCAAGGAGCTACCAGCCAGCCGGCAAACCCGACAGGGGGGCATGGACGTTACCGTCTATCCGGTGTTAGAAGATCAGGGGGGGAGCGTATGCCTGACCCAGGTACTGGACCCGGCTCGGGCCAATGACCTGAATCGGCGGGGTATTGCCCGGCTGTTACTGAACCGCATGGGCAACGCCCTGGAGGATCTTGAGCGCTCCAGTCCGGCCTTCAAACAGGCAGCACTGTTGTTTGCCCCCTATGGTCAGCGAAAACCGCTACAGGATGATCTGCTGATGGCCACGGCCATGGGGCATTTTTTGTCCGGGGAAGGGAATTTGCCACGGCACCAGGACGCCTTTGAAGCAACCCTGAATGCCCATAGGCACAGTTTCCATGACAGTTTGCAGGGGAATATTGCCTTATTGAAGGAGTCCCTGGAGCAGCACCATCAGGTGATGAAGGGGCTAAAGGGGAAAATCCCACTGAACCTTGCCCATAGCCTGGCGGATGTAAAATTTCAGATGAGCCAGCTGATCTACCCGGGGTTTTTGCAGGAAACCCCGGGCCAGTGGCTGCCAAGGCTGCCGGTGTATATGCAGGCCGCCATACAGCGGCTGGAGAAAATGCCCCGTGAAGCGGGAGCAGAACGTGAATTTCTGCACCGTTTTGCCCCTCTTTGGCAGCGTTATGTGGAACGGCGTGATGCCTTGGCTTTACAGGGGGTAACCTGTGCAGAGTTGATGCAATACCGCTGGATGCTGGAGGAATACCGGGTGTCTGTTTTTGCCCAGCAACTGGGTACGGTGATGACCGTTTCCCCGCAACGGCTGGATAAACAATGGCAACGGGTTCAAAGCTGACAGCAGTCACTGGTGTGTTAGTATAACTTCCATCAATATCAATAATTACTGTGACCCGGCTCTGCCCGGGCACCCCAGCTGAAAGAGGACTTCCGTGACTGCACCTACTTCCCAAGCGTTAGCCGCCACTGTAATCAGTGGCAGTGGCCTTTATGCACCGCCTGCGGTAATAAGCAATGAAGAGCTGGTGGAGTCGTTCAACACCTATGTAGAACTGCATAACAGTCGCTATCAGAAAGACATTGAAACAGGGGAGCGGACAGCGTTACAGCCCTCTGCCACGGATTTCATTGAAAAAGCCTCCGGCATCAAGCGCCGTCATGTGGTCAATAAGGAAGGTGTTCTGGATCCTCATCGCATGTTCCCGATCATTCCTGACCGCCACAATGATGAACCCAGTGTTCAATGTGAGATGGCCATGGCAGCCGGACAGCAAGCCCTGGATGATGCGGGTCTGGCAGCATCACAGATAGATGCGGTCATAGTTGCCTGCTCCAATCTGCAACGGCCTTATCCGGCCGTAGCGGTAGAAGTGCAGGCTGCCATGGGTATGGCCGGCTTTGCCTATGACATGAATGTGGCCTGCAGTTCCGCCACCTTTGGCATCCAGGCCGCCGTGAATGCCATCCAGAGTGGAAGTGCCCGGGCAGTGATGGTGCTCAGTCCTGAAATTTGCAGTGGTCACCTCAATTTCACTGATCGGGACAGTCACTTTATTTTTGGTGATGCCTGCACTGCAGTGATTGTGCAGGCTGCGGAGGATGTTAAAGCCGGGCAGGGGTTTGAGGTGCTGGGTACCCGGTTGAAAACCCAGTACTCCAACAATATCCGTAATAATTTTGGTTTTCTCAATCGGGGTGACGAATCCGGTATGGGTAAACCCGATAAGATGTTCGTTCAGCAAGGGCGCAAGGTCTTCAAAGAAGTCTCTCCCCTGGTGGCCTCTTTAATTGGTGATCACCTGCAGAGCCATGGGTTGGTGGCCACGGATTTACGCCGCATGTGGCTGCATCAGGCTAACCTGAACATGAATCAGCTGATTGCCCGTCGGGTGCTGGGGCGTGACGCCACAGTGGACGAAGCGCCAGTGATACTGGATGAATATGCCAATACCAGTTCCGCAGGCTCGATTATTGCGTTTCACCAGCACCAGAGCGATCTGGCCCCCGGGGACCTGGGGGTCATTTGTTCTTTTGGTGCCGGCTATTCAATTGGTAATGTCATTCTGCGCAAACGCTGAAGCCCAGGCTGCCAGGCGTGAACTACTCGGCAGCCAGGGCACGTAAGCTGTCCGGCAGGGCCGTTGAACCCCTGCTGGCATGGTCAAACCAGACCACCTTGGCGTATCCTTCGGCGTAGAGCTGTTCGTTGCCGTTATCCACCAGG
>REBR01000245.1 GCA_007692645.1 Halomonadaceae bacterium | reverse complement strand
GGCAGCGCCGACTTTCTCGCCGGTCCCAACAGCAACCAGCGGCCGGTGTTTGAACGTACGAACGTGCCGGTATTCTGGGCCAACAGCCAGGGCACCAGTCATTTTGCCCCCATCGGCAATTTTGGCGTTTACCGGGGCATGAGTACCGCCTGGTGGGAGTTTCAGCTCAAGGGTGACAGTGACGCTGCCGATCTCTTTACCGGGCCTTGCCTGGGGTGCGATATCAATGGCTGGGTAATTCAGACCCGGGGGCTTTGACAGCCCCCCTCAGCTGTCCGCCGGCCGGGAGGGTCGGCGGCTGCGCAGCCGGGACAGGGGGGCTTTGCGGCTCAGCCGATGGCCGCAGTGATGACATTGAAAGTGGGCCTGGGGGACATCTTTACCCACACCGGGCCCCTCTTCCGCATGGGCCAGGGCATTGAAGCGCCGGCACTTGGGGCAGCGTGAATCCAGCAGAAACCAGGCCGCAATCAACAGCAACAGAACCCCCATGGCAACCCAGGACAGTATGCCGGCCCCGGCGGTTATCAGGCTGAATACAATCCAGATACACAGTACTGCACTTATCAGGTAATTCATGGTGCTTCTCCAGTAACCCGGTTAACGATCCCTGGTAGTGCACAAGCAAGGATCGGGCCTGTTTTGGTGCAATCTTTCCGGGGCTTTACAGGGAGCCAACCCCTTTTTATGCGCCAATATAGTGCATTAGCGCTATTCAGTGCATAGCCACGCCTCAAACAGGGGCGTTTTCAGCCCTCCCTGAAACCCCAGAGTCTCCTGCCAGGTTACAGGCCATGGCGCCACGTCCTTATCCAAGGCATCATGCCCCGATGCAACCGATAGCCGCCCTGATACCCGATCTACTCAAACACCTGAGCCACCATAATACGGTGCTGCTGCAGGCCCCTCCCGGTGCCGGTAAAACCACCGTCGTTCCCCTGGCCCTGATGGCTGATGCCCCTTGGGCACAAACAGGGCGTATTGTGATGTTGGAACCCAGGCGGCTGGCAGCCCGTTCTGCCGCCCGCTTTATGGCGGCTCAGCTGGGGGAACCCCTGGGTGAGCGGGTGGGGTTGCGTACCCGCCTGGAGACCCGGGTGTCACCCCGCACCCGCATTGAAGTGGTCACCGAGGGGGTTCTGACTCGCATGCTGCAAAAAGACCCTGGCCTTGAAGGGGTAGCCCTGGTGATTTTCGATGAATTCCACGAGCGCTCCCTGCAGGCTGACATGGGTCTGGCCCTGGCCCGGGAGAGTCAGCAAGCCCTGCGGGAAGACCTGCGGCTGCTGATCATGTCTGCCACTCTGGATGCTGACCCCCTGTCACAGCTACTGGATAACGCACCGGTGTTAACCAGCGCCGGGCGCAGCTGGCCGGTGACCCTCAGCTACCACCCGCCAAAGCGCCAGCAAGGGCTGGAAGACCAGGTCAGCCGGGTCATTCACCAGGCCCTGGCGGAGCAGGCCGGCTCTCTGCTGGTGTTTCTGCCTGGGGCCGGGGAAATTCGCCGGGTCCAGCAGCGCCTGACGGGACAGCTCCCGGGGGATACGGATCTTTGTCCCCTTTACGGTGCCTTGAAAGCCGAGGCCCAGGACCGGGCTATCAGTCCCGCATCCGGGGGCCGGCGCAAAGTGGTGCTGGCTACCGCCATTGCAGAAACCAGCCTGACCATTGCCGGCATTACCGTGGTGATTGACGCCGGCCTGGAGCGGAGGCCCCGGTTCGACCCCCGCTCAGGCATGAGCCGGCTGGTGACAGAGCGGGTGTCCCAGGCGGCGGCGGAACAACGCCGGGGCCGGGCCGGCCGGCTGGAACCCGGGCACTGCTACCGGCTGTGGTCCCAAAGCGAACAGCAGGGACTGCCCCGCCATAGCCCGGCGGCCATTCTCTCTGCAGACCTGGCGCCACTGGCCCTGGAGCTGGCCCAGTGGGGCAGCCGTGATCCCGGAGATCTTACCTGGCTGGATCTGCCCCCGGCAGCCCACTGGGAACAAGCAGTGGATCTGTTGAAATGGCTGGACGCCCTGGATCAGGAGGGGGCCATCACCGCCCATGGCAAAGCCATGAATGCCCTGGGGCTGCCTCCGCGGCTGGCCCATATGGTGATTAAGGGGCGCCAGCAGGGACAGGGTCAGCTGGCAGCAGAGCTGGCGGTTCTGCTCAGCGAACAGGACCTGATGGCGTTTACCCAGAGCAGCGACCTGCGGGAACGCCTGCTGCTATTACGGGGCCAGCGGCAACACCCCCAGGTGGACCGGGGGCGCCTGCAGTCTCTGCAGCAGGCACTGAGTCGCCTGGTTACGGGTAGTGCCCGGGGCCGCCCCCGGGACCCGGTGCAACCCCCTGAACATGGGGAACAGAGCACCGGCGAACTGCTGGCCCTGGCATTCCCGGACCGGGTGGCCCGCCGCCGCCCCGGTATTGAACCCCGCTATCAGTTAAGCAACGGCCGTGGCGCCCGCCTGGCGGATAACGACCCCCTGGCGGGAGAGCCCTGGCTGGTGGCGGCGGAACTGGACGGGGACCGGCGGGAGGCACGGATCTACCTGGCCGGGCCAGTAACCCTGGCTGGGCTGAAACAGGCGCTGACAGGGCATATCCGCGGCCAGGAAGAAAGCGAATGGGATCAGCACCGGGGCACCGTCATGTGTTACCAACGCCGCCGGCTGGGTGCCCTGATACTGGAGGAAGGTCCCGGCACTGCCCCCTCTGCTGAACAGATTGAACAAGCGCTACTGGCAGAGGTACAGCGTCAAGGTCTCCAGTGTCTGCCCTGGACACCCCGTGCCCGGCAGTGGTGTGGCCGGGTGCGGTTGCTACACCGGTTGTGGCCCGGGCAGTGGCCCCAGGTATCAGAAGCAGCTCTTATAGATCAACTCCCACAGTGGCTGGGCCCGTATCTGGCGGGCATCAGGCGTTGGTCCGGGGTGCAACAGTTGCCGCTCACAGAAGCGTTGAACAGCCTGCTTGATTACCCACAACAACAGTCACTGAAGAGATTGGCTCCGGAAACACTGACCCTGCCCGGTGGCCATCAGGCGCCTTTGGATTACACGGTTCAGGGGGCGGAAGACGCAGGGCCGGTACTGGCGATAAAGCTGCAGGGGCTGTTTGGTTGTGATGCCACCCCCACAGTCGCGGATGGCCAACAGCCAGTAACCCTGCACCTGCTGTCCCCGGCCCGCCGTCCCTTGGCAGTGACTTCAGACCTGGGCAGTTTCTGGCGACAGGGCTACCCCCAGGTCTGCAAGGAATGCCGGGGCCGCTACCCCAAGCACCCCTGGCCGGAAGACCCCCTCACTGCCACCGCCACACTGACAGTAAAAAACCGCCAGTAGGCGGTTTGGCGCTAACCGGGACCAGTCCCCGGCCACCGTTAACGCTCGTTGACCATTTCCAGAATGTGGCCAATAACGTTAGTGAGAATCAGTGCCTGACTCTGCACATTCTCGGCGGCCTGATTAACACTGTCTACCTGCCCCCATAGCAACACGGTACACAGCACCAGCCCCATAAACAGGCCACCGTCAATCCACCGGGAATGGCGTAGCTTCTGCTCGATTAACAGACGATTTTCAGACTCTTGCACTTTCAGGTCGAGGCGGGTCTTGCGCAGTTCATCATGCATATCCTCATAGGCGACTTCCAGAGTGGATAAACGCCCGGTCAGGCGCCGTACCCCCTGTTCTTCAAGGCCTTTGTGATACACCACATGGATGTCTTCAGCCATGGAACTGAGGTCCATACTGGCGCTGTCGTGGCCCGCTGCGGCTTTTTCAAGGCATTGCATCAACTGGTCACGGTTGGTCTGTTTGCTGATCACCCCCTCAGCCCCCAGCGCCCGGGCTTCCTCGAGGTAGCGTTCGGCATTCTGAGAGGTATACATAAACACCGGAATATCGGCAGTCTGAGGATTGCGCTTGATCGCCCGCAGGGCCTCAAAGCCATTCATGCCGGGAAGCAGATGATCCAGAAAAATAACACTGGGGGGCTCGCCGGTCTGCAGTTCCCGGAGGGCATCTTCAGCGGATGCGACACCACGACTGGCAAAGTTCGCCTTTTCAAGCAGCCGTGACAGCATGATACGGGCAGTGGCCGAATCATCGACGATTAGTGCCTGGCCTCGGGACATGCCAGCCTACCTCCTTCCGTGGGGTTGCATGATGTGGATCTGCAGACGGAATGTGCAAAAGATGCACAGGCGCCATCATTACCGGATCATATTCCCGCCTTCTGACTGGCACAAGAAAGCAGCGCGATGCCTGTCACATCCCGGAAAAATATCCCCCCTATCACCATTTATGTGGCCCGGTTCCCGACTCCAGCCAGGTCAACAGTTGCTGAATATCTTCTGCCCGGGCACTGGTCCCCAGCTGCAACAGGGTTTGCCTGGCCCGCTCGGATTCCCTCAACGGTGCTGTCTGACTCAGGTAACCCTCTGTCAGTAGCCATTCTTCCAGCTCATCAGCTTTGGCCCGTTTAAAGCGGGGAACCCCTCCTTCTTTTAAGGCCTTGATTAAGGCAGCCCCATCTCCGTTCAGTTCCTTCACCCGATCAGCAACCTCATTGATAAAGGTGTCACTGACTGCCCCGGACTGCTCAAGGGCATTGCGATCTACCGGACGGCCCCGGCCCTGGCACCATAGCTCTACCCAGACACGGGTAGCCCGGCAGCGCCCCCGCAACAGGGACTGCTGGCCAGGCTCCCCCAGGGCCTGCTGCCCTGAGGGGCTATCCAACAGGGCTTCCAGTTGTCCCAGCTGCCGGGTATGCCACTGACCCAATAACCGGTAGAGAGTGGCGAGATCATCCCGTAACAGATAAAACAGGGCCACGTCACCGGCACCCTGGAAAGGATCAAGGGGGGGAACCCCCAGGCGCAGGGCGTACTCCTCAGCACTCAGGCTGGCGGGGGCCGGCAAGGTTGGCTCCGGGGGCAGAATGTAATCCTCAGCTGTCATTCCAGACTGGCCAAAGCGGGTCTGGTACAGGTCCACATGGTGCAGGTTACCCCCCAAAAGCTGTTGCCAGCGGGTCAGATCACCGGGCTCTGAAGACAAATAAAACACCTGCCGGTCTTCCTTCTCTGCCAGGGTCTGCAGGTTCTGCACGATCTTGCCAAAGCGTCCAGGGTCCGAGGTGGTCAGCACTTCATCCAGGAACAGCGGCAGGGCTTCACCGGCCTTTTCATGGACACTGGTCCAGGCCAGGCGCATGGCCAGAAACAACTGCATATGGGTTCCGGTAGACAGTTTCGAGGGGGTCTGGGCCAGTTCCTGCACGGTATCCCACAACCGCAGTTCCCCCTGCTCGTCCAGCTGCAGGTCATAGCGGTGGTGGGTAAAGTCGGCGAAACGCTCCCTGGCCCTGGCCAGCACTTGTGGCTGATGCTCGGTACGGTGATCCTGGGCCACCTGGGTCAACAGAAACTGACCCGCTTGAGCCAGCATGGCCTGATCCCAGGACTGTTTCAGTTCATCATGGGCCTGCTTGCGGGCCAGGCGAGCCTGGGCCAGGGCCTGGTTCTGACCAGCCTGGTCAAGTCGCGCCAGCAACCTGGCCCGCTCCTGCTGCAATCGGTCCAGGTCCCGGGCCTGTTCATGGAACTGTGCTTGCTGTTGCTGCAGGGTTACGTTATCCCCCGCCTCAACCAACGCCACCAGCTCGGGTAACTGATCCAGCCCAAGCTGGCGCTCTGTTTCCACCGCAGTGGTTTCCTGCAGTTGCGTTTTTGCCTGCTGGTAAGCAGGCAGTTGTTCACACAGGGCCAGTAGTTCAGAGCGCTGACCACCGGAAAGGCCGACCCGCTGATAGATCCCTGTCAGGGCCTGCTGCGTTTCTGCCAGGTCTTGCGTCCACCGGTTGCAGTCGCTGGTGGCCTTTGCCTGCTCAGCCCGGGCTTCCTGCAACCGGGTCAGCCGCTGTTGCAACTGCTGAAACTGGTGCCTCAGGGTGTTCAGGTCCTCTGCTGCTGGCAGACCCTGGTCCAGCAACAGTGCCTGCACCCGCTGCAGGCACTGGGACTGTTGTTGCTGCCAGCGTTCCATGGTGCGCTGTATTTCTGCCCCCTGGCTGCTGGCACGGGTGAGACGCTCTGTCAGCTGGGCAAACCGCAACACCCCCTGCGCCGTGGCCATAGGATCAAAACCCATGGACTCCGCCAACTGCTGCTGCTCTTGCATCAGAATGGCCAGTTCCTGCTCCAGGGTCTGGCGCTGGGCGGCCCGTTGCCGGTTATGGCTTTCAGCCAGGGCTGCCTGTTCTTTTTCCTGGGTCTGCTGCGCCAGGGTTTCTTCTGTGGTTCGCAGCCGCTCACTCACACCGGCCTCGGTCCAGCTTTCCGGTGGCGCCAATGACAGCTCACCCACCCGCTGCCGGGCCTGGGACCGCACCCGCTGCAGGCCCCGCAGTTGCCACAGCGCCCAACCGGCACCGGCGCTGGCGCTCAGGGCCGGCACCAGGGCGAACACAGCGTTGCTGATCAGCGCCAGCAATGCCGCCAGCACACTGAAACCCAGCGCCAGACCAGCACCCAGCAGCAGTTGCTGACTGCGACGGGGATCCAGTTGCCGCAACCACCGGCGCAGCTCCTCTGCCATAACACGCTGAGCATCCATGTCGGCTTGTGCCGGACCCTGGCCCGTGGGTTCCTGGGTCAGGGATTCCACTTGCCGCTGCTTTTCCAGCAGGCGCTCAGCCAGACGGCTTGCCTGATCCACCTGCCCCGGGGTAACCGGGGGCAATGTGGGTGGTTCCCGGCTCTCCGGTTCCTGGTGTGCCGGCACATTGCCCAGTGCCCGTGCCGCCTGCTGTTGCTCTGCCAGAACAGCATCCAATACCTGAGCCTTCTCCTCAAGGGCAGCGGCCCGCTGCCAGGCCTGCTCCAGATCGTCCCGCATTGCCAGCATGTCAGCCCCAGGGGGCGGCTCAGCCCCTAGCCCGGTCTGCTCAATCTGTGCCTGGGCCTGGTCTCTGGCATGTTCGGCCCGTTGCAGTTCTTTTTCGCAGCGGGCCTGCTGGCTTTCAAGATGCTGCAGCCGCTCAGGCTCATCCCCCTGCAGATTGGCAATACCCGGGGCAAAGGTTTCCAGGCGGCTGGCCACGGCCTGGCGCCGCTGCCTGGCCTCCAGCCAGCCAAGGGCCCGGGTGACGCTGTCTGCCTGTACCCGGGCTTGCTGCGCTGTGGCAATCTCCGCTTCCAGTAATGGCAGCTGGTCACGTTCACGCTCCAAGGACTGATACTGTGACTGAATACTGCGTAATGCCTGATCTTTGTCCCGCAGGAGCTTTTCCTGATTCTGGCCATGGCGGGAGCCAATGGTGAAACGGGGGTCTTGCGCCAGTGCAGGCAGATCAAATCCCCCGGCCATTTCCCGTCGCAGCTGGGCCAGCACCGCCTGATCCGACCCCCCAGCTCCCATCAGGTCATTCATGGCAATCCAGTAGCAGGGCAGAAATTCCGCGGCTGGCAGCGGCGGTGCCTGATCTGGCTGACCATTACGCAGCCATACCCGCTGGGTCCCGGTCCGGGTCACCCGTAGCAAATCCTTGCCGGCAGTAAATTCTGCCTCCAGGGTAATAGCGCCCTGAGGGGTTGTTTGCCCTTCCCGGTGGTCCTCATCCAGCAGATAAGCCAGCGCCCGCACCAGGCTGCTTTTACCGGAAGCATTGGGGCCCGTCACCAGGTTAAGCCCCGGGTCCAGGTGCTCCAGAGTCACTCCCTGGCGCAGCCCGGGAAGGTGGGTAATCACCAGTCGTTGCAGCTTCATTGTGCACTTCCCTTCTGGGCCAGTAGCTGTTCCAGGGCTAGCAGCCCCGCCTGCCAGAGCCAGTGGGCCACTGCCTCATCGTCCGGAGGCGGGTTATCCAGAGCCTGCCACCAGGAGCGCTGCTGTTGCGCCAGCATCTGCTGACGGGCCTGTGTCAGAAGATGCTGGCGCTGGGGATCATGCCCGGGCTGCTGCAGTAACAGCAGACGCTGAGCCAGCAGTCCCACCGGGTCTGAGCGCTGGGCCAGAGTTTCCAGGGGCAGCACCGGCTCTATGGCGTAGATCAGGGATTCGATAAAATAATGGATGCGCAGAGTACCGGCAGAAAGGTGCTGAAGATCTTCCCCCTGCATCAGGGACTGCACCCGCGCTGCCAGATCACTGCGGCCATTGAAGGTGACCCGCAAAGCCACTGCTTCCGGCGCCAGTGGTCTCTGGTTTAATGTCTTGTCCAGTTCACTAAGCGCCTCCATCAGCCGCTCCCGGGCATCATCCTCGTGGCCGATACCGGTCAGATCCACGGCCAGGGGTTGCCAATGCAGGGGGGCAATCAGCCAGTGCTCCATGGCGCTGACGGTGCCGCCGCTGACAGTTAACAGCCAGGGCCCTCTGGGGCCAGACTCTCCGGGATGCAAGCCGGTGGCAGAGCCCAGATAACCACTGGGGTGGGGAGCAGTCAGGGCATCCGGCTTATGAATATGCCCCAACAGCCAGCCATCCAGTGCTGCCCCCGCAAGCTCAGGGGAGCTCACTGGGGCATAAGGGCTTTGGGGTTGATCCCGGTCCCCGTGCAGCAGGCCAAGATTGACACCGGGGCCCTGCTCGAAGCGGATCCCTGCCAGGGGGCTGTAAGACACCTGTTTTTGCGGAAAAGACCAGCCATGGAGGGTCAGGGACTCACTGCCCTGGCTCAGGGTCAGGGTCTGCCACTGACCGTTGCGGCCCAGCAGCTCAAAGCCGGCGATCTGGTCCGCCAGGCGGGGCAACACCTTAACATCGTGATTACCCACAATACCCAGCACCCGGATATTCGCCGCCACCAATCGCTCTACCCCCTGGGCCAGCTCCCGGTAAGCCTCGAAGAAATCATCCTCGTCTTCCACCAGATCCCCTGCCAGCACCACGGCGTGAACCTGACGGCTGATGGCCTGATCCACAATCCGCCGCCACACGGCAGCCGCTCCCAGCTCCTCGGCCCGGGCGGCCAAAGGGGCAGGCAAACGGCTGGGTGCCGCCCCCAGGTGCAGGTCGCCAACGGCCAGAATAGTCAGTTCCATGATAAAAACCCGTGCCAACTGTAAAATAGCGTAAAGCCCTGAAGGCTCCCCACAGCCATGTAAAGATGATAAGCGTCGGTTATCTTTACGGGCCTAATTTTATGACTCAAAAGGTCACATATAGATCAGCAACTTACATATTGGCATGCATCATGCTCTCGTTAATTAGCTGGCGAAGAATTTTCTAAGCCAAGCCATAGGATGAATGTCATGAACTTATATGTGAAGGGATTTGCAGTAGCCGTCGGTACCACACTGGCAATGTGTGCCCAAGCAAGCTACATAGGTTTGGACCTCAATCAGGAGGGCATCAGTGACACCACTCTGGCCGCCAACAACAGCTACGCGGGCACTCCCGGCAGTGAACTGACCATCGGGCAGGCCGGGTACGCCGGTGCCACAGTGCTGGCTCTGGAGCCAGGCCCGTTCAACCTGACATTCACCTACCTGTTCAAGGAAGCCCGCTTCACCAACACCTTCTTTTACCAGGGGGTTGAGCTGTTTAACACCAACAGCGCCACCGGCAGTAGCTACTCTACCACTTACACAGGGGATATCGGCGCTCTGGACTTCATGTTCACCTCGGTAGGTCTGGACGGGTCCACCAAAAGCGTAACCAACGCGGGAAACTCTGGTATTGAACCCAAGTTCAGCACCTTCTGGAATGTGGGTAGTAACACCCTCTACCTGGGCCTGGACGAT
>REBR01000235.1 GCA_007692645.1 Halomonadaceae bacterium | reverse complement strand
AACAGTCTGCGCATGCGCCCTGAGCGGGTCATTGTGGGGGAGGTGCGCGGCAACGAAATCCTCGACATGATCCAGGCCATGAGCACCGGCCACGACGGCTCCATGGGCACACTGCACGCCAATAGTCCCCGGGAGGCACTCCACCGCATGGAGATGCTGGCAGGCTTTGCCGGTTATCAGGGCAGCGAGCACACCCTGCGACTGCAAATTGCCGACGCCATTGATCTGATTGTGCAGATTACCCGGCTGCGAACCGGGGAGCGCCGGGTGACCAATATCCAGGAAATCACCGGGGTGAGCGACAACACCTATATGACCCAGGACCTGTTCACCTACGACCTGGAAACGGATCGTTTTATCCGGGAACAGATTGTTCCGAAAAGTGACAAGCTCAAACAGTTAGATTCTTCCCAGCGCCGGGAGTCGCCCTTTTACCCTGGCACCGGGGGCGGAGGTGGCACATGGTAGGTGCTGCCATCGCCGCGTGGCTGGCCGCCGTGGTGTTTTTTACCGCGGCCCTGGCGTGGCGAAAGTACCAGCGGGCCCAGACCCGGGAGCGGGCCATCGAGGTGCTGCACCGGTATGTGCCACCCCCTGAAAAACCCCTGGGGCGATTGAGTGCCTTGGTGCAGCCGTGGATCGAGTCGGTGAAAGGCCGTCTCTGGCAGGCCGGGATTGAACCGGCACAGTGGCAGGTGACCGTGCTTCTGGTTCTGGTGGTGATTGTCGTGATTGTCGGGGGCAGTACCTTCGGCGGGGTGGGGGCACTGATCGGGGTGAGCGTATCCATCGCCATGATGCATGGCGCAGTGGTATTTCAGGCCGAGCGGCGGCGCCGGCTGATGATCGACCAGTTGCCGGGTTTTGTCGATCAGTTACTGCGCATGGTCAATGTGGGCAACACCCTGGATGAAAGCGTGGTGGCAGCGACCCGGGAGGCGCCAATGCCGCTTCGGGCGGTGTTCGAGCCGGTGGTCCGGCAAACCCACCTGGGTGGCAGTCTTGATGAAGCCCTTGAGGCCGCCTCCGAGCGCTACAAATTGAAAGAGGTGATGCTGCTGACCATGGCGGTTCGCATCAGCCGGCGCTATGGCAGCGGCATTCGCGAGATGCTCAAAAGCATTGTCACCATGGTGCGCGAGCAGGAGCGGGCCCGCCAGGAGCTGAGAGGCATGACCTCTGAAACCCGGGCCAGCGCCTGGATACTGGGGGCCATGCCGTTGTTACTGGTGGTGTATATGCTGTTTGTGAATCCCGCCTTTTTTCTGGGCCTTTGGAGCGACTCCACCGGGCGGGTACTCATTGTGATGGCTGTCGCCCTGCAGCTTAGCGGGATCGCCGTTATGTGGCGTTTACTGAGGCGGGTGTAGTGCCATGATGATCAGTTCAGACCTGATGTTGATGATGGGATTAGCGGCGATAGTGGTTGGCGGCGCTGCTGTGGCTTATCTGTGGGCCTCCGATCATCGGCGGGTGATTGCACGCAAACGGCTACGGGCCGGTCTTGGTGGCGGCAATCAGACGGCAGTGGGCCCCACCCACAGCCTCTGGCTGGCACGTTTTGATCCGTCATGGTTAAGCAAACTGAGCGAAGACCCGCTATTGCGTCCCCTTCTGGTACGTGCCGGCTGGCGTGATCCCCAGGCCGTGTCTGCATTCCGCGGTGTGCAAAACATTATGACGCTGGCGGCTCTCATTGCCGTGGTGGCGTATTGGCTGCTGCAGGGCGCCGACAGTGAGCAGTGGTTTCAGCCGATGTTGCTGAGTTTCACCGCCGTTGCACTGGCCTATCTCTCCCCGAAACTGTTGCTGCGTCGCATCGCCAGCCAACACCAACAGCGCATTCGCGATGAGATACCGGTATTCGTGCACCTGTTAAAGGTGCTGTTCGATGCCGGTCTGAGCTTTGATCAGGCGCTGCTGACCATTGCCCGGGAGAACCGCCAGATCATTCCCACCATTGCCGTGGCCATTGACACCGTAATGCGCCAGATCAAGGCCGGGGCCGACCGCTCCGAGGCCCTGAGCGCCATGGCTGCGGACCTGGATGTGGGGGATTTCACCGACCTGATCCGGCTGTTGCGTCAGATCGAGCGTTTTGGCGGCGATATCCAGCAGCCGTTAATGGAGTTTGCACAGGTCATTGAAGAGCGCCGGCGCAGTGGCATTCAGGACCGGGTGGGTAAACTCTCAAGCGCCATGACAGTGGTGATGGTGTTGTTTTTTCTGCCGGCCTTGATGCTGTTGTTGGCCGGGCCCGGTTTTATTTCCATTCTAGAGAGCTTGGGAGCCGTTGAATAATGGCAAAGTGGTACGGGTTTGCCGTCTTCATGCTGACCGTCGTGGTCTCCGGGTGTGCCTCCCAGTCCCAACAGCCCCTGGAGGGAGAGCCCATCACGGGCGCCTCTGAAGCGGGCCAGTTGCAGTGTGGCCCAAAGCTGACCGGCGATGCGGCCATGCATCTGGACCTGATTCGCGAGATGGCCCGGCAACAGCAGTACCGGGCCGCGCTGGCTCACCTGGAAGCCCTGGAGGCATCACAGGTGGTGCTACCGGCCCAGGCGATTCGGATTCGCGCCGACTCCCACCGTGCCCAGGGGGAATTTGAACAAGCCTCGGTCTTGTACCGCCAGTTAAAAACCGGCTGCATGCCAGGCATGGGGCACCGGGGGCTGGGCCTCATTGCGGCTGCGGAGCAGGATTTTGATACCGCCATAGAACACCTGACCCAAGCGGCCCGGTATCGACCGGTGGATGCACGGATTCGTAACGACCTGGGCTATGCGCACCTGCTGAAGGGCAATCTGGATGAGGCCCGGTCGCATCTCCAGACCGCCCATGAGCTGGGAGACTGGGAACGGGGGTCCATCAATCTGGTGCTGGTGAACATCATCCGGGGCGATTACGGCGAAGCCCGCCGCATCGCCGCGCAACTGGAAATGAACGCTGCGAAATGGGAAGCGCTGGGCCGGGAGGCCGAGACGTTTCGGTGACGATTCACAGAACACAGAAGGTAGTAACCATGGCAACGACAACCAACCTGCTTGCGACCCTGGTCATCGTCACAGTGACCAGTGGCTGTGCCTCCAGTGGTGGCGAGCGGCAACCGCCCCCCGCCGAGAGTCCTGCCGCACAGCAAGTCACCCAGTGGCTGGATCTGCAACGCAGTGGTGAACAGGCGGGTTCAACGCCGTACACCGGCGGTGATGAAATGACCCGCACCTATGATCGCTATCTGGACAGTTTTATTCATCCGATCCCGGATGAATTCAGTTTTGATGATTAGGAGTAACAGCGATGGTGGCTCCCAGTGAAGTCCATCGAGAGCAACGTCCAGGTCTGAGCCGTCACCGGCATCCCCAGGGTGGCGCCATTTCGGTGATGGCCGCCGGCATGCTGATACTGGCAATAATGATGCTGGCACTGACGGTGGATACCGCCAGATTGCTGAACGAACAACGCCAGCTTGGCACGGCCGCCGATGCCGCCGCACTGGCCGCCATCGACAGTTTCTCCCAGGGGCCCGCAAAAGGCGATCCAGAGGTAGCACGGCAAAGCGGCCGCAGCCTGGCGGGACAGAATGTGGCCGGGGTGGATGACGTCAGTTTCGAATTTGGCCGGGTTGACACCCGCAACGGGCTCCGGGAATTCAGTGCCGACGGCAGCGGGCTGGCCATCAAAGCCATTGCCGAAAACCAAACCCCGTTCAGCATTGTGGCGAACTGGTTATTGCCGGGGCAGGCCAGCCTGCGGGCAGAGAGCGTGGCGTTCCGCCCCCGGGTGACCACACTCAGTGTGGGCAGCTCCCTGGCAGCCCTTGGCAGTGAAGACAGTTTTTTACTGGATGCACTCCTGGGTGGTTTATTGGGGACCGATCTGAACCTGGATCTGGTGAGTTATAACGCCCTGGCCAACACCCGCATCCAATTGATCGAGCTGGTAGAGCTGCAACCGGGTGTCGGCACCGTGGCGGAGTTGCTGGATGCCAGAATCAGTCTGGCGGATCTGGTGTCGTTAACGGCCCGTGCCGTGGGCAACGACATGCTGGCAGAAGTGGCCCTGACGCAGATTGGCGCATCCGGCATTAATCCGGCACTGGATTTGCGGATGGGGGACCTGTTCAGCATATCCCAGGGCGCTGAAGCAGGAGCCCTGGGAGCGTCGGTGGATGCGTTTTCCCTACTGCAACTGGGGGCCCAGGTCGCCAACGAGGGCAATCTGATTGATCTGCAACTGGATACCTCCGGCGGCCTGTTGGCCGGGCTGGGGCTGCTGGATCTGAATCTCACCCTGAACATTATTGAGGCCCCGGAGATTGCCATCGGCCCCGCCGGGCGTAATCAGCAAGGGGAATGGCTGACCCAGGCGCAGACAGGGCAACTGCAGCTCAGGGCCGATTTGCAGGCGGTGGATATTGATGTGTTGTCTTTGGTGGGGGTTTCCCTGGGAGCGGGCATTGAGATCGCAACGGCCACGGCAACGGCCCAGGTTGAAGACGTCACCCTGGAACAAGGTCAGGAAGTGGTTCGTGTTGGCGCCCAGTCGAGTGTCGCTACCGTGGATGCCAATGTGGATCTGGAGCTACAGCTTTTAGCCCTCATTGGCGGGGGCATCCCCGTGGGCGTTGGCATACCCGCCAGTCTGTCACTGGACGGAGCCCAGCAGACGCTGCTCTTCAGCGCCCCCTTTGGTGACTCTGCTATCCAGGGAGTCGGGGTGCCCCTGGGACCGGCCTTGCGCAACGACTTTGTGGATGAACTGGCTCTGGAATTATCACTGGGTCTGGGCGATACCGCTTTTCCAGTGCCACTTCCGCTTAATGGCATCGTAAATGTTGCAGGGGATGTTGTCGGGGGGGTGATCACTGTCGTTCTGGACCCACTCCTGAGCGTGCTGGGCACCGAACTCGGTGCAGCGGATGTGCAGGTCCATTCGGTCAATGCAGGCGCCTCGACCCTGATTCAGTAATACACAGAGCATAATTGAATGGCGATTGAGGGGCACAGGATGTGGATCTGGGGAGGAATTTTGCTGGTGCTGGGGTATTTGGCCACCGGCTCCTTCATGGTGTACGACGCCTGGAGCGCTGGCCTTACCGGGTCTGAGGTCTGGCGGGGCGTGCCTTTTCTGACCCTGACCTTGTTGTTTCTCATAGGCCTGATGGTGTTCTCTGTGACAACACGGCACCTGGGGGGAGCACTTCAGCATAACCGCCATGAGCGCAAGCGGTTACAGGCAAAACTGCGGGAGCGGGAACTGGGGGTATCGTCACAGGCTGAGGCGGTCCTGCTGCAACATTTGCCCAGAGACATGAGTGACGCTGTACTGGTGCACGATGAAAGCGGCGTGATTGTGTATGCCAATCCCCAGGCTCACAGGCTGTTTGACTATGAACCCGGTGCCCTTGAGCAACGCCCGCTGGCCCAGCTGATCCCCCCCTGGCGAAACGACGAAGTGGCTGAGTCCACGGACGTCGAGCGGGTGGTCACTGATCAGCGCACCCAGCGGCTCACCCGCCGTGGTCGGTTGGTAATGGTGTCACTCTCCGCCTCGCCCCTCAAAGACCCGGCGGGACAGGGGATTGCCCGAATCTGCGTCATCCGGGATATCAGCCAGCAGCAGGCCGCGGACGACCAGGCCCGTTTGATTCAGAGTGCGATTCAGCACAGTGACCAGCCCATGGCGGTGGTGGATGCCTTTTCTGAGCGCAACGTGCTGTTCTGGAACCAGGCCATGGTCAATGCGCTACCCCCGGGTGACGCCTATGAGACGAAAGGGACCCTGACGCAATTACTCCGTGACCTGGATGTTTCCGGGCGCTATGAGCCCCTGAGGGAGGCGGAGCAGGGCCGTGACATTTTAATCGGCACTGACCGCGTGTGGCTGGCCCAACTGACGCCGCTATCCCAGGGCAGAAACGCGCCTTCTGAGCTACTGCTCAGTTGTGTGGATATTACTGAGCTGCACCGCCAGCATCAGCAGGTTGCCGCCAGTGAGCAGCAGTTGGCGCAGAACTGGAAACACAGCAGTCAGCCCATGTGCCTGTCTGACCACCGGGGGCGACTGCTGCAGCAGAACCCGGCCTTCGGGAAGCTGTTTCAGTCCCCGTTACCCGATTCACTGGCGCCTGCCCTGGCCAACGGTGAATGGGATCGCATTCATGAACAGATGCAGGCTCATGGCGCGGCTGACTGCCGGGCCAGCGTTCAGGTCGGACCCGATGCATACCTTGAAGTGCAGGTTCAGGTCATTGCCCTGGAGGAGCACAACCATCAGCCCCGGTGGTTCTGGAACTGGCGTGACGACTCCAAAGGCCATCAGCAGCGTAACGCCGAAAGCTGGGCGCGGTCTGTACTGCATTCCTCCAGTGAGGGAATTGCCACCACCAACGCCCAGGGATTCATCGATTTTATCAATCCCGCCGCCGAGTCCATGCTCGGGTGCCGGGCTGCGGATGTGGTGGGATTAAGTTCAGAACACCTGCTGAAACCCCTGATGGCAGAACACCAGTCACCCATCGACCGGGCGCTGCGTCTGGGCCGGTCATTGGCTCCCCTGAAAGTCAGTGTGGCCAGCGACACCGACACACCCCGTACATTGCGCATTGTCGCCGGGCCATCCCATAACGGGAATGGGCAGTTAGTGGGGGGTGTCCTGCATATTCACGATATTACCGACATGGAACGCGACGCCAGTGAAATGACCCACTTTGCCCGCCATGACGGGTTAACCGGCCTGCTGAACCGGCGGGAATTTTTGCTGCGTGTGGATGAAACCCTGGAAACGGTGCGTTCTGGCCAGAGCGAAAACGTCCTGGCTTATCTGGACCTGGACAAGTTCAAGCCGGTCAATGACTCCGTTGGCCACGCCGCCGGTGATGAGTTGCTGCGCCAGATCAGTACCCTGATACGGGAGCAACTGCGCAAGAGTGACTTACTGGGTCGTCTGGGGGGGGATGAATTCGGCATTCTCTTTTATCGCTGTGATCTGGATGAAGCTGACCGGTTAATGGCAAAGGCCCTTAAAGGACTTCACGATTTCCGCTTTCACTGGGGCGAGCAATCCTTTCAGATTGGTGCCAGCGTCGGGCTGGTGGCCATAGCCCCTGATGCCGGTTCAGGGGAAGAGTTGCTGGCGATGGCGGATACCGCCTGTTACGCCGCGAAGCAGGCCGGGCGCAACCGGGTGCAGGTCTATGCCGGGGATATGGCCCAGTCTGTGGAGCAGGGCAGCCTCTGGCCGCAGATTCTTCAGCGAGCCATTGAGGCAGACCAGTTCACCGTGGATTTCGATCATGCCAGTGCCGGCAGCACCAATGCCTTACCCGGCTATGCCCGGATGCAGTTGCGGCTGCACCGTGGCGGGGAATTGTTGCCACTGGATCACCTCCGTGCAGAAGCGAAACGTTGTGGGCTGGCGGCGGAATTAGAGCGCTGGCAAATCGGCTATGGCTTTGAACAGTTGCGCCAGCAACCGGACACCGGCAGCTGGCTGGCTTTGCCGGTGGATGCGGAGATGTTCAGCTCGAACCAGTTTATCGATTTTGCCCGGGCACAGGCTGAGCGAACCGGCATTGACCCCGGGCGTGTGGTGTTTGAATTTTCAGAACCGGACGTGATGTTCCGCCTGAGCCAGCTGTCTGAGGCCATGAACCGCCTCGTCAAATGCGGTTTCCGCTGTGGCTTGACCCAGTTTACCTTCAGCTCCGGCATCCTGGCTTGTCTGCGGATGCTGCCGCTGCAGGTCATCGAGCTGGATCCGCGCCTGACCCGGATGCAGGGAGAGGATCAGCCGTCACAAAACATTCTGGTAGACGCCGCCGTGCGCCTGGGGCATTTACAGGGCTACAGGGTGATTGCCGTTGTAGACGACCACACAGATCTTATTCAGTGGGTGCAGGATCTGCAGGTGGATTATCTGTTCACCGTCAATGAATCCGGAACGGGACAGGAGACTTCGCCCGATGAAAGTCGAAGCGGTCACTATGGATGAAGGGCAGCTGCAGGCAGATGCCCGCCACAGCACAGAATGGTTAAAGTCCGTCTTTCGTTGCTGTATAGAGGGCATTCTCAGTGTTGACCGAAAGGGCAAGGTGCTGGCGGCTAACCCGGCGGCGGCCAGCCTGCTCGGTTATACCGAGGCAGAGTTGCTGGGTCGTGACCTGGACCAGTTACTGGGCAGCAACTCCCCAACCTCCCTGTTCAGCCAGCTGAGTGAAATGCGCGGCAATAAGCCATTGGAAATCAGCGCTCCGCACCGCTACGGGGATAACCTGGCATTGCGGTTGAGACTGACGACTGTCGAGAGTGCCCCGGTCCATTGTTTCCTGTTGATGATGGTGGATGTCAGCAACGAGACCTCGTTTCGCCAACAACTGACCTACCAGAGCAAACACGACCCCCTCACGGGCATGATGAACCGCACCACCCTGGAGGGGGTTCTGCGACGTGTGCTACAGCGCCTGCAAGCCAGTCCTGCCAGATCCCGTTACTGGTTGGCATGGCTGGATTTGAGTGGCTTCAAGGCCGTCAACGAATCCTTTGGCCACCATGGGGGCGATTTGCTGCTCAAACGGGTAGCGACACTGATGCAAAGCCTTAAAGGGGACAAGGGCATTATTGGCCGTGTGGGTGGTAATGAATTTGCGTGGATTATTCAGGCTGTCAGCGAACACGATGCCCTGGCGCGCGTCACAAAGATGTGTGAACGGATCAGGGCCTTCCAGCTACCCTGGGGCAATCACTCGTTGCGGGTGGGGGTGACCGCCAGCCTGGTGCCCATCAAGGCTGAGGATTCCATCGTGAATGTCTTTCTTGAAGCCAACGCCTATTGTGACGAGGCAAAACGCCAGGGCCGTAACCGTATTGTGGTGGGCAGCGACGATAAGGGGCGTTTGCGGGGACAGTTAACCGTCTCTTCACTGGCGACGCAGATCCCGGCGGCCCTGGAAAATGACCAGTTTGCCTTGTACCTCATGGGAATCTTCTCCACCGAAGGGCAGTTGTGCGGGGCCGAAGTGCTGATTCGTTACCCGGAAGGCAAACAGCTGATCATGCCCACAGAAATTATCCTGGCGGCTGAAACCCATGGGTTAATGGCCGCCCTGGACGAGTGGGTGGTGAAAACAACGCTTTTCCGGCTGCAGTCAGTCACCCGGTGGCCGGCAGATTTTTACATTGCCATTAACCTCTCCACCATCACCCTGAGCCAGCCTGATTTCCTCGACCGTATTAAAGTCATTCTCAATAACAGCAACGTGGACCCCAAACGGCTGGTGTTCGAGGTTACAGAAACCGCAACCCTGGTGGACCCGGACAACATCTTTCATGCCCTGCAGAAAATTCGCGGACTGGGGTGCCGGGTGGCACTGGATGATTTCGGCCAGGGCACCTCTTCCCTGACCATGATGGAAAAAATCACTGCGGATTTTCTGAAAATCGATGGACATTTTGTGTATGACGCCCGCCACAACCTGCTGCACCAGCAAATGGTCGAAGCCGTCGCCAAGTTGTCGAAAACACTGGGCCTGAAAACCGTGGCCGAACATGTCCGCAGCATAGAAGACGCCAGCCTGCTGGCAGGGCTGGGGGTGGATGCGGTTCAGGGGTTCGCTTTCCAAAAACCCATGGAGTGGAGTGCGTTTTTTCAAAGTGCGATCTATGGCAACAGCCTTGATTAAACAGCTTAAATGGGTACCTGTGGGAGCGGCTACAGCCGCGATAACTGTCGACCCCATAATACTCAGGCCGGGTAC
>REBR01000105.1 GCA_007692645.1 Halomonadaceae bacterium | reverse complement strand
GCTGCTGGACCGGGGCAGCCCGTTTCTGGAAGTGTGCACCCTGGCCGGCTACAAAATGCACGACGACAAAGACGGCAGCATGGCCGGTGGCGGCATGATCTGCGGCATCGGCTTTGTCGCCGGCAGCCGCTGCATGGTGGTGGCCAGCAACAGTGCCATTAAAGGCGGCACCATCACCCCCGCGGGGCTCGACAAGACCCTGCGGGCACAGACCATTGCCATGGAAAACCGCCTGCCGGTGATCTCCCTGTCGGAGAGTGGCGGCGCCAACCTGAACTACGCCACGGACATTTTTGTTCAGGGGGCTCGTGGCTTTGCCAATCAGGCCCGCATGTCCGCCGCCGGCCTGCCACAGATTACCGTGGTGCACGGCAATGCCACCGCCGGTGGAGCCTATCAGCCCGGACTGTCGGATTATGTGATCGTGGTGCGGGAGCAGTCCAAGATGTTCCTGGCGGGTCCCCCACTACTGAAAGCCGCCACCGGTGAAGTGGCTACCGACGAGGAACTGGGTGGTGCGGAAATGCACGCCCAGGTCGCCGGCACCGCCGAATATCTGGCTGAAAACGACGCCGATGCCATTCGCCAAGCCCGGGAAATCATGGCCGCCCTGGACTGGCAGCGCCAGGCTCCCCCTGCGCCTAAGGTCTGGGATGAGCCCCGTTACAGCCCGGACGAACTGCCCGGTATTATTCCCGCGGATACCCGCCAGCCTTATGATGTGCGGGAAATTCTCGCTCGCATCGCCGATGGCTCACGCTTTCTCGACTTCAAGAACGCCACCGACAAACAGACCGTGTGCGGCACCATCCAGCTCTATGGTCAGTCCATCGGCATTATCGGCAACAACGGCCCCATTACCCCCGCCGGTGCCAGCAAGGCGGCGCAGTTTATCCAACTGTGCGACCAGGCCGGCACCCCGCTGCTGTTTTTACACAACACCACCGGCTTTATGGTGGGCACCCGCTCTGAGCAGAACGGCATTATCAAGCACGGCTCCAAGATGATTCAGGCGGTGGCCAACTGTCGGGTGGCGAAAATAGCCCTGGTGGTGGGCGGCTCCTACGGCGCCGGCAACTACGCCATGTGCGGCCGCGGCCTGGACCCCCGGTTTATCTTTGCCTGGCCCAATAGCCGCACCGCCGTCATGGGTGGCGCCCAGGCAGGCAAGGTGATGCGCATCGTGGCGGAAGACAAACAGCGCAAGAACGGCATCGAACCGGATCCCAAGACCCTGGACTTTCTGGAGCAGTCCACGGCAAAAAAACTGGACGACGGCTCGCATGCGCTGTTTGGCACCGCCAGACTTTGGGACGACGGACTGATCGATCCCCGGGATAGCCGCCGGGTATTGGGTGAGGCCTTTGCCATTTGTGCTGAAGGCGAGGCGCGCACTCCCAATACCAATTCCTACGGGGTGGCCAGGCTGTAAACAGCTGGCAGCCAGAATAATACTGACTTTTTTCGTTTTCACTGACTCAAACAATGAAGGAAAACACCATGCAATTTACCCAAGAGCACGAAGCCCTGCGCAAAACCGTCCGGGACTTCGTGGAGAAAGAAATCAACCCCCACTGTGACGAATGGGAAAAGGCCGGTGCCTATCCGATTCACGAGATTTTCAAGAAACTGGGCAACCTGGGCCTGCTGGGTATCCAGAAGCCGGAAGCCTTCGGTGGTATGGGCCTGGATTACAGCTACAACCTGGTGGCTGCCGAAGAATTCGGCACCGCCTTGTGTGGTGGCGTCCCCCTGTCCATCGGCGTGCAGACCGATATGTGCACCCCGGCCCTGGCCCGGTTTGGTTCCGATGAACTGAAAGAGCAGTTCCTGCGCCCCTCCATTACCGGTGAACAGGTGGGCTGCATCGGTGTCAGTGAAGTGGGTGCCGGCTCTGATGTAGCGGGCCTGAAAACCACCGCCAAGCCAGACGGCGATGACTATGTCATCAACGGCAGCAAGATGTGGATTACCAACTCTCCCCAGGCGGACTTCATCTGCCTGCTGGCGAACACCTCTGAGGGCAAGCCCCATAAGAACAAGAGCCTGATCATGGTGCCCATGAACACCCCCGGCATCACCGTGTCGCCGCACCTGGACAAACTGGGCATGCGTTCCTCGGAAACCGCCCAGGTGTTCTTTGACGATGTGCGGGTTCCCCAGCGTTTCCGTCTGGGGGCTGAAGGCACCGGCTTTATGATGCAGATGATGCAGTTCCAGGAAGAGCGCCTGTGGGGCTCCGCCAATATCCTCAAGGCCCTTGAGCATTGTGTGAACAGCACCATTGAGTACTGCCGTGAGCGCAAGACCTTCGGCCAGCCCCTGATCGACAACCAGGTGATTCACTACCGCATGGCGGAGCTGCAGACCGAGATTGAATGCCTGCGCGCCCTCACCTACCAGGGCTGTGAACTGCACATTGCCGGCAAGGACATCACCAAACTGGCGTCCATGGCCAAGCTCAAGGCCGGCCGCCTGGGCCGTGAAGTCACCGACAGCTGCCTGCAGTACTGGGGCGGTAACGGCTACATGTGGGAAAACCCGGTATCACGGGCTTACCGTGACGTGCGCCTGGTCTCCATCGGTGGTGGTGCGGACGAAATCATGCAGGGCATTATCTGCAAGCTGATGGGCATTCTGCCCAGCAAGCCGAAATCCTGAGCCGGCCACAAGGAGCCTGATCATGACAGCATTGCCCCAATGCGACACCCTGGCCCTGCAGCTGGATCAGGGGGTGCTGCATATCACCCTGAACCGTCCGGACAGCCGCAACGCCATGAGCCTGCTAATGGTGCAGGAGCTGCGGGAACTGATCCAGCTAACAGCTACAGATGACGCCGTTCGCGCCCTGGTTCTGCGTGGCGCCGGTGGCCATTTCTGCGCCGGCGGCGATCTGCGGGACATGGTCACGGCCCGAGGTCAGAAAGCCGGCGACGGGGAAGACCCTTTCTATACCTTGAACCGGGCCTTCGGCCACCTGTTGCTGGAAGTGGAACAGTGCCCTCAAACTGTGGTGGCTGTTCTGGAAGGGGCTGTCATGGGGGGTGGCTTCGGCCTCGCCTGTGTGGCGGATATCTCCCTGACCCGGGCTGATGCCCGCTTTGCCCTGCCGGAAACCAGTCTGGGCATTCCCCCGGCCCAGATCGCCCCCTTCGTGGTGCGCCGCATTGGCCTGACCCAGGCCCGGCGGCTGGCCCTGCTGGGGGAGCGCTTTGATGGCTGCGAAGCCCTGTCCATGGGGGTGGCCCAGTTTATGGCGGAAGACGAAGAGTCGATGGAGCAACAACTTGGCCATATTCTGCAGCGCATCCGCCACTGTGCCCCAGGCGCGAGCCGGGTCACCAAAGCCCTGCTGCTGCGGGTGGGCAACGAGCCTTTAGCGGGTCTGCTGGATGATGCCGCCGGGGATTTCGCCCGGGCCATCCGTGGAGCCGAAGGCCAGGAAGGCACCACGGCCTTTATGCAAAAGCGCCCACCCCAGTGGGCCAAGACCGACGCCAACGACCAATAAAAAGCGGGATCGCTACCATGCCCAGCAACAATCTGTTCAATAAGATCCTGATCGCCAACCGGGGCGAAATCGCCGTGCGGGTTATCAAGACCGCCCGCGCCATGGGTTACCCCACTGTCGCGGTCTACAGCGACGCCGATGCCGATGCCCCCCATGTGGCCGCCGCCGACGAGGCCGTATGCATCGGCCCCGCCGCCGCTGCCGAGTCGTACCTCAACATTGAGGCACTGCTTGCCGCCGCCCGCCAGACCGGCGCCGATGCGGTACACCCGGGCTACGGCTTTCTGTCTGAACGCAGTGATTTTGTCAGCGCCTGCCAGCAGGCGGGCCTGGTGTTTATCGGCCCCCCCGCCGATGCCATGGAACTGATGGGCAGCAAACGCCAGTCCAAAGACGCCATGGCCGCCGCCGGGGTGCCCACGGTACCCGGTTTCGCCAGCGACGCCACCGACCCCAAAGTCTGGCAGCAGGCAGCAGAAGAGATCGGCTACCCGGTGATGATCAAGGCCTCCGCCGGTGGCGGTGGCCGGGGCATGCGTTTGGTGGATGACCCCAAGCTGCTGGCGGATGCCCTGGAGCGGGCCCGGTCTGAGGCCAAACAGGCCTTTGGGGACGGTGAACTGATTCTGGAAAAAGCCATCGTCCAGCCCCGGCATATCGAAATTCAGGTGTTTGCCGACAACCACGGTAACGTCATTCACCTGGGTGAGCGGGACTGCTCGGTGCAGCGCCGCCACCAGAAAGTGGTGGAAGAGGCCCCCTCCCCCTTTGTGGATGAACCCATGCGCCAGGCCATGGGTGAGGCAGCAGTCAAAGCCGCCCAGGCCTGTGATTATAGGGGTGCGGGCACGGTGGAGTTTATTGTCGACCGGGAGCGCAACTTCTACTTCCTGGAAATGAACACCCGGCTGCAGGTGGAACACCCGGTCACGGAAGAAGTCACCGGCCTCGACCTGGTGGCCCTGCAGCTACAGGTGGCTACCGGCCTGCCGCTGCCCCTGACCCAGGACCAGGTGACCATCACCGGCCACGCCATGGAAGTGCGCCTCTATGCGGAAGACCCGGACCGGGATTACCAGCCCCAGACCGGCCTGATTCAGCGTTGGCGCCCCGCCAGGGGCGACGGTGTACGGGTGGATAGCGGCATTCGCGAAGGCCAGGCGGTCACCCCCCATTACGACCCCATGCTGGCCAAGGTGATAACCCATGGCCCGGACCGTGACAGTGCCCGGCGCCGGTTAATCGGCGCCCTGGAGCAGAGTGTGCTGTTCGGGGTGACCCACAACGCCGGTTTCCTCACCCGCATACTGGCCCACCCGGTGTTCGCCGCCGGTGATGCCACCACGGCCTTTCTGACGGAACAGAACCTTACCGGCAGCGGCAGTGATGCCGCCGTGGACAACGCCACCCTGGCCCTGGCCGCACTGGCGTTTTTCCACCGGGACCAGCAACCCTTCCAGCCCTTCGGCGACCGGGCCGGCTGGAGCAATAGCCTGCCCAACCCCAGCCCCCTGTGGCTGGCGCCGGCAGACCAGGACAGTATTGCCCTGCAACTGGTCTCTACCCGTGACGGCCTGGAAGTTTCCGGGGATGGCTGGCAACACCGTCTGTGCGTATTAAACGCAGAAGACGGGGTGCTGCTCTTCAGCGTCGATGGTCTGCGCCGCCGCTGCCACTATCACCTCAACGGCGCTACCCTGTTTCTGCTGGTAGAGGGCCGCTCACTGGTAATTCACGACCGTACCCTGGCCCCCGCCAGCAACGCCGCCGCCCAGGACGAGACCGCAGTACGGGCCAGTATGGACGGCGCCATCATTGCTGTGACAGTCTCTGTAGGAGAGCAGGTCACCAGGGGCCAGACTGTGGCGGTGCTGGAGGCCATGAAAATGGAGCACCCCCTCACGGCCCAGGCAGACGGCACCGTGGCCGAGATACTGGTCAGCACCGGCAACCAGGTGGGTGCCGATGAACTGCTGATGACCATTGAGCCCGACGACGCAAAGGAAACCGCCCCATGAGCCAGATCCTGAAGGGTAAAACCGTCTTTATTACCGGCGCCAGCCGGGGCATCGGCCGGGCAATAGCCCTGGCCTGTGCTGCTGATGGTGCCAACGTAGTCATCGCTGCCAAATCTGACCGGCCTCACCCGAAGCTACCCGGCACCATTCATGGCGTCGTGGAAGAGGTGCAGGAGGCTGGTGGCCAGGGCCTGGCGATCAAGCTGGATGTGCAGGATGAGCAGGCCGTGGCGGCCGCCATGGAGCAGGCAGCAGCTCACTTCGGTGGCATTGACTGCCTGGTAAATAACGCCGGTGCCATTCGCCTGCAAGGGGTGGCCCAGTTACCAGTTAAGCGTTATGACCTGATCCAGGCCGTAAACAGCCGTGCGGTGTTTGTCTGCAGCCAGGCAGCCCTGCCCTGGCTGCGGGAGTCAAACCACGGCCATATCCTGAACCTGTCGCCCCCACTGAACCTGAACCGCAAATGGTTTGCCCAGTACGCCCCCTACACCCTGAGCAAATACGGCATGTCCATGCTCACCATTGGCATGGCAGAAGAATTCCGCAAACTACCCGTCTCCGTTAATTCCCTGTGGCCACGCACTCTGATTGCCACTGCCGCCATTGAGTTTGAAGTGGGCGGTCCGGAGATGATGCGTCGTGGCCGCAAGCCCGCCATCATGGCGGACGCCGCCCTGGCTCTGCTGCGTCGCCCGGCGGGCCACACCACCGGGGAATGCCTGCTGGATGAAGACGTACTGCTGCAGGATGGCATCACCGATCTGAGCAGTTACCGCTACGACCCCCATGGTCCGGAGCTGATGACCGACCTGTTTCTGGACGATTGAGCCTGCTGGTATCCCGTCCGGTTGATTCCCTGACCTTCTGGGGATTAATCGGGCGGGACACCAGGCGCTGCCGGGTAATCTCCCCCCGGGAATCCCCCCTGCCACTCCCCATAGCATTCCCTGCCGGGAGTCTTTACACACCCTGAAAGACGATTCTGTGACGCCTTTCAGCTACAGCGACGAAGGCATCCGTCAACCTTGCCAATATCACTGGCCGGGCAAAGCTTTATATTTGCTGCACTTATTGATTGCTCTTTTGGCCAGTTCCACGCCAGGGACAGACTCATAACAAGGACAAATCATGCCCATTGCAGACCAGATTACCGCCCGGGATATCAGCCGCCAGATGCCGATGATGTTCAAGCGGCTGCCCTTTATCATGAAGGGCCTGTACTACTACGCCGTGAAGAAAAAGACCAAACCCCTGACCCTGGGCACCCTCATCGAACGCAATGCCGACAAGTATCCGGACCGCCCCGCGGTACTCTATGAAGACCGGCGCCTGACCTACTCCACTTTCAATGCCTGGGCCAACCAATACGCCCACTTTTTCCGGGCTCAGGGCCTGAAAAAAGGCGACACCATTGCCATTTTCCTGGAAAACCGGCCGGAATTGCTGGCGGTTCTGGCCGGTGCCGCCAAGGTGGGGGTAGCCTGTGCCATGGTTAACACCTCCCAGAAAGGACGGGTGCTAGAGCACAGCATCAACCTGGTTTCCCCACGCATGGTGGTGGCGGGCAGCGAAGTGCTGGAAGCCCTGGACGGGGTACGGGACAGCATTCCCCTTGACCATGCCCACGGCTGGCTGTGCCTGGCGGACCAGGACACCCGGGAAGATCATGGGCAGGTGCCAGACGGCTACGAAAATCTGGCAGAAATGGTCAGCGCCTACAGCACCAGTAACCCCACCCTGAGTGACCCTCCCACCCTGGGTGACACGGTCATTTACATGTTCACCTCCGGCACCACCGGCCTGCCCAAGGCCGCCCCTGGCAGCCATGTGAAGTTCATGAAAGCCTACGGCGGTTTCGGCATGATCTCCCTGGCCATGACACCGGACGATGTCCTGTACTGCTCCTTGCCTTTCTACCACGCCACTGCATTGATCGTCTGCTGGGGCTCGGTGCTGGCCGGTGGCTCCTCCATCGTCATCAAACGTCGCTTCAGTGCCAGCAAGTTCTGGGACGATGTACGCTATTACAACGCCACCACCTTCGGTTATGTGGGCGAACTGTGCCGTTACCTGCTGAACCAGCCCCCCAGCCCCCAGGATCGCAACCACTCCCTGCGCAAGATGCTCGGCAATGGTCTGCGCCCTTCGATCTGGGGTGAGTTCAAGGAGCGCTTCGGCATCGAGCAGGTGTCTGAACTCTATGCCTCCAGCGAGGGCAACATCGGCTTCACCAACATCTTCAATCTGGACAAGACCGTGGGCATGTCCACCGCCCCCTTCGCTCTGGTGCGATACAAAGAGGGCACCAAAGAGCCCGTACGCAATGAAAAAGGACGCCTGGAGCGGGTAAAAGACGGTGAACCGGGGCTACTGCTGGGGAAAATTACCAAAAAGTGGGCCTTTGAGGGCTACACCCAGAAAGAGGCCACGGAAAAAGCCATTGTCCGGGGCGCCTTCAGCAAAAACGACGCCTGGTTCAACACCGGTGACCTGCTACGCAACATCGGCTGCCGCCACCTGCAGTTTGTGGATCGCATGGGGGATACTTTCCGCTGGAAAGGGGAGAACGTCTCCACCACGGAAGTGGAAAACGTCATAGACGGTTTCGACGGTATCGCAGAGGCCATTGTTTACGGGGTGGAAATTCCCGACACCAACGGCAAGGCGGGCATGGCCACTGTGGTGCCCGCCAACAGTCACTTCGATCTACAGGCCTTCCACAAGTACCTGAACGACAACCTGCCCCCCTATGCGGTGCCGGTGTTTGTGCGGGTTGCCGATGCCATCGAGAAGACCGGCACCTTCAAGTATAAAAAGACCGACTTGCAGAAGCAGGCCTACCAAGTGCAGGACAACAGCGACGATCTGTATGGGGAGCTGCCTGGTGAGCCAGGATACCAGAAGCTGGACGCAGAAAAAGTTGCAGCCATTGATGAGGGCAAGTATCGGTTTTAACGGCTTTTGCTTACCAGGAAGCCATTCAATGACTGAGTATAGGGGGTGCCTTCGGGCACCCTTTTTTGCTTTATTACCCCCCCAGCACAGTCGAGCAACACAAGTGGGTGGCAAGCCTTGAGCCTGGTTTTTTCCAGGATCAGCATGCTTGATACTGGACGCATCGGCGCCTGCTTTCGTAAACACAGCACCAATCATTCACAATGCCTTACTACAAATCCACACTACCGGAATCCCCGCTTATGGCCCTTTCCCCCCAACAGCCGGCAGATCGCCCCCGGGCCTCCTTGAGCATACTGACCCAGATGCTGCGGTTTCTCTCCCCTTACCGGCGGGTGGTAGCAGCTGCCGCCGTGGCCCTGGTAATTGCTGCCAGTGGTGTTCTGGCCCTGGGCCATGGCCTGAGGCTGGTGGTGGACCGGGGCTTTGTTGCCGGGGACCCGGCGCTGCTGAACCAGGCATTACTGGGGATGCTGGTGCTGATCAGCGTACTGTCGGTGGCCTCTGCCCTGCGCTACTTTCTGGTGTCCTGGATTGGCGAGCGGGTGGCAGCAGACCTTCGTACCGCGGTGTTTAACCGGGTAGTGGGGCTGGATCAGACGTTTTATGATGCCACCCGGGTAGGTGAAATCCAGTCCCGTATCACCACGGATACCGCGGTACTGCAAACCATTTTCGGCTCGTCACTGTCCATTGCCCTGCGCAACACCTTTCTCGCAGTGGGGGCCCTGGCCATGCTGTTTGTCACCAGCCCCCGGCTAACCCTGCTGGTGCTGGTGGGGATTCCCCTGGTGGTGGTTCCGATACTCTGGTTTGGCCGCCGGGTGCGGCGCCTGTCCCGGGCCAGCCAGGACCGCATCGCCGACCTGAGTGCCCAGGTGGATGAAACCCTGCACGCCATTCACACGGTCCAGGCCTTCTCCCATGAAGGCGAAGAACAGCGGCGCTTTGCCGGGGCCGTGGGTCAGGCCTTCGCCACCGCCATTCAACGGGTACGGCAACGGGCCTGGCTGACGGGCATGGCGCTGCTGATGGTATTTTCCGCCATCGGCATCATTCTCTGGATGGGGGGTCATGATGTGCTGGCCGGGCGCATGACCCCGGGGCAGCTGTCGGCATTTGTATTTTATGCCGTGCTGCTGGCAGGGGCGGTGGGGGCCATTTCCGAGGTGACCGGGGAGTTAATGCGAGCCGCGGGGGCCAGCGAACGGCTGCTGGAACTGATGGCGGAAAACGCCAGCATCGTGGCCCCGGCCAACCCGGTGAGCTTGCCGCAACCGGCCCGGGGGGAACTGCAGCTGGAAGGGGTGGACTTTGCCTATCCGTCACGGGCCCAGACCCGGGTACTGGAGGCACTGTCCCTGCATATTCAGCCCGGTGAGCGGGTGGCCCTGGTGGGGCCTTCCGGGGCCGGTAAAAGCACGGTACTGCAACTGATTCTGCGTTTTTACGACCCGGCCTGCGGCCGTATTCTGTTTGATGGGGTGGATATCCGCACCACTCACCCGGAAGAGCTACGCCGGCGTATCGGGCTGGTGCCCCAGGAACCGGTACTGTTTGCCGCCAGCGCCCGGGATAATATCCGTTATGGCAGCCCGGAGGCTTCGGATGCCGCAGTTCAGGCCGCCGCCGATGCGGCACTGGTGACGGAATTTATTGATCGGCTGCCTCAAGGCATGGATACCCCCCTGGGGGAACGGGGGGTGCGCTTATCCGGCGGCCAGCGCCAGCGAATTGCCATCGCCCGGGCCATTTTGAGAGACCCGGCATTGCTGTTACTGGATGAGGCTACCAGCGCCCTGGATGCGGAAAGTGAACACCAGGTCCAGCAGGCACTGGATCACCTGATGCAGGGTCGCACCAGCCTGGTGATCGCCCACCGCCTGGCCACCGTCAGGGCTGCGGACCGGATTGTGGTGATGGACGGGGGGCGGATTCATGCCATTGGCACCCACCAGGCATTGCTGACGGAAAGCCCGCTTTATGCCCGGTTGGCGGCACTGCAGTTTGGTGAGACTGGTGTGATACCGCAGGCTTCGGTCAGTGCCTGAGGCTGCGGAGTATCGCGGCTATAGCCGCTCCCACAGGGAAGTGCTCCCACAGGGGGGGGTTGCACAGGGGGAATGGAGTGGTGGTGGCTGGAACCACCATGACCACTACCAGACTGCAGAAACTGTGGGAGCGGCCATGGCCGCGATTATGTTCAACTGCGGCATCACAATGCAGACAAAGACTTAAAGCCCCACCTAATCCGAAGCAATATTCAACACAATCTTGCCTTTAGCCCGCCGCTCAGTCAGGGCATTCAACGCCTTGGCATAATCCTCAAACGCAAACACCTCACTGACCCGTGGCTTCAGCTTGCCCTGACTGTACATCTGCAGCAGCTCCATGATGTTCTGCATATTCGTCTTGGGCTCCTGCATGGTGAAGTTGCCCCAGAACACCCCTACAACAGAGCAGCCCTTGAGCAGCGGCAGGTTGGCAGGAATCTTGGGGATATCACCAGCAGCGAAGCCGATAATCAGGTGACGGCCTTTCCAGGCCATGCAACGCAGGGCCTGTTCGGTAAATTCACCACCGACGGGGTCATAGACCACATCCACCCCCTGACGGGCACGGGCTTTTACCGCATCTTTCAGGTTCTCTTCGGTGTAGTTGATCAGTTCATCAGCACCGGCCTCTTTGGCTACTGCTAATTTGTCTGCAGAACTGGCAGCCGCAATCACATGAGCTCCCATGATCTTACCCAGCTCCACAGTGGCCAGGCCGACACCGCCACTGGCGCCCAGCACCAGCAGCTTCTCTCCTGGCTGAATGTCTGCCCGCTGCTTAAGGGCGTGGTAAGAGGTGCCATAAACCATGGAAAATGCCGCCGCTTCCTGGTCGCTCATGCCCTGGGGAATGGGAATCAGCTGGGCTTCAGGCACCACCACTTCCTCGGCAAAGGCGCCGTAACCGGTCAGGCCCATGACCCGGTCACCCACCTTGAAGCGGCTGACCTTCTCCCCCACTTCCAGCACTTCACCGGCCATTTCGCCACCGGGGGAGAACGGCATGGTGGGCTTTAGCTGGTACTTGCCTTCAATAATCAGAGTGTCGGGAAAGTTCAGACCGGCAGCACGTACCCGGATCTTTACGCCACTGCCTTTAGCAGTGGGGGACGCAATATCCTCGATGACCAGGGATTCCGCCGGGCCGTATTCCTTGCACAAGATCGCTTTCATAAACACCTCTGTTGGGTTTGCCAAACCCTTACGCTAGTTCAGCAGGCCACTATGATTCAAATGAATCTTTGTAATTGCCTGCTATCAGGATTGCTAATAAAACGCCGACGCTCTACCTACACCGGCTGGCTGATGCATTTTTAGCCACAACCGCGTAAAATTCTCGGTCCGCAAATCCCTGGCCATTTTCCGGAGTGCCTTATCCCCATGCCCATTGATGTTATCTACCTGCTGGAAATGATCGGCGTCGTGGCCTTTGCCACCTCCGGCATGATTGCGGCCAGGGCCAAGAACATGGACCCGGTGGGGGTGTTTTCCATTGCCTTTATTACCGCCCTGGGGGGCGGCACCCTGCGGGACCTGATTCTGGACAATCATCCCCTGTACTGGATTCAACACCAGGAGCAGCCCATCATGATTCTGGTCATGGCACTGCTGTTCAGCTATGTGCGGCCACTGGCAAAGATCCGGGAGCGCAATATTGTGCTGCCGGATGCCATCGGTCTGGGGATATTTGCCATGCTGGGGGCGCAGTTGGCCCTGGCACTGGACCATTCCTGGTTTGTGGCGTCACTGCTTGGGGTAATGACGGGCACCTTTGGCGGGCTGCTGCGGGACACCCTGTGCAATGAAGTGCCCTATATCTTCCGCAAAGATCAGATCTATGCGTCTGTGGCCTTTGCCGGCTGCTGGCTGTATTTCTTTATGGAGTGGTGGACCGGCAGCCAGACTCTGGCCATGGCAACCGGCATGACGTTTATTGTGGTGGTGCGGCTACTGGCGGTGAAGTACGACATCCGCCTGCAGCGGGACCCTGAAATGGCTCAGGATGAACACAGACTGTAATCCACATTCAGTGGGCTGGTGCCCGCCAGAATGCCCTGGGCCTGCACCGCCCCCCACAGGGCAAAGGCCAGCAACAGCACCATGGGCAGATGGTGCAGTACGCCGATTTTTGCCGCCTTGTCGCCAGTGACGTAGGGCCGGCTCTGAAACACTTTTTCCCCGGGCAGCGGTGATTGCCGGGCCCGGGAAATGCGCAGTCCCCGCCAGCTGAACCAGCTCCCCAGGGTCAATGCCAGCAACAGCGGCAGCCCGGATAAAATCCCATAAAGCAACGCCGCCGGACCACTGACACCAAAGAAGTCATAACAATGGGCCACGGCGGAAAACCCCTGTAACTGGGGAAACAGCCAGAACTGCGCTCCCAGTATCAACAGGGCTGATACCGTAACCAGGGCAAACACAAACAGACGGCGCTGGCCATCGGTGTACTGGGGGGCAAGGTTGTCAGACAACAGAAAGCTCCTGATGCGGTCGGTCAGTGGGCACCCCGCGCTTGCGGGAGTTTGCCAGAGTGTACCTGCAAAGGCAGGAATGAGAGAAGCCATTGGAGATCCGCTCAACCCCGCCGCCCCCTTGCCGCTTTGTCAGAAACCCCATAGGCACCACTGAACGACCCATTTACGTGCTAGCATAATCTCCGCCAGAATCCACTTGCCTGAGCCAGGAGCCTTGCCCATGTTCCATGCCCGCTTTACTAACGCTACCGCGTTCAGCCACCCGGTCAGCAAAGTGGTGTGCGTCGGGCGCAACTATGCCGCCCATGCCCGGGAACTGAACAATCCGGTGCCGGATCAGCCCCTGCTGTTTATCAAGCCTGCCAGCGCGGTCTGTGAGCTGACTCAGCCCCTGTGTTTACCCAATGACCGTGGACCGGTGCATTTTGAAACAGAACTGACACTGCTGATCGGCGACACTGTCTCAAAGGCGGATGCCGGCAGTGCTCTGGAGGCGGTAGTGGGCGTGGGTCTGGCCCTGGACCTGACCCTGCGGGACCTGCAGCAGCAGCTCAAGGATAAAGGTCACCCCTGGGAACTGGCCAAAGGATTTGATGGCGCCTGTCCGCTCTCGTCCTTTGTGCCGGTGCGGGGCCTGGCGGCAGACAGCCGCTTTCAGTTCACCGCCACCATCGACGGTGAACTGCGCCAACAGGGCGACACCGCAGACCTGTTGCAAGCCATCCCCGGTCTGTTGTCGTATATGAGTCAGCATTTCACTTTGTGTCCGGGGGATGTGGTTCTCACGGGCACCCCGGCAGGGGTGGGGCCGCTGTATCAGGGGCAGCAGATTGTGCTGAGCCTGGCGGACCATCTGCTTGAGAGCACCCATGTGGCCCAGGGGCCAGCGCCGGACAACCACGCAGGAAGGGTATGAGTAAGAAACCGGTAACAACCCGCACCGGGCGGTTTTTCCGCCTGGCCGGCATGACCGCCTCTGTGGCTACCCGCTACGCGGGTCAGCAGGCCAGGGGTTGGTTCAGTGAAACTGACGAGGCACAGCGGCGCAGTAACTACACCCGTATGGCCGAGGACATCGCCAGCACCCTGGGGGACTTGAAAGGTGCCGTGATGAAAGTGGGCCAGATCGTCTCCCAGACCCAGGATTTTTTGCCGGCGGAGTTCTCCGAGGCACTGCAGAGCCTGCAGAAAGAAGCCCCCGCTATGCCCTTTGACATTATCTGCCAGCAGATTGAGTCGGAGCTGGGCAAGCCGGTGGCTGAGGTCTTTGCCAGCCTGAGCGAGACCCCCTATGCGGCGGCCTCCATTGGCCAGGTCCATGAAGGGGTGCTGCACGATGGCCGAGAGGTGGTGATCAAGGTGCAGTACCCGGGGGTGGATGAGTCCTGCGACTCGGACCTGCGCCAGCTGCGCACCGCATTGCGTCTGGCGGGGCTGCTGAAAATGTCCCGGGAGAGTGTGGACGCCCTGTTCGGGGAAATCCGCGACCGGCTCCATGAAGAACTGGATTACGAGAATGAAGGCCGCAACATGGAGTTGTTCCGGCTGATGCACAGCAACGACGATAAGCTGCTGGTACCCGCCCTGGTGCCGGAATTTTCCGCCCGCCGGGTACTGACCATGGAAAAAGTTACCGGTGACCATATCAGTGAGGTGACCCCGGAGCGATATTCCCAGGACACTATCAACGCCATCGGCCAGAACATTTTCCGGGCTCTGGCAGATCAGCTGTTTGTACACCAGTGCATACACGGCGACCCGCACCCGGGAAATTTTGCCTATCGCCCGGATGGCACCGTGATTCTGTATGACTTTGGCTGTGTGAAGAAACTGCGGCCCTTTGTGGTGGCCTCTTACCGCAACGCCCTGCGGGCAGCACTGCAGGAAGACTATATCGCCCTGGATCACCACCTGATTACCCTGGGCGCCCGGGTGGAAGACCAGCCCGCCCTGCCCCCGGAATATTATGCCCTGTGGCGCAGCATTCTGGTGCAGCCGTTTCAGGCCGCCAACCAGCCTTTTGATTTTGGCCCGGCGGATATCCACAAGCAGGCAGCCGCCCAGTCACGCACGGTGTTCCAGAACCTGAGTTCCTTCAAGCCGCCGGTTGAGAGCCTGCTGATTGACCGGATGGTGGTGGGACACTACTGGATGATGAAGCGGCTGGGGGTGCAGGCGGATTTCCGTAAAGACCTGGCCCATTATGTGGAGTTGCCGGTAGCCGCCCTTGGTTGAGGCAGCCACCGGCACTGTCTGACTACAGGTCGAAAATCTTGCCGGGGTTCATAATGCCATTGGGGTCAAACACCCGCTTGATGCCCCGCATCATATTAATCTCTTCGGCGCTGCGGCTGTAACTGAGGTAATCCTTTTTCACCATGCCCACACCATGTTCCGCAGACACACTGCCGTGGTGGCGCTGGACAATATCAAAGACCCACACATTCACCGCCTTGCAGCGCTCAAAGAACTCCCCTTTCTCCATATCTTCAGGCTTGAGGATATTCAGGTGCAGGTTGCCGTCACCGATGTGGCCGAACCAGATAATCTCAAAATCCGGATAATGCTCCCGCACTACATTGTCGATTTCCCGCAAAAACGCCGGTACCCGGGAGACTCGAACGGATAAGTCGTTCTTGTAAGGGGTCCTGGGGGCAATGGACTCGGAGATGCGCTCCCGTAACTGCCACAGGTTCTTCGCCTGGGTCTCGCTCTGGCTGATCACCCCATCCACGATCCAGCCGGAATCCATGCAGTGTTCGAAGCGGGCCATGGCCTCTTCAAGCACCCCCTCTGAAATCGCCTCGAATTCGATCAGGGCATAGTAAGGGGCGGCGGTATCAAAAGGCTTGGGCACATCACCATGGGCCAGCACAAACTCCATGGCTTCATGGGAGAAAAATTCGTAAGCGGTGAGATCGAGGCTGTCCTGGAAGGTGCGCAGCACATCCATGGTGTTGCTCAGATCCGCCAGGCCCAGCACCAGTACCGTCAGGTTATCCGGCTTGCGGGCCAGTTTCATGGTGGCCTCGGTGATAAAGCCCAGGGTGCCTTCGGCGCCAATAAACAGATGGCGCAGGTCATAGCCTGTGTTGTTTTTGGCAAGATCCCGGTTCAGATCGAGAATATCGCCGTTACCGGTTACCACGGTCAAACCCGCTACCCAGTCACGGCTCATGCCGTAACGGATGACTTTGATGCCCCCGGCATTAGTACCCAGGTTGCCGCCAATCTGGCTGGAGCCGGCTGAGGCGAAATCCACCGGGTAATAGAGGCCCTGCTCCTCGGCAAATTCCTGCAGTTGCTGGGTAACCACACCGGCCTGGCAATGGACCAGGCGGTCACTGGCGCTGAAGTCGAGGATCCGATTCATGCGCTCAAACGACACCACCAGCTCGCCGTTAGCGGCCACAGCACCGGCACTTAACCCGGTTCGCCCTCCAGAAGGCACCAGGGCCAGCTTGTGCTGGTTGGCAAAGCGCACCAGGGCCTGCACCTCCGCGGTGGTTTTCGGTAAGGCAATGGCCACTGGCCGGGGCTCATGAATGCGGGTCCAGTCACGGCCGTACTCCGCCAGATCTTCCGGGGCGGTGAGTAACTTACCGCCTTCGGTGAGCTGTGCGGCCAATAAATCCAGATCCAGGGGTTGTGCGGGAGCATTCATGACGGGGTATGTCCTCATTTGTCGGCAATCCAACGCTTATGCAACGGGCTCAGTATGGTATCATAGCGCCCCGTTTACCGGGCAGCGCCCTGTTACGGAATCTAACGACCCCCAGAATCAAGTGGACACCAGACCCCATGGCCAAGACTTCTCTCGATAAAAGCAAAATCCGCATTCTGCTGCTGGAAGGCGTACATCACTCTGCCGTTGATACGCTCAATGCGGCCGGATATAGCAATATTGAGTATCTGACCCACTCCCTGGGGGAGGCAGAGCTGATCGAGAAGGCAAAAGATGCCCATTTTATCGGCATCCGCTCCCGCACCCAGCTCACTGAGGCGGTGTTTGCGGCCGCCCGTAAGCTGGTAGCCGTGGGCTGTTTCTGCATTGGCACCAACCAGGTGGACCTGAAAGCTGCTACCCGCCGTGGTATCGCAGTGTTCAATGCCCCCTACTCCAACACCCGTTCGGTGGCGGAACTGGTGCTGGCAGAAGCGATTCTGCTGTTACGGGGCATCCCTGAGAAAAACGCCGTGGCCCACCGGGGCGGCTGGATGAAGAGCGCCAAAGACAGCTATGAGATCCGCGGCAAAAAGCTCGGCATTGTGGGCTACGGCAGCATCGGCACCCAGTTGAGCGTGCTGGCGGAATCCCTGGGCATGAACGTGTTCTTCTACGATGTGGTGTCCAAGCTGCCACTGGGTAACGCCACCCAGGTGGGTTCCCTCAAGGAGCTGCTGGGCCTGGCGGATATTGTCACCCTGCACGTACCGGATGTAGCGGCCACCCGCAACATGATCCGGGCGGAGCAGCTGGAGCAGATGAAGCCCGGCGGCATCCTCATCAACGCGGCCCGCGGCACCGTGGTGGACATTGACGCCCTGGCGGACGCCCTGAGGGGCGGCAAGCTGCTGGGGGCCGCCATTGACGTGTTCCCGGTGGAGCCCAAATCCAACGATGATGAGTTTATCTCACCGTTGCGGGAATTCGACAACGTCATTCTTACCCCCCACGTGGGGGGCAGCACCGCCGAGGCACAGGCCAATATCGGCCTGGAAGTGGCGGAAAAACTCTCCACCTACAGCGACAACGGCACCTCGGTCTCTTCTGTGAATTTCCCGGAAGTCGCCCTGCCGTCTCACCCGGAACAGCACCGCTTACTGCATATCCATGAGAACATTCCCGGGGTCATGTCAGAGATCAACAAGGTGTTCTCGGAAAACGGCATCAACATTTGCGGCCAGTTCCTGCGCACCAATGAAGACATTGGCTATGTGGTGGTGGATGTGGATAAGGCCTATGGCGAACTGGCCCTGAAAAAATTGAAGTCTGTGAAAGGCACCATCCGCTGCCGGGTGCTGTTCTAAACAGCCAATCAGGGCATTGCCACTGTGAGGGGATTGGCGTAATTTGATGGCTGCCTACCTAAATTGGTGGGCCGAGGTCACTCATAACCACTAAGGATTTACCATGTCACTGAAAGACACGCTTGTCGACAAGCTGGAAAAGCAGGTAGATAGCTGGGAGTCCCGGTTAGAAACCCTCAAGGCCCAGTTTAATGAGCACAAGGCCAAGGCCCAGAACGAGAAAGCCACAGACGATCTGAAAGACAAGACCAAAGAGCGTATCGGCAAGCTCCAGGACGATATCGACGGCGCCCGGGACAAGCTGAAAGAACTCAAAGAAAGTGGTGAATCACGCTTTAAAGAGCTTCGCGGCCAAGTCGAAGACTGGTTTAACGACCGCAAGTCCTGATCCCTGGAGGTGGTGAGCCTGCTCACCACCTTTCCCCGTCACCTCCTCCCTTTTCCTTCATCCTTGAAGTTCTTTTTTGTTATAACTAAATAACAATTAATAATTTCCAGCAATAACCAGCGAATGCTATGGTCTCGCCCATTCAATGAGCAATTGCGAGAGAATTCCTGATGGACTGGATGGGCTGGGCGAGTCTTCTGACTACCGCCGCTGTACTGCTGACCCTGATGACCACCCGCCTGGCCACCGATCTGGTGATGCTGACGGCGCTGGTGTTTCTCAGCCTGACCGGCATTCTCACCTCCCAGGAGGCCCTGTCCGGGTTTTCCAACAGTGGTCTGGTGACCGTGGCCTTTATGTATGTCATTGCGGCCGGCATCAAAAACACCGGGGGCCTGGACTGGGTGATCAAACACCTGCTGGGTCGCCCTACCGGAGCCCGTAAGGCACAGTCCCGGATTGTTGGTCCGGTGGCGGTGCTGTCGGGATTTCTCAACAATACCCCGGTGGTGGCCACCTTTATTCCTGCCATCGCCCGCTGGGCAAAGCAGATGAACCTGCCTCTGCCAGTGCTGCTGATGACACTCAGCTATGCCGCCATTTTGGGTGGCACCCTGACCCTGATCGGCACCAGCACCAACCTGATCGTTAACGGCCTCTATGTGGAGATGACCGGCAACCGCAGTTTCGGCCTGTTTGATATCACCTGGATCAGCCTGCCGGTGGCAGTGGTGGGCATTCTGTTCCTGCTGTTCTGGCTGCCCATTGCCCTGCGCCGGCACAAGGGCAATGGCAAGAAAGTCTTCGGTGACTTCAGGGAATATACCGTGGAAATGGCGGTGGCCAATGACGGTCCTCTGGTGGGTAAATCGGTGCAGGATGCAGGCTTGCGGCACCTGCAGGGACTCTACCTGGTGGAAATCGAGCGGGACAGCGGTCTGGTCACCGCGGTGCCCTCGGAAGAACGCCTGCGCAGCAATGACCGGCTGGTGTTTGCCGGGGATGTGGAAGCCATTATTGAACTGCGCCAGATCCATGGACTGGTGCCCTCCACTGACGAGCAGCCACTGCTGGCCAAGGCGGCACCGGAGCGGCGCATTGTGGAAGCGGTGGTATCCCCTGAGTGCCTGTCAGTGGGCAGCACCATCCGGGAGAGCCGTTTCCGGGAAAAATACGGGGCCGTGGTACTTGCCATTGCCCGCAATGGCCGCCGGATTCAGGGCAACCTGGGCAATATCCGCCTGGAGCCTGCTGATACCCTGCTGCTGGAAGCCCGTCCCGCCTTTGTGACCCGACAGAAGTATTCCCGGGATTTCCTGCTGATTAATGACACTGAAGAAGAGCGCCCGGACCACAGCAAATCCTGGCGGGCCTGGCTGATTCTGGCGGTAGTGATTGGCCTGGCAGCCACTGAAACCACCTCCATGCTCAATGCCTCTATGGCCGGGGCCATTCTGATGCTGGTGACCGGCTGTCTCACCCTGAACCTGGCCCGGCGCAGTCTCGATGGCCATGTGCTGCTGACCATCGCCTGCTCTTTTGCCCTGGGCAGTGCCCTGGGCAAAACCGGTGCTGCCGCCTGGCTGGCCACCGGGGTGCTGTCACTGACCCAGGGGGATTACCTGCTGATGCTGATCGGTACCTATGTGCTGGTGAGCCTGATGACCGAGATGATCACCAATAACGCCGCAGCACTGCTAACCCTGCCGGTGGTGCTAGCCATTACCCATGCCGCCGGCCTGCCACCGGAGCCTTTTGTGCTGACGTTGATGATGGCGGCTTCCGCCAGCTTTTCCACCCCATTGGGGTATCAGACCAACCTGATGATCTATGGCCCGGGGGGGTTTCAGTTCATGGACTTTATGAAGGCGGGGATACCACTGAATATCATCTGCGGCATTACTACGGTAACCATGGCAGTGCTGCTTTACCCCGCGCCCTAGGCACCGGGTAAAGCAAACCACAAACAGTGCTTACTGCATCGGCATCAGCTGCAGTTCCACCCGGCGGTTGGCCTGACGACCCGCCTCAGTGTCATTGCTGGCAATCGGCTCCCGGGGGCCATAGCCACGGGTATGCAAACGGCCCCGGCTGACCCCCTGCTGGCGCAGAAAATCACCCACTGATTCTGCCCGGCGCTCACTCAGGCCCTGGTTAAGTTCCAGGCTCCCGGTACTGTCAGTGTGGCCACCGATGGAAATGGCGGTTTCTTCAAATTCCTGCAGTACCAGGGCCACGGAACCCAGCACTTCATGGAATGACGGCTGAATAGTGGCCTGGTTCACCGCAAAAGTGACATTACCCGGCATAACAAGACGGATCTGATCCCCTTCCCGGGCGACACTGACGCCGGTACCCCGCAGTTGCTGGCGCAACTCTTCTTCCTGCCGGTCCATATAGACACCCACTCCGGCGCCGGCAATACCCCCTGCTGCGGCACCAATCAGAATGCCTTTGCGCCGATCACCCCGGCTGGAGGTAGCGGCACCCACCGCAGCGCCGGTTACCGCGCCAATGGCCGCGCCGATGGTGCTGCGGGAGGTTTCTTCTTCATCGGTATAAGGATTGGTGGTGCTGCAACCCACCAGCGTCATGGTGCTGATGGCGGCGACCAGAATCATTTTTTTCATGGTTGTTTCCTTACTCACTGGTTGGTTCTTGTGGTGTCTCCACTGGGGGTAACACCTTGTCAAAAGCCTGGTTCACAGCATCAAATACTGCCGCCAGTATGGGGCCCGATTCGTTCACCAGATGGTGACGCCCCTGGGCAATCTGAAATACCTGTACATAGGAAAACTTACGCCGCAGCACCCGCAGATTATGCCGCCAGGCGACGGTGGTGTCCTGTTCTCCCTGAATCACCGTCAGGTGGAATTTCACCGGAGCGGCGGCTTCGATCTGATTCACCCATTTACGCAGCGCTGAGACCCACTCCACGGCGAGCACCTGGGACTGCAGGGGGTCATGGTATTGCTGGAAATGCACAAACGCCGGGTCACTGCTATTGAGGGCAAAGCCCCGCTTCCAGGTGCGAAAAAACGGCTTCAGCACACTGTGCAGCACCTTGACCGAAGAAAAACCCGCAGGCCGAATCAACGGTGCCAGTAGCACCACAGCAGCAAATGCTGAACTTCTGCGATCATGCCCGTGCATCAACAGGTAATCAATGAGCAACGCCCCCCCGGTGCTTTGCCCCACCGCTACCCAGGGCTGCTTCACGTGGGGGCGGCTGGCGTCCATTACCTGCCCCAGCACCCGGCGGTACTGGGTAAAGCTGCGTATTGAAGCCTGTTCACCACTGGAAAGTCCATGGCCTGGTAAGTCAAAAATCAGAACATCCAGTTGCTGATCCAGGCAGTGGGTAATCAGCCGGCTGTATAAGCCCGCATGATCAAAAAAACCGTGCAGCAAAAAGGCCGTGCCACGGCTGCCGGGCTGGCGGTAATAGTGGGTCGCCAGGCGGAAGGTATCGCAAATAAGATAGCCCAGGTGGTAATCCACCTGGGGGCGGTCCACGTCCACATCCAGACCATAATAGGCGCAGTAGGCGTCATGAACGGCACAGCGGGGTCCGGCAACGGTAAAATCCATGGGCGGCATGTGTGCCACCGCCTGTGTCCTTTCCCAGTCGAGCTTGGGCAAGTGTGTTTTGGGGAAGGTCCAGTACACAGTGTCTCCTGGGCAGAGGTGCAGCATTGGGCAATGCACCGGCTATCTTACAGACTTTACCGGTCACCACCACAGAGATCTGTCAGGCTGAGCCGCCCTGCCACCAGGTCTTCCTTGCGGGGTTTCGGCAGCTGTTTAACCCGGTGTTCCAGCTGCTGGGCCTGCTGCCGGTTCGCCACCGCCTGGGTATAGACCAGATTCAGGGGCCCACGCCCACGCAATGCCCTGGCCCCCCGGGGGCTGCTGCGATGTTCCTGCAAGCGCCGCTGCACATCGGTACTGACCCCGGTGTACAAAGCGCCACTGGCGGTGCGTACCATATAAAGAAACCAATCATCTTTCGTGGCCATTCAGGGTGAGCCTGAGCCCAGGGAACGGCGGAAAAAATCCAACTGGTCTTCAGAGGAACGGCGAAAGCCCTCCCCCACATACACATCGAAATGCCGCATACCGTCGTAACGCTTCAACTCTGCCTTGAGCCCGGCCCGGGCAGCGGTGGCTTCCGCGGAAAATGCCGGGGCCACGGTGTCGTCCATACAGGCGATGACCAACAATGGACATTTCAGTCTGCGGGCGTAACGTATCGGGCGATATAAAGGAAGATGTAGGGCCATTCTGGCGGTTAACTCATTGCGCCAATTGGCCGGGGCGATAGCCTGGTAACCGGCTGCAGCATCCGCACTGGACATGGCGGCAGTCTCCCCCGGAGCCGCCACAATCGGTGCATAAAGCGGCTTACGCCCGGAAAGACCCCGTATCTGATCCCGCAGTGCCAGGCCACTTAAACGCAACAGCGCCCCTACACCGGCATAGCCCACCATATTGGTGACTGCCGCCAGCCCGCTGGTCATGGGGTTCTGGGCTGAAACCGCCGCGATATGACGGTCTCGGGCCGCTGCCACAATCACATGGCCCCCAGAGAAAGAACTGCCCCAGAGGGCAACCCGGGAGGGATCCACCGTCGGCTGCTTGCGGGCCCAGGCAATGGCCCCTGCCCAGTCCGCCAACTGGTGGCGTACGGAAATTAACTGGCGGGGTTCGCCACCACTGGCGCCGAAAAAGCGGTAATCAAACAGCAGTACCGGGAAACCGGCACTGGCAAACACCTGGGCATAAGGTTCCAGCCCGGCATCACGGGTGCCCCCAAGACCGTGGGCCATGATGATACAGGGGGCAGGGCTGCCTACCGGATTGTCCGGCAGATACCACCACCCAGCCAGATCACTGCCACCGACCCTGAAGCTGACATCCTGCCGCTGTAACTCCATGGCATGGCTCCTGGACAACAAAGTTTAACCGAACTCCCGGGGTTATAACCTCTGCCGCGAACTCAGTCCCTTCTGGATTATATCCATCCTGTGAGGTCCTTCGCCAGGCCAGGGAAAATGGCGGCCACCCCTTCGTCATTAACGGGCGACCGCAGTTGGCTGGTAATTACTTCGCCAGCTCCGGCAGAAACAGGGCGATCTGAGGGAACATGATCAGCAGGGCAGTTGAGAACAGCAAGATGATCACAAAGGGCGGTGTGCCCCGAATCACTTCCAGATAAGGCCGGCGGAAAATCGCCACTGCCGTGAAAATATCGCAACCAAAGGGCGGTGTCGCCGAACCTATGGCCGCCTGCAGCACCACGATGGTTCCCACGTGCACCGGATTCAGCCCCGCTGCGGCTATGGCCGGAGCGAAAATCGGTGTCAGCACCAGAATCACCACAATCGGGTCCACGAACATACAGCCGATAAAGTAGGCCACGGCAATAATAATCAGTACCCGGTATGGATTATCCGCGGCATTGGCCAACAGGTCACCCAGCAGCAGAGCCGGTATCTGGGCAAAGGAAATCATCCAGGAGAAAGCCATCCCGGCTGCCACCAGAATAAACACCACCGCGGTAATCATGCCGGTAGACAGGGCAATTTCCGGCAGATCAGAGAGTTTCACCTCACGGTAAATCACCATTTCCAGCAGCAGGGCATAGGCCACTGCCATGGAAGCCGCTTCCGTGGGGCTGAAGGTGCCGGTATAGATACCACCGATGATAATCACCGGGAAACCGGTGGCCAGTGAGGCTTTTTTCATGGCCCCGACACGCTCTTTCCAGCTGGCCTTGGGCAGTACCGGGATTTTCAGGTAAACAGAAATGGCCCAGCAGTAGATGGAGAACAGGCACAGGATCATTATGCCCGGGCCAATGCCGGCGATAAACAGATCACCCACGGAGGTGCCGGAAGCAACCCCATAGATAATCATGCCAATGGATGGGGGTATCAGCAGAGCAATATCACTGGCATTGATAATGAGTGCCATGGAAAAACGGTCACTGTAACCTGCTTCAATCAGCTTGGGCCGCAACGGCTTACCCATAGCCACTACTGTGGCCTGGGTCGACCCGGACACGGCCCCAAAGAAGGTACAGGATACCGCTGTGGTTACCGGCAAACCGCCCCGCACATGGCCCACAAACTTGGCCACCAGATCCAGCAGGCGATTGGCGGTATGGCCCTTGATCATGACGTCCGCCGCCAATATGAACATGGGCACCGCCACCAGCACGCTCTGCTCCACCCCGCCAATCATCTGTTGTACAAAGTTGGAAGGGTTCAGACCGGAGAATTTGGCGAACAACAGAATAATGGCCCCGACGATCAGGGGAACCATCATGGGGTAGCCCATCAGCAGCAGCACCATCATAACGATGGCGGCAATCATCGCCACTTCCGGGGTGGTCATGGAGGCCAGGCCCAGCCATTCAAAGAAATCAGCCATTGTCTTTGCCTCCGTTGTCGTTCTTCACTGCATCCGTGCCGGCATCTTCAAAGTCCAGATCTCCAGCTGGCAGACCGGTCTCTTTAGCCAGTTCTTCCGCAGTGTCATATTCATCCTTGTTGTACCAGGACAGGTAGTTATCAGCACTGATCAGGTTTCGCACACCCGCCAGAAAAAACTGGATGCCCCCCAGCAGGAAGCCCAGTGGCACGATCATATAGGTGATATATACCGGAAAACCGGTAGACGACATTACCCGGCAGCGGCCGGTGCGGTTACCCACCAACTCTACAAAGAGTCCGAACAGCCAGGCAGCAAGCATAAAGCCCACCACCAATAACGCCGCCATGGTCAGATGCCTGACCATGGGCTGCAGGGCCAGGCTACGCTTGAGCCATTGTTCATGGCCCTGGCGGATACAATGACCACCCACAGCCAGCAGGAGCACTACCAATAGCACGCCCCCTACCAGGGGAACCTGACTGACCGCCTCCGGCAAAACCCGGCAACTGCGCTGGGCCGCGGTAGCATAAGCCCAGCCATAATTGGCAAGCATAAACAGCAGCCCCGCAGTAGTGAAGCTGACAAAAATCAGCAGTACTTTCTGGGCTTTTTTGGGAAGCAGATCGTGAACCGCAGAAACGCGGATGTGGCGGGCATGACGGGCACCGATGCCGATACCCATAAACGTGACTATTACCAATAATATTTGAGCGACGTCATTGGCATATTGCAGGCTGCTGCCAAAAATATTGCGGGACATCACATTGGCTACAGAGACTGTCGCCATCGCCAATATACAAACAATTAATGCGCTTCGCTCAAACCAGTCAAGACCGGTATCCAGCCACTCAAAGGGGGCTTTAAGCACAGACTGCCACCGGGGGCCGCTGTGGGACTGTTTCTCTGCAGTCATGCGTAACTCCGTCTTCCACGGGTATTGACGACCAGTGGCCGCATTTTGGCTGTTGTGCCGAGAAAATTACCCAATAACCATAGCGGCCCATTGCCGTACAGCGCAAATAGTTTCATGCTGCAATCTCGCTAGTGCGTCAAGACGTAATTGGTAAATGAATCGTTGCACAACCTGTTGAACCGTTAAAGTTGTGTTATGTTTAATGGGGTTTTAATAATGCATAGGGAGAAAATAATGACCAGATCAACTCGCTGGCTGTCGGGCCTGACGATGGCATTCGCACTGGGTATGACCGGTTGCGGTGATTCACCAGACACCGCAGACATGACCGATGAAGAACTGGCGGCTGCACGTGAACCCACCACCTGGCGCTTTGCCCTGGAAGAGGTGGATGGCAGCGTACAGGATGCCTATGCGCAGGAGTTCAAGCGCCGTATTGCTGAGGCGTCTGACGGCGACATCAATGTGGAAGTTTACCCTTACGGTTCCCTGGGCACCTCTTCACAGATCACCGAATTGCTGCAAAACGGGGCTATTGAGCTGGGCTTTGCCTCTGCCGGCCACCTGGGTGACATCATCCCTGAGGTAGGCGCATTTACCCTGCACTTCCTGCTCTCCGAAGATGAAGAAGTGAACCGCCAGGTACTGGCTGATGAACGTCTGCACAGCCTGCTGAGCGGCCCCTTCAGTGATGAAGACCTGCACTTGCTGAGCATGGTTCAGGAAGGCTGGATGGTCTGGAGCGGCAACAAAGAGCTGCGCTCACCGGAGGACTTCAAGGATTTCCGTATCCGCACCATGACCTCGCCGATTCTGGTGGAATCCTATAAAGCTTACGGTGCCAACCCGACCCCCACCCCTTATTCTGAAGTCTACAGTGGCTTGCAGCTGGGGCAGATTGACGGTCAGGTAAACCCCATTTTCGCCATCGAGGAAATGAGCTTCTATGAAGAGCAGGATGTACTGACATCTGCCCGTCATGAGCAGTTTATTGCCGCCGTTGTTGCCGGTCATGGCTGGTACAACCGCCTGCCCCAAGAGCAGCGTGACATGGTCGATCAGGTGCGTGACGACATGGTGGAATGGATCGATAAAGAACAGATCCGCTACAACGAAGAACGCCTGCAGCGCATTCTCGATGCCGGTGGCACAGAGTACGTGGAGCTCACTGAAGCAGAGCGGGATGTCTTCCGTGAAGCTAGCCGTGATGTGCGCAATATCTACCTGGAAGATACCGGTGACGTAGGCCAGGAAATTCTTGACCTGATTGCGGCACTGATTGAAGAGTACGAAGGCTAATACGCCCAGCGTTTCAGCCAAGGTACTACCCGAAGCCCCGCAATTGCGGGGCTTTTTGTTGCCCCCCTCTGAGAGAACCACCCCCTGTGGGAGCGGCTATAGCCGCGATCATTTCCCAGTCCATAAACGGCACCTACCCTGCTCCAATGATCAGCGGCCTGATCGCGGCTATAGCCGCTCCCACATTGACTCCAACAGCCGTGCACCTCAGGTTTTCTGCTGCCAACGCTGAAGTCGTTACAAAAGCACGCTATACTGCGCAACCGCTATTTTGACGCGTAATCAGGGGTCCTCCATGACATTGCCAGCCATGACAGCGCCCGGGGTCTCCGGGTTTGTTTCTCGTCGCCTTTTCATCGGCATGCTGGTCCTGCTATTACTGGCAGGCTGTGGGGACAGCCCCCCTGAAGCCCCACCGGCAGTGCGCTTCGACGGGGGCATATTCGGCACCTTTTATCAGGTTACCCTGGTTGGTGAGTACAGTGATCGGGAGGCTTCCCGGCTGGAAGCGGGTTTCCTGGCAGTCCTGGAGCAGGTGGATAAGCAGATGTCCACTTACCGGGACGACTCCGATCTAAACCGCCTTAACCGTGCCGAACCCGGCTCATGGGTGGAACTGCCCCCGGCCCTGCTGCAGGTACTTGAGGAATCACGGCGCTATGGTGAAAAAACCGATGGTGCTTTCGATATCACCATCGGCGGGCTGGTAAACCTGTGGACCTTCGGCCCCGAAGCCCGGCCCGAAGAACGCCCCAGTGACAGTGAGATTCGCCAGCGGTTGGAAATTACCGGCATCCACAACCTGGAGCTGGACCCGGACAATGACCGGGCCCGGCGCCTGACTGACATTTTTGTGGATGTTTCCGGTATTGCCAAAGGCCATGGGGTTGATGAAGTGGCGGATTATCTGACAGAACAGGGCATCAGTGATTTTATGGTCAATATCGGCGGTGATATTACCGCTGCAGGCCGCCGCAGCCCGGAACGTTCCTGGCAGGTGGGGGTTGAAGTACCCCAGGACGGCCAGCAGCAGGCGCAGTTTGTAGTGCCCCTGGACGACCGCTCTCTGGCCACCTCCGGGGACTACCGCAACTACTTTCAGCAGGATGGCCGCCGCTATTCCCACCTGATTGACCCCCGCACAGGTGAACCCATCAGCCACCGGCTGGCGTCGGCCAGTGTCTTCACCCCCAGTAACACCGAGGCCAACACCCTGGCCACCAGCTTTATGGTGATGGGACTGGAGAAGAGCCTGGCCTATGCCGAAGAGCATGACATTCCCGCACTACTGATCCACCGCCGTGGCGGGGAATTCCGCACCCACCTGTCCACTGCCTTTGAAGCCATGCTGGATGAGGAATACCTGGCCCCGATCAAGGCAGCCAGTAACCAACCCTGAGGTACCGTGTTATGTCAGAAACAACGGATTTGCAGAGTGAAATTCAGGAACTGCTGGACAACAGCCACATGGACCAGGCCTTTGAGCTCCTCAATAGCCGCCACCCCGCCGAAGTGGGTGCCGTTATTGATGAGCTCGAACCCGAGCACGCCTTTCCCCTGTTTGATCTGCTTGACCTGAAAAACCAGTCCCGGGTACTGGCCTACCTGTCCCCGTCTCACCAGCTCAGCATGGTACGGCGCCTGGACCGCCACGCCCTGGCCCGGCTGTTCACAGAGATGAACGCCGATGACCGGGCCGACCTGTATCAGGAACTGCCGGAAGACATGCAGGAAACTCTGATGCCGGCCCTGGCCAAAGCGGAGCGGGAAGATCTGCTGCGCCTGACCAGTTACCCGGAAGGCACGGTCGGCGCCATCATGACCAGCGAATATGCCACCGTGGCCAGTCACCTCACCGCCCGCCAGGCCATTGAGAAGCTTCGCACCCAGGCCCTGGACAAGGAAACCATCTACATTGCCTATGTGCTCGACAGCGACCGTAACCTGGTGGGCACCGTCAGCCTCAGCGGCCTGGTGGTGGCCAACGGCGATGACCGTGTAGAAGACCTGATGCAGCGGGACCCGGTCACGGTCAACGCCGATGAACCCCAGTCAGTAGCTGCTCAGAAGGTAGCAGACTACGACTTGCTGGCAGTGCCGATACTGGATGACCATAATGCCATGGTGGGTATTGTCACCCACGATGACGCCATGGACGTGCAGGAAGAAGAAGCCACCGAGGATTTCCACAAGAGCGCCAACGTGGGGGTTATGTCCGGTGGCGTCAGCCAGGTCACCCTGAGAATTCTCTACCAGAAACGGGTCTACTGGCTGGTACTGCTGGTGTTTGCCAATGTCTTCTCCGGCGCCGGTATCGCCATGTATGAAGATGTCATTGTCGCCCATGTGGGCCTGGTCTTCTTTCTGCCCCTGTTGATCGCCAGTGCCGGTAACACCGGCGCCCAGTCCGCCACCCTGATGGTGCGGGCCATCGCCACCGGCGATGTGGTGATGAAAGACTGGGCCCGCATGCTGGCACGGGAAATCAGTGTTGGTGCCGCACTGGGCATCACCATGGCCATCGCCGTTGCCGGCATTGGCTTGTGGCGGGGCGGGCCGGAAATGGCCTTTGTGGTCGCCAGCACCATGGTGATTGTGGTGCTGGCAGGCAGCCTGATTGGCATGTCACTGCCCTTCCTGCTGAACCGCCTGAATATGGACCCGGCTACCGCCAGCGCCCCTATCGTCACCTTTATCGCCGACGTGGCAGGCATACTGATTTATTTCGCCATCGCCTCTGCCGTACTGACCCTGCCCACGGCTGCGGCGGGTTGACCAGGGACTAACCTCAAGGATCGACAATGTCACTATGGAGCGCAGTGCTGCTGGGATTTGTGCAGGGACTGTTTATGTTCCTGCCGGTGAGTTCTACGGCACACATGACCCTGACCCAGCACTGGCTGAATAACTCCGGGGCGGAAGTGCTGCCCCCGGATCACCCGGAAATGATCTTTGTGTATCTGGTGGCGCACCTGGGCACCCTGGTGTCCATTGCCGTGGTGTTCTGGTCCAGCCTGTCGGTATTTACCCTGAATGTGCTGCGCTCCGTCACCGGCCCCTCCAAAGTGCGGGAAGGGCTTTGGTGGAAGCTGTTCTGGCTGGGGATGTTCTCGGTGCTGATTACCGGTCTGGTGGGGCTGTCACTGCGGGCTTTTGCGGAAGATATCTTTGCCCGCACCGGCACCATTGCCATTACCCTGACCATCACCGGCATTCTGCTGTACTGGAGCGACAAACTGCCCCGGCGCACCGAGCGGCTGCGGGATATCGGCTGGAAGACCGCGGGTTTTATCGGCCTGGCCCAGGCCATTGCCTTTGCCCCGGGCATCTCCCGCAGCGCCATGACCATGACAGCGGGGCTGTTCACCGGCCTCAAGCGCCGCTGGGTGGCCCAGTACTCATTCTTTCTGGCTATTCCCACCATCTGCGCCATCAGTCTGGTATATGGCATTGAGCTTTACCGGGCCGGCCAGTGGCTGGACCAGATCGGCCTGACGGCGCTTATTGTGGTATTTGTGGTCTCAGCCCTGGTTGGCATCGTAGCTTTAAAGCTGGTGATTACCCTGCTCTACAAAGCCCAGCTGAAAGTGTTCGCCTTCTATGTCTGGGCCCTGGCGGCAGCCCTGCTGCTGTTCTGGTGAGTACATGCCTTTTATTCAGAGTCTGGCCGAAGTAGACCCCGGTGAATGGGATCAGCTACGGGGCTGTGACAACCCCTTTTTAAGCCATGCCTTTCTTTACGGCCTGGAAAAAACCGGCTGCACCACTGCCCGCTCCGGCTGGGCACCCCAGCACTGGGTACAGTACCACCGTGACGGCAGGCTGCAGGCGGCCATGCCCTGTTACCTCAAGGGGCATTCCTACGGTGAGTATGTATTTGACTGGGCCTGGGCTCAGGCCTGGGCTGAGCATGGCCTGAACTACTACCCCAAGCTGCTCACTGCCGTTCCTTTCACCCCCTCTGCAGGGCCCCGGTTACTGATGGCGGCGGATGCGGATGGCCCCGCTCTGGGAGCTACTGCCTGTGCTGACATTCTGGCCCGGGCAGCCACCACTGGCGCCTCCTCCTGGCACCTGTTGTTTCCGGACTCGGCCACCATTGCGGCAGTGGAGGATCACCCCGCCCTGATGACCCGTCTCAATTGCCAGTTCCATTGGCATAACCGGCAATACGGGGATTTTGAGGATTTTCTCGCTACCCTGACCGCCCGCAAACGCAAACAGATCCGCAAGGAACGGCGCCAGGTAGCGCAACAGGAAATTACACTCACCACTCTCAGTGGCACGGCGATCACCCCTGAGGCGCTGGAGGCCTTTTTCGTTTTCTACCAGGCCACCTACAGTAAACATGGCCAGGCCCCTTACCTGAATCTGGCTTTTTTCCAGCACTTACACCAGAACCTGCCTCAGCATCTGAGCCTGGTGATGGCCAGCCATGCTGGACAGTACTGTGCCGCGGCCTTGTTCCTCCATGATGAGCAGACCCTGTATGGCCGCTACTGGGGTTGCCTGGAAGAATTCGACCACCTGCACTTTGAAGCCTGTTACTACCAGGGCATCGACCTGTGCATTGCCCGGGGGCTGAAGAGCTTTGATGCCGGCGCCCAGGGGGAACACAAATTGCGCCGGGGCTTTGAGCCCAGGCTGTTTCGCTCATACCATTGGGTGGCACACCCGGGTTTTCGCCATGCGGTAGCCGACTTCTGCCAGCGGGAGTCCCAGGGGATAGAAGCTTATGCCCAGCAAGCGGAAGCTGGACTGCCCTTCCGTCAGGGGGTTGGCAATACGGATGCGGGACTTACCTTATAAGCGCAATCAAACAACTGTATATCTACTGAGTTGCGGTGTACTCACCCCCTACCTATAGTGCAGGGGGACGCTGCCTTGTGCGTCTTTTCCCTGAGGATTGATATGACATACCCTGACCGTTTGGGCCCTGTTAGCCTGCTATTGTTGTGCCTGCTACTGCCCCTGAGCAGTATGGCCAGTGAAGACCTGCGGCTGCGTTTTGATGCCCTGGATTCCGGTTTTCCCCTGATGGCAGCAGATCAGCCCCTTGCCGCCACTGAACCCCTGCAGCGGTTTTACCGGGCCAATGGCTTTAAGCTGGCCTGGTGGCAACAGGGCCGCCTGAGCGATCAGGCTCAGGAACTGCTGGACGCCATGGTAAAAGCCGTGGAGCAGGGCCTGATGCCAGTCGACTACCATTACCCGCTGCTGCGGGCGCGCATGGCCACGGAAACCCTGGCCATGTCAGAGCGGGCCCAGGTGGATCTGGAGCTGCTGCTGTCTGACGGGTTTATCCTGCTGGCCGCCCACCTGTCTGAGGGTAAGGTCAACCCGGAAACCATTGATCCGGAATGGCATGCCCAGCGCCATGGAGAGGATCTTGAGCACCTGCTGGCCAGTGCCCTGGCAGAGCAGTCAGTGGGTAACCACCTGGCGGCACTGAGCCCGGTTCACCCGGAGTTCCGGGCCCTTAAGCAGGCGCGCCAGCACATGGCCCGGCTCACCAGTGAACCCTGGCCTAACCTGCGCAGCAGCACCCTGGTCCGCCCGGGGCAGGAGTCGGAGCTGATGCCAGCTCTGCGGCATCGACTGATACTGCTGGAAGATCTGGCTCGCGATGACGTAGACAGTGAAGCCAGCCAGTCCTCGTCAACCTACGATCAACAGCTGGCAGCTGCCCTGGCTCGCTTCCAGGCCCGCCATGGGCTAGAGGCAGATGGCATTATTGGTCCCGCCACCCTGGCGGCACTGAATGTGACGCCGTTTCAGCGTGTGCATCAACTGGATGTGAATCTTGAGCGCTGGCGCTGGCTGCCCCGGCACCTGGGGGATCGCTATGTGCTGGTGAACATTGCCGGCTTCAGGCTGCAGTATATTGAAAATGGCGCCCAGGTCATGGAGCAGCGGGTCATTGTCGGGCGGGATTACCGGCGCACCCCGGTCTTCAGTGACCACATACGCTACCTGGAATTCAGCCCCACCTGGACGGTGCCCCCCTCCCTGGCGGTAAGGGATCAGTTGCCGCAGATTCGCAAAGATCCGGATTACCTGCAACGTCTTGGCTTTAAGGTCTATAACGGCTGGGGTGCCGGACGGGAAACCGTGGACCCCCACAGCGTTGACTGGCAGTCCCTCACTGCCCGCAATTTCCCTTACCGCCTGGTTCAGCAACCTGGCCCCAGCAATGCCCTGGGCCAGGTGAAATTCATGTTCCCTAACCGCTTTAACGTCTATCTGCATGATACCCCCAGCCGCGACCTGTTCCGCCAGGCAGACCGTGCTTTCAGCTCCGGCTGTGTCCGGATAGAAAACCCCATGGATCTGGCCCAGGCCTTACTGGCCGGGGATTCAGACTGGACCCGCCCGCGCATTGATGATCTGGTGGCCAGCGGCCGCACCCGGGCGGTCAACCTGCGCCACCCGGTGCCGGTGCATATTCAGTACTGGACTGCCTGGGCAGATGAACAGGGTCAGCTGCAACTGCGCAAAGACCTGTACAACCGGGACGGCCC
>REBR01000244.1 GCA_007692645.1 Halomonadaceae bacterium | reverse complement strand
CTGATGCTGGCAGTGGCCATCTGGCTGCTGGAGCGCGTCCTGCCCGGCCCCCTGGCCCTGGCACTGTGGGCCGCTCTGCTGGCAGTGGTGGGTGTCCAGCTGGGGGCCTTCGAACCCATGGGCAGTGGCTGGCCCCGCACCCGCAAAGGCTTCGGCCTGCTGCTGTTTGCCGGCGCCATGATGTTGCTGGCCGGCGCCCTGGCCGGTGGCAATGACCCCACCCGGCCACTGACCCCCTTTATGACAGGGGGTGAAAGCCGTAATCAGGAAATGGCCACCTTCGAGCGTATTCAGGATGTGGCTACCCTGGAGTCCCGCCTGAACCAGGCCCGGGAACAGGGCCAGCCGGTGATTCTGGATCTGTACGCAGACTGGTGTATCAGCTGCAAAATCATGGAGCGACGAGTGTTCTCTGACCCGGATGTGGCGCAACAGATGGCCCCCTATACCCGCCTGCAACTGGACGTCACCGGCAACACCCGGGCCCAGCGGGAACTGTTGGACCACTACGGCCTGTTCGGCCCCCCCTCACTGCTGTTTTTCACCGGCACCGGGGAAGAACAGCGGGAACTGCGGGTGGTGGGTGAAATGAACCGCCGCCAGTTCGGCAGTCATATGGACCAGGTCAACCGCCAGGTTCTGTTGTAGGTGACTAATCCCGCCAGCCGCGCCCTGCGGCTGGGTGCCCTGTGTGTGATTGGCGGCGAACTGCTGTTGGCAGTGATGGGCGCCCTGATCAAATACCTGTCTCCGGACCTGGGCAATAGCATGATTGTGTTCGGGCGTAATCTGCTGGGGCTGGGAATTCTGCTGCCTATATTGCTGATCCGCGAAGGCCCCCGTTACCTGATTACCCCGCACCTGCGCTTTCACCTGATGCGGGGGGTGATCGGCGTCAGCGCCATGTACTGTTATTTTTTCAGCCTTGGCAAACTGCCTCTGACGGATGCGGTACTACTGAAACTCACCGCCCCCTTTTTTATTCCCCTGATTGCCTTTTTCTGGTTGGGTGAGCGCACAGCCATGGTCACTGTGATCGCCATTGCCCTGGGTTTCTGTGGGGTTATGGTATTGCTTCAGCCTGGGCAGGCCTCGGTGGAGGATCTGTTTTTCGTGCTGGCGGGGGTCTCCGGGGCTGTGCTGGGAGCCACCGCCAAAGTCACTATCCGGCGCATGGGGGTCAGTGAACCCAGTCCACGGATTGTGCTGTACTTTGCCCTGATTGCCAGTGCCGTTTCAGCCCCCGCTGCGCTGCTCAACTGGCAATGGCCAACAGCGCTGCAATGGTTGCTGCTTCTGGCCATGGCCGCCACTGCCACCGCCGCACAATTGCTGATTACCACCGCTTATCGCATTGCTCCTGCCGGTGCCATCGGTCAGTTCACCTACAGTTCGGTACTGTTTGCGGTGCTGTTGGGGTGGTTGTTTTTCGCTGAACCATTGTCACTCAACCAGGCCCTGGGAGGGGCATTGATTGTGTTTGCCGGTCTGTTAAATATGCGGGCCAGGGGCTAGTGTCCCGTCCGGTTGATTCGTTAACCGGACGGGACACTAGTGGTTCATCAGCCTTGTTCCACGCGCCGGATCAGGTATTCAAAGGTGCTCTCATTGACCTGTTCTGATACCAGCTCATGGCCCAGAAACTGGCAGAACCGTGGAATGTCCCGCTGGGTAGACGGGTCTGTGGCAATCACCCGCAGGCAATCACCCACCGCCACATCAACAATACGGTTGTGGAGCAGCATTACCGGCTCGGGGCAGTAAAGACCGGTGGTATCCAGGATTGTGATGTTATCCACTGGGACAGAATCTCCATTGGGGGTGCGAAAACCGGGGGGGTATATTACCATGATGAGTATCGACAGCAGAATGACAGGATAGGAACCAACTAATGATCCGAGTGATTATTGAACGCCAGATCGCCGAAACCCTGGAAGGCATTTATGAGCAGCGGGCTCGCTCGGTTCTGCAACAGGCAGTGGAAGTACCCGGTTTTATTTCCGGTGAATCCCTGAAAGGGGCCAATAACGCCAATCACCGGGTTATCCTGTCCAGTTGGCGCTCAGTGGCGGACTGGTATCGCTGGTATCAATCACCCCAGCGACGGGCCATGATGGCGGACCTGGCACCCATGCTGGATGGCCAGGAGCGGATTATGGTACTGGAACATGCTGACCACCCGCCTCGTCCCTGAAACCGATCAGCGCCAACAGGGGCTGCCAGGCAACCTAATCAGTCCAGCAGCTGCACATAACAGGTAATCTCCTCCCGGTCATGGTAAAGGTGCCGCGCCTGTAACCGGTACTTTAGCCCGGCCTGCTGCAGGCGACCCTCCAGCTGATCCCGACAGTCCTGCCATGTGTCCCAGCGCTGTTTCATGGGGAGCTTGAGGTTAAACACACAGTGGCGACACTGGCGCTGGGTCAACCAGTCACCCATCAAGGTGGTTACCCGTCCTGGCTTGTCGGCAATATCACACACCAGCCAACTCACTCTCCGCTTGGGTCGCCAGCTAAAAGCGTCTTCCTGCACATGGGTTACCTGACCGGAGTCCATCAGGGCCTGATCCATAGGGCCATTATCCACTGCATGCACCTGCATTCCCTGCTTCACCAGTTGCCAGGTCCAGCCCCCGGGGGCGGCCCCCAGATCCACTGCCTGAACGCCGCCGCCAAGGGTCTCGTACCACTGCTCAGTGGGGATAAACAGCTTCCAGGCCTCCTCCAATTTCAGGGTGGAGCGGCTGGGGGCCGCCGCGGGCATGCGTAGGCGGGGTATACCTCCCAGAAAAGGCGCGCGGTTACCGGGGAAACTCAAGCCGATAAACACCTGGTCAAAATCCGCCAGCACCAGATCCAGACGGGGCGCTGTTGCGTCGGCACTTAACCAACCCTCCTCCCGCAGTGCCCGGGATAAGGGAGCGGTCCACTTACGGGCAAACTGCTGCACATCACTACTGACCAGATCACTGTCCGGAACCTGAACTTCCAGGCGACTGTAAGGCCCGGTATACCCCTCTGCGGTTAACGCCTCCAGCACCGCCGATACCCGGTCCCGTTCCGGCAGCGGTACCTGGGCCAGCCCCAGCAGCCACTCCCGGGCAAACACCAGTTGCTGCCAGTTACAACGGCTCATGAGTGTCTCTGCCTGAGCAGGATCTGGCAGCATCAGCAGGACCCAGCCACTGCCTTTACGGGCCTGAAAATAACCGAACAACCCCTGCTGCGCAGCCACCGCCACCAGCTCCTGCCCGCACTCGCTTTCAAAGCCGGCGCGGCAAAGTGCACCAATCATTCCCTGTGTGCCCGTAGTCATTGGGTTACTCCCATAAAAAGTCTGGCCTGAGCGGCTATGTCTGCCAGCACCTGGGCACCGGTCAGCCCACTGCGTTTAGCAGGCACCAGGTCGTGGTCGGCATCCGTGGCCCAGTAAAGCCGAAGCTGTTTATACGCCAGCCCCCTGGCCATCACTTCCTGACGGCGACCAAAGGGATCGCGCTCACCCTGGGCGATCCATAAGGGGCGCTGCAACTCACTGAAATGCTCGGTGCGCCAACGGTCGGGCTTGTCCGGGGGGTGGAAGGGGTAGCCAAAACACAGCCCTCCCGCAAGATCAGCTGGCACCGGCTGCTGAGCCAGTAAGTGGCTGGCCATGCGACCTCCCATGGACTTTCCACCCACAAAAATTTTCCCGGGGGTCGGGGACAGTGCTCTGGCCACCTGCAGGGCCTGATGCCAGCTGGCCATTAGCACCGGCGCCCGGTCAGGAGGGCGGCGAGTGCCGCTCTCACGACTGCGGGTCATGTAAGGAAACTCAAAGCGCAGGACCTGTATGCCGGCGTTGTTCAGGGCTTGCGTCAGCAACCACATGGCCGATGAGTCCATGCCTGCACCTGCCCCATGGGCCAACACCAACAGCGGGCCCTGTGGGCCTGTGAGCAGCGTCTTCAGTGGCCTGTCTGCCGGAGCGTCAGAGATTGGTAATATCCACCCGACCATAGGACGGTGTCGGTAGCGTTTCTTGCAGGGGCGCTGCCCCAGTGCCGGTGAAGTCATGCAGGCGCGGATCCGCCAGGTGGGAAGGCACCACGTTCTGCAGTGCCCGGAACATGTTCTCCAGACGCCCCGGGAAGCGCCGGTTCCAGTCCTGGCACATGTCCTTGATCATTTGCCGTTGCAGGTTTTCCTGGGAGCCACAAAGGTTGCAGGGAATGATGGGAAATTCCCGCAGCTGGGCATAGGCGGCTATATCCGCTTCCCGGCAGTACGCCAGGGGCCGGATAACCGTGTTGCGGCCATCATCGCTGGCCAGGCGCGGTGGCATTGCCTTAAGGGTGCCTCCATGGAACATATTCAGAAACAGGGTTTCCAGAATATCATCCCTATGATGGCCCAGCGCGATTTTAGTCACACCCTGTTCTGCTGCAAAATTGTACAATATACCCCGGCGGAGTCTGGAGCAGAGCCCACAAGTGGTTTTTCCTTCCGGCACCTTATCCGTAACAATGCTGTAGGTATCTTTTTCAATTACATGAAATTCGACACCTTGTTGCGCCATGAAATCCGGCAGCACCTGTTCCGGGTAACCCGGTTGTTTCTGATCCAGATTCACGGCAATCAGTTCAAAACGAATAGGTGCCTTGGCCTGCAACTGCTTGAGCATGTCCAGCATGGTGTAAGAGTCTTTGCCGCCACTGAGGCAGCACATGACCTTGTCACCGTCTTCGATCATGCTGAAATCGGCGATGGCTCGGCCGGTATCATGGCGCAGCCGCTTGCGCAGGCGCTGTAATTGAGCCACGGCAGTAACTGCCGGAGACTCAGCATCGGCACCTTTGGGTGCCACCGGCTGACTGGATGCGGAATGGCTGGAATCCCTGTGAAGGGAAGCCGAATTACCGGTACCAATAGAGTGAGGCGACATAGCAGGGTCCGTTGTCTGAAAATGGTGCGGCGCAATTATAGCGCAACTGACCCTGAGGACACAGTCACTCCTGCAAACCCCTTAACAGGCAACCGGCCAGAGAGATAATCAACACAGGGTGTGGTGTCGGGTGGTGACTAAAGCGCTTTGCTAAATCCAGACAGCATGGAGGGGGTCTTTCCGGGAGACCCCAGCAGGCCATCAGGGAAGCAGAAGCATTATGAACACAGCGAGAAGTGGCAAAAGAGAACGCAAGCGGGCTGCAAACCGGGCCGCGATTCTTAATGCCGCCCGGGACTGTTTCCGGGACCTGGGCTATGAGCGCAGCACCATCAGAGACATTGTGGGGCGCACTGACCTGGCCGCAGGTACTTTTTATAATTACTTTGACGACAAACGAGACCTGTTTGCCAGCCTGCTCAGGGATTTCATGGATGACCTGAACCAGCGCCTGGGCCAATTACGGGAAACCTCCCCGGATGAACAGACCTTTGTGTACCAGACTTACCTGGCTCTGTTTTTGGCCACTGCCCGGGACCCATTGATTTACGAGCTGGCTCACCGTAACCAGCGGGCCATGCGGCAGCTGTTTGGCGGCGGGCTACTGGGCCAGGCAATGACAACGCTGCGGGAAGACCTGAGTGCTGCCAGTGAGCGGGGGCTGTTTTCCGGCATGAATGGCGATTACCTGGCCGCAGCTTTTTTTGGCGTAGCCTATGAGCTTTCCCTGCAGGTTGCGGGTAAAGCCTCGGGAGCCAGCGATATCAAGGCCCAACAGGTTGCTGAAGAGGCCGCAGCTTTTGCCACTGACCTCTTTATAGGGGGCACGGGACGGCTTCGTGACTCAGTTGCAGCCAGCCCCTAAAGTCGGCATATTGGGGCCATGACTGATTTCTCCCTACCCCTTCCGGCCCCCTCAAAGCATGAACTTGCCCTGGCAATGCTCAAAGAGGCTGTTGTCAGTGTGGTGCGAACCGCCTCCCAGGGGCTAAGTGAGATGGCCCTGCTGAAGACCCTGCAGTCACCTCCCTGGCAAGTCCTCGACCCGGTGGATTTCAGCTCCCCCACCGCACTGTACCCCCCCCACTTCCTGGTATTTCATGTGCTCCATCATTGGCGTCACGAGCTGCACCAGGAGGGTCTTGAAACCCTGGAAATCGGCCCCCTGCATATCCAGCTTCGCCCGCTAATCCAGCCCCGGGGTCAACAACTCGACAGCCATGATGCCCTGGCTGCGTTCTACCTGGATCTGGACAATCTGAATCTCTCCCAGGAAAGCATTGAAGGAATGGTGGATAACTTCTGGCGTGGTGTGCAACCTCCTGGCAATGAAGCGCTAGAGAGTGCCTGTGCAACTCTGGCTGTGGACTGCCCGCCCCCAAGCTTAGCCATTGTTCGTGGTCAGTTCCGGCGACTGGCCATGCGCCACCACCCTGACCGCGGCGGCAGTACCCAACAACTGCAGTCCCTGAATGAGGCCATGGCGGTAGTCAGGCACTACTTTCGTTAGCGGCACTGCTAGACTCACCCCATAACCCGTGAATCCTCGCCCACAACAAGGAGCATTGCATGCAACACCCCGCCCCGGTTTCCCGACACTTACGGCTTCCTCTGCTGGGGATGGCGATTGTGCTATTGGCGCTGCCCGTTAAAGCCAGTGCCGATCTGGTCATTCTGGCTTATCACCATGTTTCCAGCGATACCCCCGCCTCCACCAGCACCTCCCCGGATCTTTTCCGTGGTCAGCTGGACATGATTGCGGAGCTGGACATGGAAGTGGTCCACCTGACAGAGGGTACCCGAGACGCACTCAAAGGGGAGCAGAACAGCGACCAGCTTCGCGTGGCCCTGACATTTGATGACGCTTACGAGAGTGTGTACACCAAGGCATGGCCTTTGCTGCGGGAAAAGGGCATCCCCTTTACCTTGTTTGTCACCACCGATGCTCTGGATGATGGCACCCGGGGTTATATGAGCTGGTCCCAGATTGCGGAGTTGGCAGAACATGAACTGGTGACCATTGGCAATCACAGTGCCGACCATGGGGCCATGATTCCCCGGGCTGACGAGACTCAAGAGGCCCTGAAGGCCCGTATTGCGGACTCACTGGATAAAGCTCAGACTCGCATCAAGGAAGAAACGGGGATTGAGAGCGAGATCTTTGCACACCCCTATGGCGAGTTTTCCCCGGCTCTGACTGCGGCCCTGAAGGAACGGGATTGGCTGGGCTATGCCCAACACTCAGGAGTTCTGGGAAGCTATTCTGACCCTCACAACATTCCCCGCTTCCCGGTTGCCGATGCCTTCGGTGGTCTGGATTCCCTGAAGGACAAGCTGACCGCCCGCAATTTCCCGGTACCTTATGATAGCCTCCCGGACCCACTGCTAGCAGACAACCCCCCAGTACTGAGGATGACCCTGCCAGAGAACTGGGACCGCAACCGACTGACCTGTTTCGCCCCCCGCCAGGGGGTGATGAGCATTGATCAGGTGAATGGCCAAAAAGTCAGTATTCAGGCAGATAACCCGTTACAGGCCCGTCGCTCCCGGTATAACTGCACTTACCCTGCGGGAGCTGGGCGCTTTTACTGGCTGTCTCAGCCCTGGTTTGATAAGACCCAGCCAGAAGGATAAAACTAACGGCTGAACAGCTTCAGCTCTAGTTCACCCTTGGGCAGGTTGTTCAGCCTGATCATTTCTACCGCGTCGTCGCCCTCATGCTGCACCAGTGTCTGGGCGCTTAAATCCTGCTCCCTGGTCACTACCAGCACATAAGCACTCTGCTCCGGTTGCTCCTGAGCCATGGGCAATACCGCTTCCAGGTACCCCAGGCGGTGCCAGCGAGCGGGTTTAAAACGGAATTTGATGTCAGTCACCATCCGCACCGGCTGCCGGTGCTGGTCTAGAAACACCAGAGTAGGAATAAAGGCACCCTTGTCGATAAAGGTCCGCAGACGCAGAGCCCAGGGATGGGCATCCTGGGGCAATGCCAGCAGAATGTATGGGCTGGTGCCCGTAGCGAAGACATGGTTTGGAGTATCTTGTGAAACTGTCACCCCCTGCCCCCGGTCCAGAGGCAGGGGGCGGCGGTTACTCATGGACAGTTGCAGGCAGCAGTCACTGGAGAAATCCGCAAGATGGTCACCGGTGGCTGGGAGACCCATTAATTCCAGAGCCTTCGGATCAGGTTGAATATCACTGGGCTGAGCCGATTGCTGCCGCCTGATAATATCCAGGGCGCTGGACCACCGGCTTTCTGTCTCAGTCGGGGCTGCCGCAGAGACTTTTTTGTCTTCCCCGTGATAGGGCGTGTTATGCAAGCGCCCCTCTGCATCACGCCAGACAAAATAGGGCTGCTTTTCTTTGTCCCCGGCCAGCAGTTCTTCCAGCCTCTGATCCCCGTCGGGAAAATTTTCCAGGGAATAGGTAGTTCCGGCCTGAACCACAGTGCCAGGCAGAAACACCAGGACCAGCAACATCAGGTACGGGATCAGTGAGGCCGGGACAATAAACCTTAAACTCTCCATAAGGCATTTCTCTTACTGCTAGAATTTGGTCCTGAAGGCCAGACCGGCTTGCCTGATGGTTGCCTGCTGCGTCACATCCAGACCGGCATAGGGGTTATAAACAATGTTGGTGATGTTGTCGCAGTTCATATTGCAGGTGCTATTGGCCGGCATATTATCCCTGCTGCGCATATAACTGATGCTGGCATCAATTACAGTGTTTTCCGACCAGCGGTAACCGAAGCCAAGCCCATACATGGTGAGTTCACCAATGGGGAACATGATGGTCTTTTTATCATCGGGAATGGCATCATCCCGGAACTGAACCCCGGCCCGCAGATCCAGCCGGTCAGTGGCATGGTAGGTGGCGCCAAAACCCAGATTCCATACGTCCTCAAAGCTCTGGTCTATTTTCAGCTGTGACGGAGCCGCTTTGTCTGGGGACAAAATGCGGGCCGCATTGAGAAATTCCAGCTCCCGGTCAAAATCCAGCACCAGGCTTTGTTGGCTGCCCAGATTCACATAATCCACATCGGCGTTCAGGGTCAGAAATGGCAGCACCCGGACACTGACCCCGGTGGAGAAGTGCTGGGGATATTCCTGTTTTGAACTGATATTACCGGACTCATAAGGCACCCCTGAAGGCAGGCTTAATATGGCAGCACCGATGGCCCCCAGTACTGAACTGTTCACGCTTTGCCAGAAGCCGGCCCAGTCTTCCGTGTAATCCAGCTCAAAAGTGCCTTTCAGGTTCATTCTATCCCCGGAGGAATAGTTGGCCCCCCAACTGAACCAGTCATTCGGACGCCACAGAACCCCTACAGTAAAGCTTGTTGAAAGGGTCTCCTGCATACTGAAATTCAGGTCACCGATATCTTCCCAGGGACCGATCTTACCCCCACACAAGGCCAGCCAGGGAGCCAGGGGTTCCTGCTGCTGTTCGTCACAACCAAAGGCATCCTGCAGCCTCTGCCCCACCCCAAGAAGCATGTTGGGTGCCCGGGTGGACAGATTGGCTGCAAAACCCTGGTGAGAGAAATGAATACCTGCTCCCACAGAAAAAGAATCTGTTACTTGGTAGGCCACGGTGGGAGCAAAGTAGGTAAAGCGCTGGATGGCGGCACCCTGGGCCTGATAGCGGCCTGGGTCATCCTCCGCGTCCCGGTAATAACCGGCCACATTTTCCAGGAACATGGCGTTGCCAAAGGTCAGCTTCGACCCTGGGGGTTGCACAGAGAAGCCTGCCCCAAGGGGAGCCGGACTCGGCCCCTCTGGCATGCCAATCAGACCAAAACCTGGCACAAAAAGGCCAAGGCTGGAGGTCCGGCTACGCTGACCCACCACCGGGTCATTCTCGGCACAGTCAAAACCAAAAATGGCGCAATCCTCAGGAGCATGGAACTCCGCCTCAAACACGATATCCGCCATGCCCCCGGATAACTCCAGTTGCCGACCCTCCAACAGCGTTAACCCGGCAGGATTACGCCGGAT
>REBR01000149.1 GCA_007692645.1 Halomonadaceae bacterium | reverse complement strand
CCTCACAGGGCTGGGTAGAAAAGGATTAGCTTTTGCACCGCTGCTGGCCCGGCATGTTACTGAGCATCTGCTAGGGCACCCCTGCAGCTTGCCAACGGAACTGAGCGACCGGGTATGGCCAGGGCGTTTTCGCGCCAGGGCTTTGCGCCGGAAAACCTGAATAACTTCAGTAATGGTGAAAAAGGCCGATAATAAACCTGTAGGTTAAACTGGCAGCGGGAGAGCAACGTGAGTATTCATGTATCAGAACCCGGCCGCCCACTGGGCAGTCGTCTCCCGGAGCGGTTTCGTACCCGTCCTGTGGTGTCCCCTGGTGAAGCTGAGGCGATGCCCAAGACTGGAAACAATCAGGACCGGCCTATAGACCCGGCACGATTCCAGGAACCTGGCAACGGCAATGCCCGCCGTGCCCTGGAGGGATACCGTGATGATTCCCAGGATGAGCGGCCCGGTACTGAACAGCCTTATTTGCCCGCAGGTCAGTTAACATCAAATCGCATTGTAACCCTGGGGGCAGAAAAGTCCCTGCTGGATGCACTGAACGCCATGGAAGAGCACCATATACACCATCTTGTTATCACCAGTGATAATCAGCTTGCAGGGATGGTGGACCGGCAATGGTTATTATGGCAATTGTGGAAAAGCGCAGAGGCCAGTTCGGGACGGCCTGGGAAAGGCATGGACCTGTCACTGGCAGACAGGGAATTACCCGCATTTATCACGGTGTCTGTAGAAACAGACGCCCATGAACTGGCCCGACAAATGCTCGCCCATAACCTTATGGCGGCCCTGGTGCTGGACGCCATGAACAGGCCTGCGGGCATTGTGACAACCTCTGACTATCTGCGGCTGTATGCAGAAGTTCGTCAGTTTCATACTGAAATCTAAAATGATCCCCGGGCATTGAGTCACGGGTAATGCCAAGATGTTATTCCGTCAGCAATTCACCCAGTTGGTTATAGATCCTTACCTGGTAGTCATTGTTGCCTTCGTCTACCAACATAAACAGCTTACGGTTGTCATGTAGGCTTAGATCCAATACCCGCTCCACCCCGGGGAGTTGTATCCGCCATTCTTCTTTCAGAAACTCCTCGTCTTCATCCAGCCGTGCCCGTTCATTATATGAAACCATTAGCAGATAGGCCCCAGGCCCATGTTCTCCGGGGACAAAAGCCCCGTCAGTTTCTCCGCTGATATAAAGCCGGCTACCTGAAGAGGCTACTGCGGATACTGTCTGGTTGGCGGCACTATCGGCACTGGGAGCCACCATAACAGCTGAGAGATTGCCCAATTGATTGGTCACCAGTACGTAAGGGTTGTGGCTATTGTTAAACCCGGGAGAGCGAAGCAGACGTGGTGTGCGCTCATCAGCATCCAGGCGATAATCCAGGGAGCTGCTTCCCACGCCCCAGATGTGACGCGGGGCCATAACCATTTTTTCAAAGCGGTCGTGTTCATTGGTGCCAAACTGTAACGTTCGCCCCAGGAAGCCGTTGGGATTGATGGAAGAGTAGATAAAATCCTCCCCTCCAACAGTCTGGCCAGAACGGAATTCTCCCTGACTGGAACCCAGCATCATGATTTCACCCCGGAGGGATTCACCGATCCCGGCGAACCGATCCCGCTGCCCAGAACCTTCCACTGAAGCCCAGAGCCGGTCACTACGAAAGCTGTTGGTATCTTCCTGTAGGGTGTCATAGGCCACCTGCAGGATGTCACCATTGCCCTGATGCCGCAGAAGAGTGCCAGTGTTTGGATCTTCCCAGTCACCTTCAGTAATGCCTCCCACCACAACACGACCATTACTCTGCACCAGTAATTGTTCAATCATGTCTGCGGCGGCAGATCCATCTCTGGTGCGCCAGAGTTCCACCATATCGGGAAAAGGCTCTTCCACTTCGTCATCATTCGATTCTCTCCCAATCAGGGAACGGAAATACATCAAGCCGAAATCAGCAATACCGGTACCGGGGCTGTCAGCGAAACTGCCATCAGTGCCAAAGCCCAGGGCCAGGTTACGCCGTAACCGGGGGATGTTGCTTGTACCCCGTTGCTGGGTGTTGAAGGCCAGCCGTGGCGATCCATTCAGGCCTTCCAGGCTTACCTGGTCAAGAAGCCGTTCCGTGTCCTCAGCGGTAACGTCAGAGACCCCCAGGCGATTAATGGACCACAAATTCAGGGTAGTGGCATTATTGCCCAGTCCTGCAAGATACAGCTCCCCAAATGCACCGCTGACAATGGAGCTGGGCACAAACTCAGTGATGGATAGAGGGGTTGTCCATTCGTTGATGGATACATCCGATTCAGCCCCCTGGCTTCGGGCAAAAAATTCACGACCAAACTGATGAGCTACATTCCCGCGGATACGCAGCAGATCATCCAATTGCCGCGGCTCATTGTTGCTGCCATTTTCCAGGAGTTCTAACCCGAAATGCACTTCATCTTCGTCGGGAGGGAATGACAGCACCACGCTGCTGCCCTCCTGATCAGCAAATGACAACACATAATCTGCAGTGGTGGCATCTGATTCTGTGGGGTCAAAATCCAGCAGTGCCTGCATGGGCACTTTATGGGGGTTAGGCTCACTCAGCCGTGCGGTATATTGCCGGGTCTGGCCACGTGATTGGGTAATGACTTCCGGGGATAGGGACAGTATCGGGGTGTTATCCAGAATGTTGACGGTCGCCCGTCGAACAGCACCATTTTCAGATAATGAAGCGATACCCTGGCGAACTTCCAACAACTCCACAGTAAACGACTCGGTGCTTTCCGGTAAATTATCCGCAAACACCTCAGCACGAATAAAGCAGCGGGTAATACCCGGTTCAAAGGTTAATAAACCCGTACCTCGACGATCCTCTTCTGAGAGGTATTCCAGGTAGTCAGGGGGTGCGGAGAAACGGCCACTGTTAAGCTTGAAATCTTCGTTGTATATGGCCTTCCCCTGGTTACGGTTACGGTACTCACAGGGAATGTTCTCTTCATCAGCACGGGCATCAGAACACTCCCCGAAACCATCAGTACCGTCAAAATCAGAGTCAAAATTGTCACGGACTTCAAACTTGACGGTTACCGGCTCTACCGACGGTTGCCCCAGGGTAACCTCAATGAGTATTGGGTAGGCTTCGTAAGTGCGGGAGACTTCGGGGTTAAAGCCTCCGGGCCCGGGTTCAGGGAGACCTTCGTCGGCGCCATTGACGACCGCCAGTTTGCGGTGGGATACCTCCACGTCCTCCACTTCTTTCATATCCGGAAGCTCACAGACGTTGTCATCCCGCTGATTAACGTTGGGTATATAGGCTTTCCCCTCCTCTACCTGGGCATTTTTCACCGTAAGGGGGTTATGTTGTACCCGGACACTGAAGCTGCCATCACCAATAAGTTTGCCGTCGTTGCTGGTGATACGAATGTTATCCGTGGTTCCCAGGTCAGCCTCACCCCGGCGCCCACCACTGATCCCCGGCACGCCCCGCAGAACAACACCCTTACGGGCTTTATTGGTGGTGTCTTCCAGGGTCATCCACTGGGGTGCATTGGAGAGGCTGTAATTCAGCAGGTCATCTCCGCCTAAAGCACCGAAATTGTAATAATAATCCACCCCCAGATAGGCATCCTGTGGGGGGGAACCAAGGATAGTGGGGTTTTCCGGGTCGCGTTCCGTTCGGCATCCCGCCAGCAGAAGCAGAAAAAGCAAGCCCAACAATGCCCTGCCCATTCCCAAAAGCCTTCTGGCTCTGGTTCCGGAAGCCTTGGGGGCATTTGCAGTCAATACCGGCAATGTGGAGTGTGGCAGGGCCACGGATCTTATTATGGTTAGTGCCATGAGTACATCTGCCTCCCTGTGACCGAGGCACTCATGGTAATTAATTTACCGTTAGCTCAACGGGGACCGGTTCGCAGAATCAGTCACCAGACCCGTCTCGCTGGGACAACAAGTGCAAAAATGCGCTCTCGTCGAGAATTTCCACCTGCAGCTTTTCCGCCTTGTCCCGTTTTGACCCTGCCGCTTCTCCGGCTACCAGGTAATCGGTCTTGGCAGAAACACTGCCAACCACCTTGGCTCCCAGTGCCTCCAGGGCCTCTTTGGCTTCATCCCGGGTCATTGCCGAGAGGGTGCCGGTTAATACCACTTTCTTGCCATTAAGAGGGCTCTCAGCACGGGCGCTGCGCTGGGCTGCCTGCCACTGCACACCGGCTTGTGCCAGGCCATGGATAATTTCCTGATTATGGGGTTCCCTGAAGAACTGCCGCACGTGGGCTGCCACAATGGGGCCCACATCCTCGACCTGCTGTAATTGTTCTTCACCCGCTGCCATCAGCGCCTCCAGGGTGCCAAAGTGGCTGGCCAGGGCCTTGGCAGTCGCTTCACCCACTTCACGGATACCCAATGCATAAATGAAGCGATGCAGTACGGGTTGGCGGGAGGCATCAATGGCGGCCACCAGGTTACTGGCGGATTTTTCAGCCATACGTTCCAGGGGAAGCAGCTCTGCCACGGTCAGGTGGTAAAGTCCGGCAATGGTCTTTACCAATCCCTGGTCCACCAGCAGCTGCACCACTTTATCTCCCAGGCCTTCAATATCCAGGGCTTTACGGGAGGCATAATGACGATTGGCTTCCCGTCGCTGTGCGGGGCAGTAAATGCCGCCAGAACAACGGGCGACTACCTCCCCTTCAGGCTGATCCACAGCGGAACCACAGACCGGGCATTCTCTGGGGGCTATTACTGCCTGTGCATCTGCAGGGCGATGTTCAGCCAGTATTTTTACCACCTGGGGAATCACGTCTCCGGCACGGCGAATCATCACCTGATCCCCCACGTGCAAATCCAGCCGACGGATTTCATCCATATTGTGCAGGGTGGCATTGCTTACGGTCACCCCACCGACAAAGGCGGGCTCCAACCGTGCCACAGGGGTAATGGCCCCGGTACGGCCCACCTGGAATTCCACCGCCAATACCCGGCTGGTCACTTCCTGGGCAGGTAACTTCCGGGCAATGGCCCAGCGGGGTGCCCGGGAAACCGCCCCAAGGCGTTGCTGCTGTGCCAGGTCATTGACCTTGTAAACAATGCCGTCAATTTCATAGGGCAATTGGTCACGGCGCTGATGTAACTGCTGGTAGTAATCGAGACAGGCATCAATGCCCTGTACCAGCTCCACGTCTTCGTTAATACGCAAACCCCAGCCTTTCAAAAGGCCAAGTAGTTTGTAATGACTCTTTTCCAAGGCACTGTTTTCATTACTATCACTGTCGGCAATGGTGGCGCTGTAGCAGCACAACTGCAAAGGCCGGCTAGCGGTGATTCGCGGGTTTTTCTGCCGTAAACTGCCGGCTGCTGCGTTGCGGGGATTAACGAAGGTTTTCTCCCCGGCAGCTGCCAGGGAACGGTTCAGGGTTTCAAAAGCCGCCTTGGGCATATACACCTCACCACGGACTTCAAGCTCCGGTGGCACCTGCTGCCCCCTCAAACGCAGGGGGACCGAACCGATGGTTCTGACATTGGCGGTAATATCCTCTCCCACGGTGCCATCGCCCCGGGTGGCGGCCCGCTGAAGCACGCCATTGCTATACAGCAGGCTTACTGCCAGGCCGTCCAGTTTTGGCTCGCAGGCATATTCCATGGGCCCCTCAAGCCCGAGTCTCTCTCGGACCCGGCGGTCAAAATCCCGCAGGTCATCATCACTGAACGCATTATCCAGTGACAGCATGGGTACAGCATGGGGGGCGTCAGTAAACAGGGTGTCAGCCAGAGGGCCGACCCGTTGGGTGGGTGAATCCAGTGTTACCAGTTCCGGGTACTGTTGTTCCAGGTCCTGCAATTGTTGCAGCAACCGGTCGTAGTCCTGGTCGCTGATGAGGGGGTCATCCTGCACGTAATAGTGAAAATTGTGCCGTTCAATGTCCTGGCGCAACGCCTCAGCCTTCGCCTGAACAGCATCCGGCACGGGGGGGTTGCCTGGGGCGCTTGTCATGGACCACTTCTCATGTTGGTTTCAGGGCAGTTGAGGCGTGCTGCTAAAATCACTGGCCAGAACCGGTGCAATTAATTGGCCTGGCCTGCAGTGAACTTGTTACTGGCGCACAAAGTGACGGCGGCGCTCATACTCACGAATGCACTGGCGACAATGTTCAATGGTCTGACCGGTCATTACGCTGCGCTGTTCATCACGCAACTCCCCCCCCAGATTACGCACCACTGCCTGGGCAGTTTCAAGCATAAACTCGAATGCCTGCATTGCATCATCCGGTCCCGGTAAACTGAGAAAGAAGCTGATACCCGGGGAGCTCATGGCGTCCATTTCTTCAGGGCGAAAGGTACCAGGGCTGACTGCATTAGCGACACTGAATTGCACTGGGCTGCGGGTATCGGGCTCTTCATGGCGGTGGTAAATGCCCATATCCCCGTACTCCATGCCACAACCTTCAAAGAGACGCTTCAAGGCAGGCCCTGGGAGTCTACCTTCCCCTTTACAGTGCACGTTAATGACGATGACTTCTTCTGCCACAGGGCGGTTAGCTCCCGCCAGGGGGGCCTTGGAGGGCAGATCATCAGCTTTGGCCGTAGCCTCTTTATTGGCTGGCTTGTGGTGACCTGCAGACTTTACAGAAGGTGTTGCCGGTGGCTCAGTACGGTTCTTTTCCACTGACTCAGTAACTGATTGGGCACTGGCTCGCAATTTATGCCAAAGATTCTTGGCGCCATGGGCAAGCTCGTCAACCGTCGACCCAGGGGCCGTGGGGGGCTGGCGCTCTGAACGCTCATCAGGGCTGGCGCTGAAGTCATCCGAATCAGTGGTATCTGAGGGTTCCACCGGTGACAGGTTCTCTGTTACCTCCTCCTCATAGTCATAGGCAGCACTTACAGAAGGTTCAGGTATCTCTTCATCAAAGGCATCGTCCATATAGCTGTCATCGGCAGGAACCAGAGGTTCATCACCGGAAATGCCCGCTTCACGTGGAGTGTCATCAACAGAGGGCTGATGGGCCTGATGAAACGCCGCAATATCCTGATCTATTGGGGATTGTGGAACAGTAGGCGGTTCAGGTTCTTTATTGACATCGGCGGGAGCGATATTAGGCCGCCCAGTAATAGGCCGGGTCGGGCGGTATTTTGTGGGTTCACGCTCCATCCGGGGTGGTGGCATACTGCCCTGTTCACCACTGTCATAACCCGGTTCAATCACCCGGCTGCCGCCATTGGGTAACTCTGGGTTGAAGCTCTCATCCAGGGGGCTATTGCCCAGGTCGCTGCTGCCCATACCCTGGGAAAATTCACGGGACTCCCGGCGGGCACGAAGCATCCGGCGAACACCGTCAAGCAGAACACCCAGAATTACCAGGGCGCCGATGATGATAAGCCATTCTCTCAAACTCATTGCTGTTATCCGCCTTATCTGTCCTGCCCGGCTCAGTACCAGTGACAACCTGTCAAATGAAGACCAGCACCCGGAGAATAATACCAGCTACCGGTAAGGGGCGGACCACCGATATGCCCCGCAACGGGTCAGTTTACGCCAGCTTGGGCGCTACTGCGAGAGTTCTGCCGGCTTCCTTTCCATCCGTTAATCTGTTCAGGGGGCTGCTGGATATTTCCCGGTTAAGCATCCACTAATGCCGCCGCTGCTTCAACATCCACAGAGACCAGTCGGGAAACCCCGGGTTCGTGCATGGTCACCCCCATCAGCTGATCCGCCTGCTCCATGGAGATCTTGTTGTGGGTAATGTAAATGAACTGTACCTGACTGCTCATTTCCTTGACCATATTGGCATAACGACCCACGTTGGCGTCATCCAGTGGCGCGTCCACTTCGTCCAGCATACAAAACGGCGCTGGGTTCAGCTGAAAGATGGAGAACACCAGGGCAATGGCTGTCAGGGCTTTTTCACCCCCGGAAAGCAGGTGAATAGTGCTGTTTTTCTTCCCCGGCGGCCGGGCCATAATGGTCACACCGGTCTCCAGCAGGTCTTCACCGGTAAGGGCCAGATAAGCACTGCCGCCGCCGAAGACTTTGGGAAACAGCGCCTGGAGACCGCTGTTGACCTGGTCGAAGGTTTCCTTGAAGCGGTTACGGGTTTCCCGGTCGATTCGGCGTATGGCAGATTCGAGGGTATCCAGGGCTTCCTGTAAATCTTCGTGCTGTTCATCCAGGTAATTTTTCCGCTCACTCTGTACCCGGTACTCATCAATGGCTGCCAGGTTAATGGCGCCCAGGCGCTGGATACGGGTGGCTATCTTCTCCAGCTCCTGCTGCCATTCACTTTCTGTCGCATTCTCTGGCAGTCCTTCCAGGGTGGCTTTGAGGGATACCTCAAGACGCTCCAGTTCCTGTACATGGTTACCGCTTCGTAACTCCAGTGCCTGGGCATCCAGCTTCAGTTTTTCCAGGTGCTCCCGGGCAGCTTCAATGCGTTGCTCTGTCTGGCTACGGGTGCCTTCCAGTGCGCGCATTTGCTGGTCCACCTCTTCAAGGGCATTTCGTGCCCTGGCCAGGCGATCCTCTTCCTGCAGCCTTCGCTCCAGCAGGCCTTCAAGCTCCATTTCCAGCTCTGCTATGGGGTCCTGAGTAGATTCCCGGGCTTCCTGCAGCATGGCTACCCGTTCAGCCAGGCGTTCCCGTTGCAATTGCATCCGATCAAGGGTCTGCTTCAAGCCGTCCCGTTGGTTGCGTAAGGTCTGTACCTGCAGTTGCAATTGGTGGCTATGGTCCCGTTCATGGCGCGCATCCTGACGCCATTGCTCCAGCTGTTCACGCTGTTGTTCCCGTTCCTGCTGCAGGGCTTCTTTTTCGTCCGCATTGTCATTCATACCATCCATGGCTTCCTGCCATACCGCCCGGGCTTCTTCCAGGCCCATGCCGGCCTCTTCTTCCTGTTCTTTGAGATCCGCCAGATCGTCTCTGATGCGCTCTACCCGGTGGCGGATCTGCTCACTTCGGGCCTGGTGGGCGCCTCTCTCGGATTCCAGCCCGCTGAACTGACGGTCCAGTTCAGCCAAGGTATTACGGGCCTGCTCCAGGGTGGCTTCCAGTTGGTCACGGGCGGATCGCTCACTGGCCAGCTGAGCCTCCAGGGTGGACACCTGCCTCTGCTGTTGGCCGCACTCCTCATTCAGGGCAGCCACCTGCTTGCCCCGTTCAATCAGGCCACTGCCCCCCACCTGGCTGGCAGGGCGGCGCAGCCAGCCTGCCCCCAGCCAGGTGCCATCGGGAGTGACCAGGCTTTCACCCGGTAGAAGACTGCTCTGGCGCGCCCGGGCCTGGGTCAGGCTGTCTGCGATACCAATACCCCCCAGCAGCCCACTGACACTGCCAGCACCACGGACCTTGGCGGCCAGGCCATCGCTGCCGGCAGGGGTAAGCTCACTGTGGAGAACCAGTGAAAGCCCCGCCGGGGTATCTTCGAGAGAATCTTCCGGCCATTGATTGCCCGCCAGACTGATTGCCTGGGATAGTGGTCCCAGCACGGTTTCCAGGGCTTTTTCCCAGCCGCTTTCCACCTGCAACTGCTCCGCCAGGCGTGGACGATCTGTCAGGGACTGTGCTTCCAGCCATTGCCGCAGGGGTTGGTCCCGGTCCCCCCGCTGTTCTTCCAGAAGCGCCTGTTGCGACGCCAGGGTTCCTTTAAGGGTCTGCCAGCGGTCCCGGGCCTGGTTCAAAGCCTGTTCACTGGCATCCAGAGTTTCCCGCTGTTCCAGCTGCTGCCCGGTGAGTTCTGACAGGTGTTCTCGGGCCATGGCCTGCTGTTCACTGAGTTCCTCGAGCTGTTGTGTCAATTGCTCGAGGGTATCGTTGTCAATTTGACCGCTAAGTAACTGTTGCTCGTCCTGCAACCGGTCCTGGCGTTCATGCAACCTGATCAGGCTGTCTTCCAGTCCCTGGATACGGGACTGCTGCACTTCTGCCCGCTGCCGGTCATCCGCAGATC
>REBR01000099.1 GCA_007692645.1 Halomonadaceae bacterium | reverse complement strand
CCTGCCCTGCAGACACCCCCGAGCCTGGATGACTGGCCGGATATCAGCTGGCAGGTGGGTGACTCGGTGCGCCGGGTGAATATGGATACCCTGACCCGGGAAGACATGAACACCTGGACGCAGGGTGAGACGGTGTTGCTGTCCGGCAAGATGCTCACCGGCCGGGATGCGGCCCACAAGAAGATGGTGGATATGCTGTCCCGGGGCGAGACATTACCGGTGGATCTGAAGGACCGGTTTATTTACTACGTAGGGCCGGTAGACCCGGTGCGGGAAGAGGTCATGGGGCCTGCGGGACCCACCACCGCTACCCGCATGGACAAGTTCACCCGCACCATGCTGGAGGCCACCGGCCTGATGGGCATGATCGGCAAGGCGGAACGGGGTGCTGAGGCCATTGATGCAATTCGGGATCATAAGGCGGTGTATCTGATGGCGGTGGGTGGCGCGGCTTATCTGGTGTCCAAGGCAATCAAGCATGCTGAGGTGGTGGCGTTTCCGGAACTGGGGATGGAGGCCATCTATGAGTTTGAGGTGGAGGATATGCCGGTGACGGTGGCGGTGGATTCCAAGGGGGTTTCGGTGCATCAGACCGGGCCTGCTTTGTGGAAGCAGCGGATTATTGATGCGGCCAGTGTGTGAGTAGTAAGAGCTTTAGGTAATAAAAAAGGCGGCCTCGAGAGGTCGCCTTTTTTGTGGTTTGCTGGTAAGCAGTGTGGAAATTGGGCTAATCGCGGCTATAGCCGCTCCCACAGGGTGGAGTTTCCACAGAGGGTTCCCCACAGATTGGGGGCTCCCACAGGAGGACTCCTACTGGGGCACTGCTCCCAAACCAACTTGTTACAGTTTGCGGCCTTTGAGGGCGGCGATGCGCAGGCGCAGGGCGTTGAGCTTGATGAAGCCTTCCGCGTCTTTCTGGTCGTAGGCGCCGCCGTCTTCTTCGAAGGTGGCGATTTTTTCGTCGAACAGGGAGTCGTCGGAGCGACGGCCTACGACGTCGACGTTGCCTTTGTAGAGGCGCAGGCGTACGTCGCCGTTTACGGACTCCTGGGTATCGTCGATCAGGGCCTGCATGGCCCGGCGCTCAGGGGACCACCAGTAGCCGTTGTACACGACTTCCGCATAACGGGGCATGATGCTGTCTTTCAGGTGGGCCACTTCCCGGTCCAGGCAGATGGATTCGATGGCACGGTGGGCCCGCATCATGATGGTGCCGCCGGGGGTTTCGTAGCAGCCCCGGGACTTCATGCCCACGTAGCGGTTTTCAACGATGTCGATACGGCCAACGCCGTTATCGCCACCCACCTTGTTCAGGTACGCCAGGATCTCGTGGGCCTTCATGGGCTTGCCGTCGATGGCCACCAGGTCGCCTTTGGCGTAGGTCAGGTCAATCATGGTGGGGGTATCGGGGGCATCCTGGGGGGATACGGACCAGCGCCACATGTCGTCATCCGCGGCGGCCCAGGGGTCTTCCAGCACTTCCCCTTCATAGGAGATGTGCAGCAGGTTGGCATCCATGGAGTACGGGGACTTGCCCTTTTTCTTCTCTACGGTGATGCCGTGGTGGTCGCAGTAGTCCAGCAGCTTCTGGCGGGAGTTCAGGTCCCACTCACGCCAGGGGGCGATGACCTTGACCCCGGGCTTGAGGGCGTAGGCGCCCAGCTCAAAGCGTACCTGGTCGTTGCCCTTGCCGGTGGCGCCGTGGGAGATGGCGTCGGCGCCGGTTTCATTGGCGATTTCAACCAGACGCTTGGCGATCAGGGGGCGGGCGATGGAGGTGCCCAGCAGGTACTCCCCTTCGTAGATGGCGTTGGCCCGGAACATGGGGAAGACGAAATCCCGCACGAACTCTTCCCGCAGGTCTTCCACGTAGATTTCTTTTACGCCCAGCTGCTCGGCCTTGAGCCGGGCCGGCTCCACTTCTTCCCCCTGCCCCAGGTCAGCGGTAAAGGTGACCACTTCGCAGTGGTAGGTTTCCTGCAACCATTTGACGATGACGGAGGTATCCAGACCACCGGAATACGCCAGAACCACCTTATTGACTTGAGACATGCTGCACTCCTCGGGATTGGGGGACCGTTAAGGAGGCGTATTGTACGGCAGTGGACGGCGGCTGTCAGCCGCTTGCCCGCTTTAGTCCGTGATGTTGGCACCGGCGCTGGTCATCTGACCGTCATCCCCCAGGCGCTCAAGGCGCACCGTGGTGCGGCGGTTCTCCGGATGGTTGCCGGGCTTACCCGCCACCGGGTAGCGCTCACCATGGTAACGGGTAGAGATCATCTCCTCAGGCACCCCCTGGCTGACCAGATAGGCCGTCACCTCCTGGGCCCGCTCACGGGACAGGGCCCGGTTATGAATGCGCCGGCCCAGGCTGTCGGTGTGGCCATCCACATACACCGCCTTGACCCGGTCATCGGCACGGATATAAAGAGCTACCTGATCCAGGGCCCGCTTGCCGCTGTTACTCAACCCTTCCTGGTTAAGCGGGTAAAGTAGCCGGGTGCGCTCCACCTGGTGAAAGTTCACTGGCAGCAGACCCTGGGTGCACTGGCGAAATTGTTGGTAGCGGGGGGTGAAATTGATATTGGTCAGCCTCACCCGCACCGGCTCGTCACTGTGCCGTGCCCGGCGGGTAAAGGTGGGGGCCATGCCCTGGCCAAGGCTGGCAAGCATGTTCTCAGAGTGGGCTGTGGTGACCTCTATGGGGTGCCCCTGGTCTTTTACATCCACGTACCCCAGATCAGTGACGGACTGCCCGCCCCGCCACTGGGGCGCTTCTATGACCAATGCTGCCCGGCCGGGACGCATGCTGTTGTGCACCGGGTCCAGATAAAACGACAGGGGTTCACCGGCACGCTGATAAAATACCGCGTTACCGTAACCGGGAATCCGGTGGGTCAGGCTGCACTCGAAAATCGAGCCCGCCTCATACCACTGGCTGTTTTCCAGCCCGGCACTGAAGGTGATGCCCTGGGCAGGAACCGCCAGGCAGGCCAACAGCCCCATGGGCAGCAGTAACGGTCTGCTCAGTGCCGGGTGTTTGCGCGTCTTTGCCATGCTGCTCCTGCCATCATGATCCTGCGGTTATGGAAGACCGTTACCACGGGCCCACCCTGTGGCCAAAGTAAAGCCACAGAAAGGTTAACGGCCCCGGGGTGGGAAACTTTAGCGACTTCCTCAATCAACGGGGAACAACTGTGGCAGCGGCCATGGCCGCGATCAGGGTGCCAGGCTCGGGAACGGGACCTGGTTTAGCTTTGATTTTGGGAGTGGTCGGGAAATGATCGCGGCTATAGCCGCTCCCACAGGGAGTGGGGTCTCTCACAGGGAGTGGGGTCTCTCACAGGGAGTAAGGTCTCCCCCGGGGAGTGGGGGCTGCCGATAAAGTGCGAGGAACCAAATTTCGGGCTGCCTCTGATATACTCTGGCCCTCTTTTAGTGACCGCTTTCTCACTCCAGACAGGCAGGATTTCGACACCATGGCTGACACACTGACCCTTACCCGTCCCGATGACTGGCATTTGCACCTGCGCGACGGCGCCATGATGCAGCAGGTGGTACCGGATACGGCCCGGCACTTTGGCCGTGCCATTGTCATGCCTAACCTGGTGCCGCCGGTCACCACTGCGGCCCTGGCTGGGGAGTACCAGGCCCGCATTGAGGCGGCCCGCCCCGCCGGCAGTACATTTCAGCCATTAATGGTGTTGTATCTGACGGACAATACCACCCCAGGGATGATCCTGGAGGCGGCCCGGGCCGGTGTGGTGGCCTGCAAGCTCTACCCTGCCGGGGCCACTACCAACTCCGACTCCGGGGTCACGGCGGTGAAGCACATTCTGCCGGCCCTGGAGGCCATGGCGGAAAACGGTCTGCTGTTACTGGTTCACGGGGAAGTCACCCACGACCAGATTGATATTTTTGACCGGGAAAAGACCTTTCTGGAGCAGGTACTGGCTCCCCTGATTGAGCAGGTGCCGCAACTGAAAGTGGTACTGGAACATATCACCACCAGCGAGGCGGTGGCCTTTGTCAAAAGCCGGCCACAGAACCTGGCGGCCACCATTACCCCCCACCACCTGCTGTTTAACCGCAATCATATGCTGGCAGGGGGCATTCGCCCCCACTACTACTGCCTGCCGATTCTAAAGCGCTCCAGCCACCAACTGGCGCTGCAGGAAGCCGCCATCAGCGGTGACCCGCGCTTTTTCCTGGGCACCGACTCCGCCCCCCATCAACGGGGCCAGAAAGAGTCTGCCTGTGGCTGTGCCGGCTGTTATTCCGCCTTTGCCGCCATTGAGTTCTACGCCCAGGTCTTCGACGAACTGGGGGCTCTGGAACGGCTGGAGGATTTTGCCGGGCATTTCGGAGCGGATTACTATGGCCTGCCCCGTAACAGCGACCGCATTACCCTGGTGCGCCAACCCTGGCAGATTCCCGACGCCATCGGCAGCGGTGACACCGAGATTGTGCCCCTGTGGGCCGGTCATACCCTGAACTGGCAGGTGCAGTTATGAGCAGTGAAGAGAACGGGATAAAATCCCTGATGGCACAACGCTTCCGGGGCTTTTTACCGGTGGTGGTGGATGTGGAGACCGGGGGCTTTAATGCCCAGACCGACGCCCTGCTGGAGATTGCCGCCGTGCTGGTGACCATGGATGAAGATGGCTGGCTCTGCCGGGGAGATACCATCTGCTTTAATGTGGCCCCCTTTGAAGGGGCCAATCTGGAGAAAGCGGCCCTGGACTTTACCGGCATTGACCCCTGGAATCCCCTGCGGAAGGCGGTCTCTGAGCGGGAAGCCCTGACCGAGACCCTGCGGCCCATTCGCACGGCCATTAAAGAAAGTGGCTGCAAGCGGGCAGTACTGGTGGGCCACAATGCTGTGTTTGATCACAGCTTTGTGAATGCGGCCGTGGCCCGGACGGATATCAAGCGTAACCCGTTCCACCCCTTCTCTACCTTCGATACCGCCGCCCTCTCCGGCCTGGCCCTGGGGCATACGGTGCTGGCCCAGGCCTGCAAGCTGGCGGGCATTGAGTTCAGCAGCCGTGAGGCCCACTCCGCCGCCTATGATGCGGAGAAAACGGCGGATCTGTTCTGTTTTATTGTTAATCGGTGGAAGACTCTGGGAGGGTGGCCGTTGCCGGAGACAGAACCGGAAGAGGCCACTCAGGAATAAAGCAGTAACAAAAAACCCCGCAGAAGCGGGGTTTTTTATGGGTCATTGCAATTTACCGGGAGGCTGGAACTCATCGCGGCTATAGCCGCTCCCACAGTTGAATGCGGCTACCAGTGTCGCGTTCTGTGTGGGAGCGGCCATGGCCGCGATAGTTTCCACTACCAACCACGTTGCCATAAACCTGTTTATTGATGGCACAAAACCATCAGGCCAGGAACTTGATCATCACACCCGCTGCCACTGCAGAGCCGATAACCCCCGCAACGTTGGGCCCCATGGCGTGCATCAGCAGGAAGTTCTGGCCATTGGCCTCAAGCCCCAGCTTATTGGACACCCGGGCCGCCATGGGCACCGCAGACACCCCTGCAGAGCCGATCAATGGGTTGATCTGCTCTTTGCTCAGCAGGTTCATCAGCTTGGCCATCATGATGCCGGTGGCTGTACCGACACAGAAAGCCACCAGGCCCAGGGCCAGAATACCCAGCACCTGAACACTCAGGAAGGTCTCAGCCATCATCTGTGCACCAACCGCCAGGCCCAACACGATGGTAACAATGTTGATCATGGCGTTTTGCACGGTATCGCTCAGGCGATCCACCACGCCACACTCTTTCAGCAGGTTACCGAAGCAGAACATGCCCAGCAGCGGTGCCGCGTCGGGCAGGAACATGCCAGCCAGAACCAGAATGGACAGGGGGAACAGGATCTTTTCCAGCTTGCCCACCTGACGCAGCTGTACCATTTTCATGGCCCGCTCTTTCTTGGTGGTCAGGGCCCGCATGATGGGCGGCTGAATCAGGGGCACCAGGGCCATGTAGGAGTAGGCGGCCACCGCAATGGCACCCAGCAGGTGTGGCGCCAGGATGCTGGACACATAGATGGAGGTGGGGCCATCAGCACCACCGATGATGCCAATGGCAGCGGCTTCCGCCACGGTAAAGCTGAGAATACCGGACCAGTCCAGCAACGCCGCACCAATCACGGTACCAAAGATACCGAACTGGGCCGCCGCACCGAGCAGCATGGTCTTGGGGTTTGCCAGCAGCGGACCAAAGTCCGTCATGGCCCCCACGCCCACAAAGATCAGCAGCGGAGCAATACCGGTGGCAATAGCCACACTGTAGAAGGTGTGCAGGATACCGCTGGAGTAGCCATAGTTGGCAGCCAGCTGCCCGGCCTCAAAACGACCCTGGGCGTCCAGGCCCCGGAAGGCTTCCCGCATTTCCCGCATCAGGTCACCGGTGATCGCCTGAGAGGTGGTGAAATTTTCCCCCAGAAGCGGTGCCAGGGACGCCAGCACATCCGCGCGACCACTGTTGATGGCGTTCTCAACCGCACTGTAGGCCAGACCCGCTTCCGGGATGTTGGCCATAACGGTACCAAAACCGATAGGCACCAGTAGCAGCGGTTCAAATTTCTTGTTAATGGCCAGGTACAGCAACACCATACCCGCCAGCAGCATAAAGGCATTGCCCGGCGTCAGGTTATACAACCCACTACCGGTCCAGAGATCAAGCAGCTTATCCATGAAAGTCGCCCTTACACCAACGTCAGCAGTTCATCGCCAACAGACACGCTGTCGCCGACTTTGGTGGTAATGGTGCCGACCTTGCCCGCTTTAAATGCGCGCACTTCTGTTTCCATCTTCATGGCTTCCAGAATGATCATCACCTGCCCTTCGGTCACTTCCTCGCCCGGTGTCACCAGGACCTTGAAGATGTTACCGGCCAGGGGCGCACCCACGACTTCACCGCCTGCGGCGGGTTCCGGCTCGGACTTGGCCGCCTTGCCGCCACCGGAGGCAGGCTTGATGTCGCTGACGTCACCGCCTTCACTCACCTGCACCACATAGGACTCACCGTTAACGGTGATGGTGTAGGTTTCCGGCTCACCGGCTTTGGCAGGTGTTCCGGCCTTGCCTTTGGCGGCAGGCAGGTTGCTGGCGCTTTCTGCGGTGGGCACCGGCTCAAAGGCGTCGGGGTTACCGCGGTTCTCCAGGAACTTAAGGCCGATCTGGGGGAACAGGGCGTAGGTGAGAACATCATCGATCTCATCTTTCGCCAGCTTAAAGCCCCGTTCTTTGGCTTCTTTCTTCAGCTCTTCAGTGAGCCGGTCCATTTCCGGCTCAAGCATATCTGCAGGGCGACAGGTGATGGGCTCTTTGCCTTCCAGCACCCGCTTCTGCAGCTCCTTGTTGAACTCTGCAGGGGCCGCGCCGTACTCGCCTTTCAGCACCGCTGCGGTTTCCTTGGAGATTGACTTGTAGCGCTCGCCGGTCAATACGTTCAGCACCGCCTGGGTACCCACGATCTGGGAGGTGGGGGTGACCAGGGGGATGTAACCGAGATCCTTACGGACCCGGGGAATCTCTGCCAGCAGCTCATCCATCTTGTCGCCGGCATTCTGTTCTTTCAGCTGGCCTTCCATGTTGGTGAGCATGCCACCAGGCACCTGGGCCACCAGGATGCGGGAATCAACACCCTTGAGGGAGCCTTCAAACTTCGCGTATTTCTTGCGCACTTCCCGGAAATAAGCGGCGATTTCTTCCAGCAGCTCGATGTTCAGACCGGTGCTGCGATCGGTGTCTTCGAGAATGGCCACAACAGACTCTGTGGGAGAGTGGCCGTAGGTCATGCTCATGGAGGAGATGGCCGTATCCACGTTATCGATGCCCGCTTCAGCCGCCTTGATGTTGGTGGCGGTGGACATGCCGGTGGTGGCGTGGGACTGCATGTGGATCGGGATGCTGAGTTCTTTCTTCAGCCGGGTGACCAGCTCAAAAGCCACGTAGGGCTTGAGCAGGCCAGCCATGTCCTTGATCGCCAGTGAATCGGCGCCCATGGATTCAATTTTCTTGGCTAGGTCTACCCACATTTGCATGGTGTGTACCGGGCTCAGGGTGTACGCAATGGTGCCCTGGGCGTGCTTGCCGGTCTTCTTGGCAGCGGCAATGGCGGTTTCCAGGTTGCGGGGGTCGTTCATGGCATCAAAGATACGGAACACGTCCACGCCGTTGACCGCGGCACGCTCAACAAAGCGCTCTACCACGTCATCGGCGTAGTGGCGGTAGCCCAGCAGGTTCTGGCCCCGCAGCAGCATTTGCTGGGGGGTGTTGGGCATGGCTTTTTTCAACTGGCGGATACGGTCCCAGGGATCTTCACCCAGGTAACGAATACAGGCGTCAAAGGTCGCCCCACCCCATGATTCGACAGACCAGAAACCGACCTGATCGATTTTATCGGCTATGGGCAGCATGTCATCCAGGCGCATACGGGTCGCCAACAGCGACTGGTGTGCATCACGCAGGATCACATCGGTAATACCCAGCGGTTTTTTGCTATCTGTCATCATTCAAGCCTTCTGTTTAAGGTTTGCCGTCGGAGCGGGCGTTCAGCGTTTGTGACGTGAACGGTACTTGGCAACTGCCGCTGAGATAACAGCGGTGAGTTGGGCATTATCGGCCGGTTTTGCTCCGCCTGATTGGGGTTTTTTCGCCGGGGTTGCCGGCTCGGGGGGGGTCAGACGCATGGCAATGCGTGACATGACCATGGTGACCAGAACCAGTATCACCAAGAAGGAAAATACAAAGCCCATTCCGACCATCATCAGATCCAGGGCGTCTGCCATTGTTTCAGTCATCTGCACACTTCTCTTGCTGGAAATTACCGGCCAGGGACTGCACCAAATTTGGCTTAATTTACCGTGTCTGGAGGCGATGGGCAAATCAGTTAACTTACGGTTAGCAAGTAACGACTTAGCGCCGGGTCGCCCAAAGCCGGCGCGGGCCCTTTTGCTTGTGCCGGACAAAAAAATACCCGCAAACTGGCGGGTATTGATTGTCGAGCTTTCATCTGGTGCGGCTGGGAGGATTCGAACCCCCGACCCCTTGGTTCGTAGCCAAGTGCTCTATCCAACTGAGCTACAGCCGCTAAATATGGCGGAGAGGGAGGGATTCGAACCCTCGATACGTGCAATACGTATGGCTCCTTAGCAGGGAGCTGGTTTCAGCCACTCACCCACCTCTCCGTAACGGGGGCGTATACTAGCATAAAGGATCTTAATTCATAGGGTTGACGGCAATTTTTTTGCCCCCGAGCCAACAACCCCCGGCAAAATAAGGGCTTATTCGCCGCTTTCGCTACCGTCTTCACCCTTCTCCCGCTGAATACGCTGGTAGATTTCCTCACGATGCACCGCAACCTCCTTGGGCGCATTGACACCGATCCGCACCTGGTTGCCCTTAACCCCCAGTACTGTCACTGTTACGTCGTCCCCGACCATCAGGGTCTCGCCTACCCGGCGCGTTAAAATCAACATGTCCTCGACTCCTTTTGTCCCATGCTTACTGTTCCGATTTAATTTCGTTTTTTTTCTTGCTGTCGTCTGTTTTGCTGCGGTGTTGCCAGCAACGCGGTTTACTGCGTTACGGTTGGCGCCTTATCCAGTTCAAAGGCGCTGTGCAGGGTGCGCACAGCCAATTCCAGGTATTTTTCGTTAATCACCACAGAAATTTTAATTTCTGATGTGGAGATCATCTGGATATTGATCCCTTCCGCGGACAATGCATCAAACATACGGGTTGCTACTCCCGCATGGGAGCGCATGCCAACTCCCACGATAGACACCTTGGCGATCTTCTCGTCGCCTGCTACGGACTTCAGGTCCAGCTCTGTTGCCAGGATCTGAAGCAGTTCAAGTGACCGCCGGTAATCATTGCGGTGCACGGTAAACGTGAAGTCGGTACGGTCATCTGCACCCACATTCTGTACGATCATGTCCACTTCTATACCAGCGGCACTGATCGGTTTGAGTATACGTGAGGCAATGCCCGGTGTATCAGATACACCGATGACGGTAAGTTTGGCTTCATCACGGTTAAACGCAATGCCAGAGACCATCGGCTTTTCCATATCATCCTCATCATCAAAGGTAATCAGTGTGCCGGGCCCTTCCTTGAAGCTGGACAGCACACGTACCGGAACATTGTATTTGCCGGCAAACTCCACCGACCGTATCTGCAGCACCTTGGAACCCAGGCTGGCCATCTCCAGCATTTCCTCGAAGGTAATGGTCTCCAGGCGCCGGGCATTATCCACTACCCGGGGGTCCGTGGTGTAAACACCGTCAACGTCGGTGTAAATATGACACTCATCCGCCTTCAGTGCTGCCGCCAGGGCCACAGCCGTCGTATCGGAGCCCCCCCGGCCCAGGGTGGTGATACTGCCCTCACCATCCATGCCCTGAAAGCCAGCCACCACCACCACGCGGCCTGCATTCAGGTCCCGGCGTATGGCCTGGTCGTCAATATGCTGAATACGGGCCTTGGTGTGGGCGCTGTCGGTGGTAATGCGCACCTGGGCACCGGTATAAGAGCGGGCTTCCAGGCCCCGCTGCATCAGCGCCATACATAACAGGGCGATGGTGACCTGCTCACCGGTGGATAACAGCACATCCATTTCCCGGGGAGCAGGTTGTGGCATCATCTGCTCTGCCAGGGCCACCAGTCTGTTGGTTTCACCACTCATGGCGGAAACCACCACCACTAATTGCTCACCCCGGGCAGCCATGGCTACCAGCTGGTCTGCAACCGCATGAATCCGTTCTGCGGTACCCACTGAGGTGCCGCCAAATTTCTTTACGTAAAGCGCCATGTTTGCGGCATTCCCTTTGTTGCCTGTGCCAGTGGCTGATGACAAAGTATCTAAGGCCGCGGATTATACCCGCGTGATACAGATCACAACAGCCCTGCGACATTTCTGTTAGCGATATCCCTGCCAGTGCATCAGCTAGCGGCTTGCTGCTGCACCCATTCAGCCACTGCCTGCAGCGCTTCTGGCAGGCGGGCAGGCTCCGTGCCCCCCCCCTGGGCCATGTCCGGGCGACCACCGCCCTTCCCCCCCACCAGGGGGGCAATGTGTTTCATCAGGTCGCCAGCCTTGTACTGACCGGTCAACCCCTTGCTGACACCGGCCACCAGGGTGATTTTGCCTTCACTGTCTGCAGCCCCCAGTAGCACCACCGCATTGCCCAGCTTGTTCTTGAGCTGATCCACGGTGTCCATCAGCGCCTTTTTATCCGCCCCCTCAAGGTTGGCGGCCACCACCGACACGCCGGCCACGGTTACCGCCTGGTCCGCCAGATCAGAGCCGGTGGCACTGGCCAGCTTGCCCTGCAACTGAGCCAGCTCTTTTTCCAGTTGCCGGTTACGCTCAACCAGCCCCTGTACCCGCTCTGCCACTACATCGCTGTGGCACTTGACCAGGGCAGCCACGTCCTTCAGGCGCTGCTCATTGGCCCGCTCCCAGTCCAGGGCAGCAGCACCGGTGAGGGCTTCGATACGACGCACCCCGGAAGAGATACCCGCTTCAGCAACAATTCTGAAAACACCGATATCCCCCGTATGTGACACGTGGGTGCCGCCACACAGTTCCACGGAAAAATTATTTTCCCCCATGCACAGCACCCGCACCCGGTCGCCGTATTTCTCCCCAAACAGGGCCATGGCCCCCAGGGCCTTGGCAGAGTCCATATCCATGACCTGGGTGGTAACCGGGGTATTGGCCCGGATCTGTTCATTCACCCGCCGCTCCAGGGCTTCAATCTGCTCCTGGGTCACCGGCTCAAAATGGGAGAAATCAAAGCGCAGGCGCTGGGCATCCACCAGGGAGCCTTTCTGATTCACATGGTCACCCAGGGCTTCACGCAAGGCCGCATGGAGCAAATGAGTGGCGGAGTGGTTCAGCTGGGTCTGGTCCCGGCGGCGTTCATTGATCTGCGCCTGCACTTTCTGCTCGGGGCCGATACTGCCAGCCACCACACGGCCAATATGCAGGTGGTGGCCGGACTCTTTACGGGTATCTTCCACTTCAAAGCGGCCACCGGGCCAGCTCAGCACGCCGGCATCCCCCACCTGGCCACCGGACTCACCATAGAACGGGGTTTTATCCAGCACCACCACCGCACGGTCGCCGACACTGGCGCTACTCTCCTCACCCCCTACCAGTACCGCCCTTACCTGGCCTTCATCTTCATTACGGTCATAACCGGTAAACTCGGTGCTGCCGCTCAGGGTCAGACCTTCGTTATAATCCATGCCAAATTTACTGGCGGCACGGGCCCGCTCCCGCTGCTGATTCATGGCCTGCTCGTAGCCTGGCATATCCAGGGTCATCTGCCGCTCACGGGCGATGTCATTGGTCAGATCAACAGGGAAACCATAGGTGTCATAGAGCGCAAAAATGGTCTCTCCAGGAATTTCACTGCCTTCTATTTTGGCAATATCCTGCTCCAGCCGCTGCAGGCCTTTATCCAGGGTGCGGCTGAACTGCTCTTCTTCATTTAACAGTATGCGTTCGATCTGAGGCTGCGCCCGCTTAAGCTCCGGATAGGCATCCCCCATCAGTTGCACCAGTGCCGGCACCAACTTATGGAAGAAAGGCTCCAGGTTACCCAGCTTATGGCCATGGCGGGCGGCACGGCGAATAATGCGCCGCAAGACAAAACCACGCCCTTCATTTGAGGGCATAACCCCATCGGTAATCAGGAAGGAGCAGGCACGGATATGATCGGCAATTACCCGCAGGGATGCCGCTGTGGTATCAACCCCCTGGAACAGCTCCGCAGCCGCTTTCAGCAGGTCCTGGAACAGGTCAATCTCATAGTTGCTGTGCACCTGCTGCAGCACCGCGGTAATGCGCTCCAGACCCATGCCGGTATCCACCGAGGGTTTCGGCAGGGGCTGCATGTCACCGTCGGCGGTACGGTTGAACTGCATAAATACCACGTTCCAGATTTCGATAAAGCGATCGCCGTCTTCTTCCGGGCTTCCCGGAGGGCCACCGGCCACTGTGGGGCCGTGGTCATAAAAGATTTCGGTGCAGGGGCCACAGGGACCGGTGTCCCCCATGGTCCAGAAATTGTCTGAGGCGTAGCGGGCACCTTTATTGTCACCGATACGGATAATGCGTTCCTCAGGCACGTTCATTTCCTGATTCCAGATGGCGAAGGCTTCGTCGTCATCCGCATAAATAGTGATCAGCAGGCGGTTACTGTCGATATTGAGCCAGTCCTTGCCGGTGAGGAACCCCCAGGCAAACTGGATGGCTTCCCGCTTGAAATAGTCACCGAAGCTGAAATTACCCAGCATCTCGAAAAAGGTATGGTGGCGGGCGGTATAACCCACATTCTCCAGGTCATTGTGCTTGCCACCGGCACGGACACAGCGCTGGGAAGAGACCGCCCGGGTATAACCCCGATCTTCCTTGCCCAGGAAGGCGTCCTTGAACTGGTTCATGCCAGCATTGGTGAAAAGCAGGGTCGGGTCATCCGCCGGCACCAGCGAACTGCTGGGCACTTCGGTGTGTCCATGGTGGGTAAAGTAGTCCATGAAGGCCTGACGTAAGGCTGCCGTTTTCATAATGCCCCTATGCTGTAAAAAAACCGTGGAAGTGCCATAAAAAATTCGGCAATTAAGGCGCCAATAATAGCACAGCTACTTACCTTCAGGCATAACAACACCTGCCCCTGAGCTGGTGCCCCAAAGGCTTACGGGCTTGCCGGACGGGACACTGGCCATCTCCATCGTTATAATTGCCGCCAACTTGGCCAACCGCCTGAACCGACACTCCCCAGGAGAGATTCATGGCACAGCGTTTCCCGCAGGACCCACACACCCTACCCTCAGCCACCCTCGGCCGACGCATGGCGGCCATGCTCTATGACGGCATGTTGATCATCGCCATGCTCGTGGTTCTAACAGGGGTATACACATTGGCCCACCAGGGGCTGATTGACGCCGGCGTAGTGCCAGACCGGTACGCTGACATTATGGAAACCGATGAAATCGGCTTTGATCCGATTTTATTTCTGCTGCTGTTTGGCAGCGTGACCTGGTTCTTTGGCCATTTCTGGACCCGCACCGGACAGACCATTGGCATGCAGACCTGGCTGATCCGGGTACAGAATGCGGATGGCACCACTGTCACCTGGCTGCAGGTTTTTATGCGCATGTTACTGGGCATCGCCAGTTGGCTACCGTTAGGATTGGGGTTTTTCTGGGTACTGCTCGACCGCAACAAGCTGACCTGGACAGACCGCTTCTCTGACTCAGTGACTGTACGGGTGCCGACCCCGGAAGGCCGAAAGAGCAAGAAAGAAAAAGCCCGGGAGCAGGCTGAAAAGGATGGAGCAAAGGAGCACTCCTGAAGCCACACTCTGCAGCCTGATCGCGGCCATGACTAAAACCCAGCCAGGGCACCTGTCAGCAGAGTAGCCTTCATCGCGGCCATGGCCGCTCCAACAGTTTCATCCCTACCTGTGGGAGCGGCTATAGCCGCGATCAATTTCCAGGCCAGAATAAAATCTGAGCCAGAACATCTGACAGCAGAGTGGCCTTCATCGCGGCCATGGCCGCTCCCACAGGGCCTCAGCCGGCGCGACGTAGTAGCCAGGCACCAAGTGCCCCTGCCGCCACAATGGGCACCAGGGTGGCCAGCACCGGGCTGAAGCCGTATACCAGGCTCATGGGGCCGAGCAGGTCCTGGGTGTACTTGAAGGCCAGGCCGGCAATAATACCCACAAAGATGCGGAAGCCCATGGTGACCGAACGCAGTGGCCCGAACACAAAAGAAATGGCCAATAACACCATGGCCCCGGTGCCCAGGGGTTGCATCACTTTTTTCCAGAAGGCCAGCCAGTAATCATTGGCACTGAGGTTCTGCCCTTCCATATAGCGGGCATAGGTAAAGAGCCCGCTGATGGGCAGATGCTCAGGGCGCACGATCAGCACACTCAGCACATCCGGTGACAGCTCCGTATCCCAGCGCAGATCCGTGGTGTGTTGCTGCTCAATCCCTTCCTTGCTGAGCCGGGAGACTGCCGCCTCATGGAGAATCCAGTGATCCCCCTGGAAACTGGCGCTCTCGGCATAGGTGGCTTCTTCCAGCCAGTGGTCATCGTCAAAACGAAACAGTGACACCCCCAGCAACTCACCGCTGGGGCGCACCGTGTCGAAACGCATAAACACATCTTCTTCCCGGTGCCAGAAGCCGGTGGCGGCAGCAGCACCGTCACCACCCCGGGCAATGGTCTTATTGCTCTGGGCAATGCGCTCCGTGACCGGGGCGACATAATCCCCTACCAGCAGCCCCACCAGCACCACCGCCAGGGTCGGCTTCATGGCGGACCAGACGATACGACCCACTGAGACTCCGGCAGCCCTGATCACCACCAACTCAGAGGAGTTGGCCAGTTGCCCCAGGCCCACCAGAGCCCCCATAAAGGCCGCCAGGGGCAGAAAGTCATACAACCGGCGCGGCAGGGTATAGAGCATGTACAGCAGCGCCTCCACCGCCTGATAGTTGCCCCGGGTGTCGTCCAGTTCGGCAATAAACCCGAACACCAGATCCAGGGCCAGCACCACCATCAGCACCAACACGATGGCGGCCGTCACGGTGCGGATGATGTAGCGGTCAAGCAGACGCAAGGGCAGCCCTCCGTTTTAACCGCCATCCGGGCAGCCACATCAGAGTCAGAGCCAGGAGCAGATACATGCCGTGAACCCACCAGAGCCCGAGCCAGTCTGGCAGGGTCCCGGAGGCAATGGCGTCACGGCCCACGATCAGCATCGCCAGGTAGCTGATATAGATGAGTATGGCCGGCAGCAGATGAAAGAAACGCCCCTGGCGGGGATTCACCCGGCTCAGGCGCACCGCCAGCAGGGTGACAATCGGCACCAGGAAAGGCAGGGCAATGCGCCAGTGATAAAGGGCCCGCAACTCCGGGTCGCTGGAACGGCGCAGGTCCGCCGTTGACAATGCTTCTTCAGACTGGCGCTCCCGGGCGCTGCCTGGCGCCTGAATGCGCAGGCCATAAGCATCAAAGGTGGTGGCTTCAAAGCTAAGGCCCCCGGGACGCCCCTCAAACCGGGTTCCACCATGGAGTACCAGAAAGCGCTCACCCTCTTCATCCACAATCTGGGTTCCCCGGTCCGCCATCATCAGCACCACCGAGTTGCCGTCACGGCCACCTTCCGCCATAAACACATTCTGCAGTTCCCGCTTATCGTCACTTAAGGCCTGGGTGTAGGTCACCCGCTCCCCGGCGCCGATACTCTGAAAGCGCCCCGGGGCCAGCATTTCAAATTCCGTCATCTGGGATTGTTCGGTAAAAATCCGGTCTACTTGCTGAATGCCCATAGGGGTCAGGTAAAGACTCATCAGCGCCACCACCCCGGTGACCAGCAGGCCGGCACCCATGGTCAGGCTGACCAGTTGCCGGTCACTGACGCCGCAGGCAAACAGCACCGTCATTTCGCTTTCCAGGTACATACGCCCGTAGGCCAGCAGAATGCCGATAAACAGACTTAAGGGCAGAATCAGCTCAAGAAATTCAGGCAACCGGTAACCCATAATGGCAAACAGCACCGCCCCGGAAATATCACCGGCGGCAGCCTGGGCCAGATACTGCAGAAAACGGCCACTCATAAACACCAGCAACAGCACCAATGCCACCGCCAGCATGCTCTGCAGCACCTGCCGGGTAAGATAGCGAAAGATGATCCACACGTGGTTGCCCCTAAGATGCAGTACGGAGATGGCAGTAGCGCAACATTCTAGTTAACCTGTACCCACATTGACAGGATCAACCGACGCCGGCGCCGTTACAGCCGCGCAATCGCCACCGCATTTGGAGACGCCATGGAATACCAACTGGAATGCCGACCCCTTACTGACACCCGTGCTGACTGCCTGATTGTGGCAGTGCCTGAATCCGGCGAATGGCCCACATCCACCCAGCAAGCTGACGAACTGACCGGGGGGCTGATCAGCCAGTTGCACAAGGGCGGCGATTTCAGTGGCAAACAGGGCACTACCCAACTGCTGCCACTGGCCCAGGGCCCCTGGCAGCGGCTGCTGCTGGTAGGCGCCGGAAAAGCCGGTGAACTCAACACCCAGAGTTACTGCCGCCTGGTGGCCAGCGCCATTGGCCGGCTCAAGGAAACCGGCGCCCACACAGCCCTGGCAGCCCTTGCCGATATCCCGGTGCTGGAGCGGGATGAAGCCTGGCGTATGCTGATCATTGCCCGGGTCTGTGAAGAAACCCTGTACCAGTTCCAACAGTACAAAAGCGAACAGCTCCCGCTCCCCAAACTCACCTGTCTGCAGGTTTTGGCCAGCGGCGACTCTCCCCTGCTGGCACAGGCCCTGACTGAAGGTCAGGCCATTGGCGAGGGCATGAATCTGGCCAGGGACATGGGCAATACCCCACCCAACATCTGCCACCCGGTGTTCCTGGCGGAACAGGCCAAGGCCCTGGCCAAGACCCACAAGGTGATCAAGACCCAGATTCTGGATGAAGATCAGATGGCCAAGCTGGGCATGAACGCCCTGCTGTCTGTGTCCCTGGGCAGCATCCAGCCAGCCCGGTTGATCATTATGGAATACCGGGGTGGCGATGAAGATGAAGCACCCCATGTGCTGGTGGGTAAAGGCATTACCTTCGACACCGGCGGCATCAGCCTCAAGGCCGGCGCCGGTATGGATGAAATGAAATACGATATGTGCGGTGCCGCCAGTGTTCTGGGCACCATGCATGCGGTGGCCAGCCTCAAGCCCCAGGCCAATATCATCGGTGTAATTGCCGCCGCTGAAAACATGCCCAGCGACAGGGCCACCCGCCCCGGGGACATTGTCACCTCCATGTCCGGCCAGACCATTGAAGTGCTTAACACCGACGCTGAAGGCCGTATGGTACTGAGTGACGCCCTCACCTATGTGGAGCGCTTCAAGCCCGCCAGTGTGGTGGACATCGCCACCCTCACCGGCGCCTGTATTGTCGCCCTGGGTGACAAGGCCAGTGCAGTGATGGGTAACAACGACAGCCTGGTGCAGAAGCTGCTGCGCTGCGGTCAGCAAAGCGGCGACCGGGTCTGGGAACTGCCCCTGTGGGATGAATACCAGCGCCAGCTGGACAGCAACTTCGCGGATATGCAGAACATCGGCGGCAAAGGTGCCGGGAGCATTACCGCCGGCTGTTTCCTGTCCCGCTTTGCCACCGCCTACCCCTGGGCCCATCTGGATGTGGCCGGCACCGCCTGGCTCAGTGGCAAGGAAAAAGGCGCCACCGGCCGTCCGGTGCCTCTGCTGATGGAATACCTGCTAACCCAGGCCGGTTAAGCCATGAGCGAGCGGGAGCTACAGCACTGGTTTTACCTGCTGGCGGAGGACACTGAGTCCGCCCGGCTGCACCATGCGGCAAGGCTGGCAGAGAAAGCCCGTCAGCAAGGGGATACGGTGGGCCTGTACTGCGAGGATGACGACCAGGCCAGCGCTCTGGATGACATGCTCTGGGGGTTTCGCCCGGAAGCCTTTCTGCCCCATGAGCGCCTGATGCAGTCCGGTGACCAGTGCGCCACCGGGGTCGGCATTTTCTGCCATGAGCCCAACACCGGAGACTGGCAGACCCTGATTGTGCTGTCGTCCCGGTTACCCGCCGATAGCACCCGGTTCCCCCGTCTGGCGCTGATCGCCAGCAGCGACCCTGAAGTATTACAGCAGGCCCGGGAGCAGTTCCGGCAACTCAAACAACAGGGTGTGACACCCCGGGTTCTGGATCTGCGCTCACCCCATGTATAATCCCCACCCCTGACATCGACGACATTCATACTGCCAATCAGCGAGCCCACAGCCATCATGGACAAGACTTACCAGCCCGACAGCATTGAGCGCCAGTGGTATCAGACCTGGGAAGCCAAAGGCTACTTTACCCCCAGTGGCGAAGGTGACCCCTACTGCATCATGATCCCACCGCCCAATGTCACCGGCAGCTTGCACATGGGCCATGCCTTCCAGCACACCATCATGGACTCACTGACCCGCTACCAGCGCATGCGGGGCCGCAACACCCTGTGGCAGGTGGGCTCAGATCACGCGGGCATTGCCACCCAGATGGTGGTGGAGCGCAAGCTGGCAGCAGAAGACGGCAGTACCCGCCACGACCTGGGTCGGGAGAAGTTTCTGGATAAGGTCTGGGAATGGAAGGCGGAGTCCGGCGGTACCATTACCGGCCAGATGCGCCGTCTGGGCACCTCTGTGGACTGGGAACACGAACGCTTCACCATGGATGACGGCTTCTATAAAGCCGTGCAAGAAGTCTTTGTTCGTTTATATGACGATGATCTGATCTACCGTGGCAAGCGCCTGGTGAACTGGGACCCCCAGCTGCACACCGCCATTTCCGATCTGGAAGTGGAAAATGTGGAAGAAAAAGGCCATTTCTGGCACTTCCGCTACCCCCTGATGGACGGCGCCACCACCGCTGATGGCAAAGACTACCTGGTGGTAGCCACCACCCGCCCGGAAACCATGCTGGGTGACTCCGCCGTGGCGGTAAACCCGAAAGACCCCCGCTACCAGCACCTGATCGGCAAAAAAGTGCGCCTGCCGTTGGTGGATCGGGAAATTGTGGTGGTTGGTGACGATCATGCGGACATGGAAATGGGCAGCGGCTGCGTCAAAATCACCCCCGCCCATGACTTTAACGACTATGCCGTGGGCCAGCGCCACAAATTGCCCCTGTACAACATCCTCACTTTCGACGCCGCCATTCTCCCCGCCGCCGAGGTGTACAACAGCGACGGCAGCGCCAATACCACCCTGTCTACCGCCTTGCCAGGTGCCTATGCCGGTATGACCCGGGAAGCGGCCCGCAGTGCCATTGTGGAGGATCTGGACAAGGCCGGGCTGCTGGAAGCGGTGGAAGACCACACCCTGAAGGTACCCCGTGGTGACCGCTCCGGCCTGATTATCGAACCCATGCTGACAGACCAGTGGTTTGTGGCCACGGAAGCTCTGGCCAAGCCCGCCATTGAAGCGGTTGAAAAGGGTGATATCCGCTTTGTGCCGAAACAGTACGAGAACATGTACTTCGCCTGGATGCGGGACCTGCAGGACTGGTGTATCTCCCGCCAGCTGTGGTGGGGCCACCGCATTCCCGCCTGGTACGACGACAACGGCACCGTCTATGTAGGCCGTGACGAGGCCGAGGTGCGGCAGAAATACCAGCTGGCCGCTGACCTGCCCCTGCAGCAGGATGCCGACGTCCTCGATACCTGGTTCAGCTCCGCCCTGTGGACCTTCGGCACCCTGGGCTGGCCTGAGGATAACGAGCGGCTGCGCACCTTCCACCCCACGGATGTGCTGGTCACCGGTTTTGACATCATCTTCTTCTGGGTCGCCCGGATGATCATGATGACCCTGCGCTTTGCCAAAGACGAAGACGGCACCCCCCAGGTGCCCTTCAAGGATGTCTATGTCACCGGCCTGATCCGTGACGAGCACGGGGACAAGATGTCCAAGTCCAAGGGCAACGTACTGGACCCCCTGGACATGATCGACGGCATCAGCCTGGAAGATCTGGTACAGAAGCGTACCGGCACCATGATGCAGCCAAAGAAAGCGGAGAAGATCGCCAAGCGCACCCGCAAGGAATTCCCCGAGGGCATCCAGCCCCACGGCACCGATGCCCTGCGCTTCACCCTGACCGCTCTGGCCTCCACCGGCCGGGACATTAACTGGGACATGAACCGCCTGGAGGGCTACCGCAACTTCTGCAACAAGCTGTGGAATGCGGCCCGCTACGTGCTCATGAACACCGAAGACCAGGACTGCGGCCAGCAGGGTGAGACCGTGGACCTGAGCATCGCTGACCGCTGGATTATCAGCCGCCTGCAGCGCTGCGAGCAGGCCGTGAACCAGCACTTTGCCCAGTACCGCTTCGACCTGGTGGCCGCCAGCCTGTATGAGTTCATCTGGAACGAATACTGCGACTGGTACCTGGAGCTGTCCAAGCCGGTGCTGTGGGACGACAACGCCAGCCCTGAGCGCCTGCGGGGCACCCGCCGCACCCTGGTGCAGGTACTGGAGGCCACTCTGCGCCTGATTCACCCGCTGATGCCCTTTATCAGCGAAGAGATCTGGCAGCGGGTGGCTCCCCTGGCTGGCCAGGGGGGCGAGACCATTATGCTGGCCGCCTACCCGGAAGCCGACGACAGCCTGATGGACAGCGAAGCGGAAGCCGATATCGAGTGGATCAAGGGGGTGATCGAGGCGGTGCGCAATATCCGCGGGGAAATGAACATTCCCCCCAGCACCCGCCTGCCGGTGATTTTCCGCAGCACCACACCCAGCGACCGGGAACGCCTGGATAACTACCAGAGCTTTCTGCAGTCCCTGGCGAAACTGGAAGCGGCCCAATGGCTCGATGCCGGCGAAGAAGCCCCCCTGTCCTCCACCCAGCTGGTGGGGGATATGGAAGTGCTGGTGCCCATGGCCAACCTGATCGACAAAGACGAAGAAGTGGCCCGCCTGACCCGGGAGCTGGATAAGCTCGCCAAGGAAGGCCAGCGCCTGTCCGGTAAGCTGGGTAACGACAAGTTCCTGCAACGGGCCCCTGCTGACGTGGTGGAAAAAGAACGGGAGAAACTGGCCGAGGTGAATTCCCGCCAGACCCGTCTGCAGGAACAGGTGGCACGGATTCAGGCACTCTAAGACGGACACCGGGTATGGCCTGCCCAACGCAGGCCATACCCGGGGAGAAGCAGCCGATGGATTCACTGGTGGTAGGCCCCGGCGCACTGGGGCTGCTGTTTGCAGCCCGTTTGCGTGCCCTGGGGAACGTGACCCTGGTAGGGCGCAAATCTGGCCTGCAGCAGAGTCAGGTGCAGTGGCAGGACGGCACTCTCAGCACCCTGGTACTGCCACAACAGGGGCCGGGGGAAGCCCTGCCTGAGCCCCTGGATCTGGTGCTGGTCACTACCAAGGCCGGGGATACCCTGCAGGCCCTCTCACTCCTGCTCCCTGCCCTGCCTCAATCGGTGCCGGTGCTGCTGATGCAAAACGGCATGGGCAGCCAGCAGACGGTGGCCAGGGCCTTTCCCGGGCACTGCCTGCTGGCGGCGACCACCACCGAGGGGGCAAACCGCCCCGCCCCTGACCGGGTATTGCATGCCGGCCATGGGGAGACCTGCCTGGGGCCACTGACCCCCAGTGCCGCCTCATTGGCCCCCTGGGTGGCACAGAAGTTACGCCAGGCCGGGTTTTACAGCCGCACCAGCCACCCCATAGAACAGGATCTCTGGGGCAAACTGGCGGTGAATGCGGGCATCAATGCTTTTACCGCCCTGCTTGACTGCCCCAACGGGGTGTTACCAGAGCAGCCAGACTTCCAGCAGCGCATCACTCCTCTTTGCCGGGAAATCGCGGCAGTGGCCCAGGCCGAAGGTGTCTCCCTGCAGGCTGAGGCTTTACACCAACAAATTCTCACTGTCTGTGCCCGCACCGCTGGCAATATTTCTTCCATGCTCCAGGACCACCGGGCCGGGCGCAGCACGGAAATCGATTACATCAATGGCTATATTGCCCAGTGTGCCCGAGCCCATGGCCTGGCGGCTCCAGTGAACCAGGCTCTGTTCGAAGGCGTAAAGCAGTTGCACTCGTAGTCTATCCAAGCGCACCTTTAATCCACCCGCTCAGGAGCCCCACCATGGGTAACCGCTTATCCAAGATTTACACCAAAACCGGTGATGACGGCACTACCGGCCTGGCCGATGGTAACCGCATCGCCAAGAATTCCCTGCGGGTTGAAGCCATGGGCACCGTGGATGAGCTGAATGCCCATCTGGGCATGCTGATGGAGTATCTGTCAGAAAACGACCCGTTGCGTCCGTCATTGGCGCGCATTCAGCATCATCTGTTTGACCTGGGGGGGGAGTTTGCCATTCCTGGCAGCAAGGTAATTGGTGAGCAGCAGGTACAGTGGCTGGAAAGTACCCTGGATGAATGGAACGGGCCACTGCCACCCCTGAAAAACTTTATCCTGCCCGGTGGTTCAAAGCCTGCCGCCCAGTGTCACCTGGCACGGGCGGTGTGCCGCCGCGGGGAGCGAATTGTGGTGGCACTGGGTCATGAGGATTCCATTAACAGCCATTCCCGCAACTACCTGAACCGGCTGTCAGATCTGTTGTTTGTCACCTGCCGGGTACTGGCCCGCCGTGACGGGGCCCAGGAAATTCTCTGGCAACCGGGGCAGTAATCAGGCCCGGCAGCTGCCGGGCACCCCCGTGCCCCTATACCTGAAAAGTCTCGATCTGTTTTTGCAATGAGCTGGCCACTTCCGACAGTTCCTGGCTGGCTGCCAGGACTTCACCGGCATTACCTTCTGTCTTGCGGCCCAGATCACCTATTTCTGACACATTGGAATTGATGTTTTTCGCCACCGCAGACTGCTCTTCCGCTGCCTGGGCAATCTGCTGGCTCATGTCCACAATCAGGCTGATACCGCTGACAATGCTTTCCAGGGCATCCGTCACCTTGCCGGACTGCTCCACCGTCTGCTCAGTGACGGTATGGCTGTTGTCCATAGCGGTCACGGCCTCTTTCACGCCATTCTGCAGGCGCACCACCATTCCCTCAATTTCTTCTGTGGACTTGTGGGTACGGGCTGACAATGACCGCACCTCATCCGCCACCACCGCAAAGCCCCGCCCCTGCTCACCGGCCCGGGCTGCCTCTATGGCCGCATTCAGTGCCAGTAAGTTGGTCTGCTCGGCAATGGCCTTGATTTCCACCAGCACCTTGGTGATGTTACTGCTGTCACTGCTGACCCGGTTGATGACCTCCCCTGCTGCCCGGATCTCGCTCGCCAGTCGATTTATGGTGGTAACGGACTGCTGCACCACGCTACGACCATCCACAGCCTCCTGATCAGCCTGGCTGGCTGCGTCAGAGGCCTTCTGGGAACTTTCCGCCACTTCCTGCACCGTGGTTACCATTTGCTGCATGGCATCGGTAATCTGGTCGGTTTCTGCCATTTGCTGAGCGACTGCTTCGCTGTTGGCGGTAGCCCGGTCACTGACCCGACGGGCCTGCTGGTTCACTTCCGCCACACTGCCGGAAACGGACTGGATCAGCTCGTGCATGCGCTGGGTCATACCATTGAACGCGGTGGTCAGCTCCCCCAGTTCATCCTTGTTATCCAGGGTAATCCGTACCGTCATATCTCCATCAGCCACTTGCCGGGCCGCGTTGGCAAACCGGGAAACGGCGGTACGCACCGACAGGAAAAAGCCGCTATACAGATAAACCACCACCAGCAACACACCTGCCAGGGCCGCCAGAATGACGAACCGTTGCCGACGCTCTCCAGCCAGACGTTCACTGAGGTTGGCATCAATCAGCGCCATTACCTGATTACTGAAAGCAAAGATGTTATCGATGCTGGGAGTGATCAGGCGGTCATACTCTGCATACGGTAACTCCAGCCGAAAAGGGGTCACCACATGGGCATCCAACTCGTCCCGCACCGCTATAGGGGAATCCACAATGGTTTTTGCCATATCACCCAGTTGCTGTGACACCGCTGCAGAGGAAGACAATGCCACGTCCATGGCAGCAGCAAGCTGGTTGCTCTGATTAGTCAGTGCGTCATAAATGCCGTTGGCAGTGTCTGCATCAGACTGGGAAAGGTTACCTTCGTTCAGGGCAAAAATACCAAACCCCCTGGCACGGCCCATATCATTGGATACTGCAACCAGATTGTTATTAATCAGCTCGATTAATACCTGGACTTCCGTGGAAGGGTCTCGGGCCAGGCCAGAGGTCTGGTAGACGGTATTTCGCAGGGCCACAGTCAGTTGATAAAACTCGTCGTAATACAGAAACTGGCGATCCATCAACTGCTGGTAATCGTCTTCTGCCAGCATCTTCTGCCATTCCTGCCTGACCCGCTCCACTTGTCGCTGCAGCGTCTGGCTGGCGCCAGGAAGTTCAACGTGGGCCTGTAGCCGTTGCAGGGCTTCGTCAACACCCGCAATTGAATCAGTAACCTGGCCTTCCAGTGGGCCGGAAAAATCCCGGATACGGTTAGGCGCATTATAATCCCGGTAGCGCTGGGCATTGTGCACCAGCAGACTGGCGTCCATGACAATATCCGTTCCGGCAATGGCCTGATCAATATCATCAATGGTGCGGTTCAGCTCACTGATCAGCAGATAGCTCAAACCCACGATGGGCAGCAGAAACAACACGCTGATCAGGCTGAACTTGTAGACCATTCGCAGCTGGTTCATCAGCAGCACAGCGGGATAAAAAAACTGTTTCACTCAAAGCCTCCAGGGCGCGCCAGCACTGGTCGTTCTGCGCCGGTGTCTGTTTGTTATGGTTGTTGCATCTGGCATAGCCACATCCCTTGACCCGCATACTGGTTTACCGGGCCGGGCTTACCTTACAAGGTTACGTGGCCCCTGACAGAAAAGGCATCTACTTACAGTATGTCGGAAGCTACCCAATAAACTTAAGGAATGAGTTATTGCGATTTGTAAGCGAGGGCTAATATTCACCGGGCTCAGGGTAGCCAGCCCATAATCGCCAGTACCGCCAGAGCGGTAATCCATACCAGCATACTGCGGTTGAGCAGATCCCTGACTGCTAACAGGCTGCGGCGGCCATAATCCTGCCAGGCTTCAGGGTGGGTGCGCTCAAAACGTCGCGGGTCCAGGGCAAAGCTGGACAGGGCACCGCTGGCACCCCGCAGCAGCCAGGCAGGCCGGCGTTCCCCGGGAACATGCTGGTCACGGCGCTGCTCATGTAACCAGCCGGAGAGGTCGCCGGCAATGCCGAAGCTGAACGACAGGGCTCTGGCAGGTAACCAGGCCAGCACAGTCACCAGCTGGCTGAACAGGCGGCGTACGGCATTACCCGGGTAATGCTGGCTCAGGGCCAGTGCGCCAACCACCAGCACCAGCCCGGCAGGGCCCAGTACCGCGTACCAGAATATGGGCAGAAAATAGCGTTCAAAGGTGGCATTGATCAGGGATTGGGCCAGTATCAGGTGCAGCCGCTCAGGTGCCAGACTCTCCCCCCGGCGCTCCACGGGTAGCAGGTGGTTTACATGGTGCCAGGCTGCCTGCATGTCTCCCCTGGCCCAGGCTTCCCCATAGGCCTTCAGGGGCTGACGCCAGGCGGGCATGCCGCTGGCCAGCAAGAGCAACAGCAAGGCGGCCAGGCTGGCCCAGAGACCACCGGTCACTCCTCCCAGCCCCCAGGAAAACAGCCCCGCCAGCAACACCAGCCCAATGTAAACCAGCACCACCAGAAACACCGCCCTGGGGCCACGGTCATCACCGGGGGCTTTTGCCAGCAGGTTCTGTTGCCATTTATCCGGTTCCAGCAGGCCCCTGGCGTCCAGTTGTCGGCGCAATACCCAGGCCAGCAGAATTACCAGTAAGCGCATCAGTGATTTCCTGTTTCAGGGGTTGTGTCACCCGGCAAGGTAATGAGGGGTGAAAGGGCATTCAGGTAATGGTTCCAGTCAAAGCTGGGACCCGGGTCGGTCTTACGTTGGGGAGCGATATGCTCATGGCCAACAATGCGCTCGGCGGTAATAGCAGGAAACAGGGCCATCAGTTGCTGTGTCAGGGTTATCAGGGTCTGGTACTGACGTGGCTCGTAGGGCTCATGGTCACAACCTTCCAGCTCAATACCGATGGAAAAGTCATTACATTCCCCGCGACCTTCATGGCAGGACTGACCCGCATGCCAGGCACGAAGCAGCAAAGGGACAAATTGCACCAGCTCCCCGTCACGGCGTATCAGGCAGTGGGCTGACACTTTTAAGCCCTGAATTTCCTGGTAAAATGGGTGTTTTTGCCAGTCCAGGCGGTTACAGAAGAAATCTTCGATATCCGGGCCGCCATATTCCCCGGGGGGCAAACTGATATTGTGTATCACCAGCAGGGAGATGGGTGTATCCAGGGGCCGCTCCCCATGGTTGGGAGACAGGCAGTGCCGTGCGTTGCGCAGCCACCCGGCCTTATCCATTGCATCCTTTTCCATGCCTGTGCTGCTCCCGAGCATTACTGTAACCATTGGTAATGCGGGAAATTGAAGCACATCTGGCAGGCAATGCAAATGTATCCCCTGCAGGATCACCCCAGGGGCGGACCTATCGGCGCCGGGAAAAGCGCAATTCGTCAATCACCGACTCCAGTGCCCGGTCGAAAATCAGGCTGTCATCCAATGGTGTGATCACCCCCTGTGACAGGGCATTGGCCAGGTCGGTTTCGCTGTACTCCATCACTTTGGCACCGCTGCGATTAACAAAAATATAACGACCGCTGGCCTTGATCACTGCTGCCAGTTTGCAGCGGATATGGCGGGATTCACCGTTATGCCACTCAACCCAGCCGCCTACCTGCAGGCTGCGGGCCCGGGCCATCCAGGCGGGGTGTGGTTCCTCAGCTGCAGGTGGCGCCGCTTCCACAGAGACTGCCTTGACGGGTGTTGCCGACCCCGGTTCTTTCACCGGCGCCGCTTCACCGGTGGCCAACTGGTGCAGGGCTGCCACATGCAGCAATTCCAGCTTTCGCACCCACTCATCAATGGCAAAAGGATCCCAGGCAATGGCGTTGAGTCCACGGCGTACACCATCCACAATATCCGGAATCTGGCGCAGCAGTTCATTGCGTGTACCACGGGTTACCGGCTGGGGATCACCACTCCAGATTAGCAGACCGGTCAGACGGGTCATTTCCTGCCATTCCTCAGAACCTTCACCCAGACGCAGCCAGAACCACTGTAAAACCCGACGCCAGGGGTCATGTAGCAGCTTTGCCAGGGTGGCAGGCAACTGATGATCCGCCTCTAGTTCCGCCAACAGCCGGCTAACCACTTCCTGGGACTGTTCATGGCGGGCCCGGCCTTCTTCTGCGTCCCGCAGGCGCCGCTGCAATAACTGCTCCCGACGTTGTTGCTGGTCATTGAAGCGACTGAAATCCTCCAGTACTACGGCGAACAGTGACACATCATCAGTAAACTCCTGGCAGATACGATCCACCACACCGGTGATGCGTTCACCCAGCAGGTCTGGCTCACCGGGCAACCTTTCCCCCCACCCTAGTGCCGCCGTGGCCAAGGCATTTAACAACTGCCTGGCCGGGTGCCCGCCACGCTGGAAAAAACTACGGTCAATCAGGGCCACTTTCAGGATGGGAATCTGTAAACGAACCAGTTGACCCTTCATGGGTTCAGGAACATGCCTGTCATCAAGGATAAAATCGAACAGCATGGACACCAGGTTAATCACATCCCCGTCCACCTGTCCCGGGGCCTGAGCAGGGTGCTCAGAAACCACTGGCAGGTTGAGAAGCTGCTCTTTCAGACGGCTCCCCCTGGCCCCCGGAGGCCCCATGAACCCAGAACCCAGATCATGTTGCAAACTGGATAATTGCTGCAGCAAAGCATTGGTAGTCATGGCTACGCAGGCTGGCCTGACTCCCTCCGCTGCGGTTGCCAAGGGCTGGCCTGCCCGCAGTAATGCAGACAGGTCATTGAACCCGGGAGCATGGCTGTCGGCCACTCGCTGATGAGCCTTATCAGGAGCCTGTTCAACCATGGGTTTTTCTGTGGACGGCTGCCGTGGCCTATCATGAGCACGGGGACCCGGGACTTTTCCCACCGGGGGCTGACGCATATCCGGCAGCACCCCCTCACGGATCAGCAGCTGGTTGGCCAGGGAATAAAGATGCTTTAGCTCCCTGATAAGTAATTTATCAAACAGCTTATAGACCACCAGTTTGCTGCGCAGGTCCATTGTGAGTTCAGCACAGGCCTCCGCCAGTCCCTGGCAAATGACTTCCGGTGCCAGGGGGTTACGGGTGGCTCTCAGGTCATCTACCCGCAACAGAGTCTGCATCCGCAGACGGATCATTTCTACCGGCTCCCCGTAATAGTGACGCACCTTATTGACCATGGCACTGATGGCCAGCTGCTCTTCCATTGTTTCATGGGCCACCAGAGCCAGGCTCACAGGCCCAGCGGGGGCAGGTTCGGGGGGAAGTTCTGGCGCCGGATTAAGGCATTCATTGAAAGCCCTGGCCAGCCATTGCTGAAAACACAGGGTCAGCTCTCTGCGCTGCAGCCGCAGTTCCCGCATGGCATCAAAGTACAGATTATGCTGCTCATGGCTCCCCGCTTTGTCAGCAAGATCAAACAGAGCGTCATCAGATTGCTCAAAAAACCCCGCCAGCAGCTGTTTGCTCTGCACCATGGACAGGTCCCGCAACCGACGCAGCGCATCCGGCATACCGGAAATGAGACCGTCAGAATCAGGTAACTGAACATCCTTACCCTCTCGGTTCATACCGGCAAACCTCTTTGGGGTTTCTGTGAAGAACATTCATAATAGTTGGGATAGATTTCAGCCACTGTCACGACCTGTGTTATTTTGTAACAAAAGTCAGTGCCCATTAACTTGCCCTGGGTTTCAGCTTACCTTGGCCTGGGGAATCCAAGCCAGTACACTTAACGGCCGTTAATCTTTCGCAACCCATGTCTGAAGGACCCATTCGTGACCATCCCCCTGTCTGTCGCGCCCTGGCGCGAAACCCTAAGACGCGATGTCCGCAACAGCCTGGCTGAAGATGTCGGCGACGGTGATATCACGGCACAGCTGATCCCTGCCTCACAATGGGTGTCGGGGCAGGTAATCAGCCGCCAGCCCGGCATCCTGGCAGGGCGGCCCTGGGTAGAAGAAGTCTTCCGCCAACTGGACCCCGCCATTGAGTGCCAGTGGTTGCTGGACGATGGCGACCCTATTGATCCCGACCAGGAGCCGGTACTGTTCCGTTTCCAGGGTCCTGCCCGGGCCATTCTCACCGGGGAACGTAGCGCCCTGAACTGGCTGCAGACCCTGTCAGGAGTCGCCAGCCGCTGCCGCCACTATGCAGACCTGGTGGCTCACACCCCGGTAAGGCTGCTGGATACCCGTAAAACCCTGCCTGGGCTGCGTTTTGCACAAAAATACGCGGTCACCCAAGGAGGCTGTTTCAATCACCGGCTGGGGCTTTATGACGCCTTCCTGGTTAAGGAAAACCACATTGCCGCCTGCGGCTCCATTGCCGCTGCCGTGGGTCAGGCCCGGTTGATTGCCCCTGACAAGCCCCTGGAGGTTGAAGCAGAGACCCTCGGGGAACTGGCCGCAGCCGTGGACGCCGGTGCCGATATCGTCATGCTGGATGAATTCAGCTATCAGGATCTGTGCCAGGCCGTAGCCCGTTATCAGGGGCAGGTTCAGCTGGAAGCCTCTGGTGGCATCACTGAGCGCAATCTTGCCCAGATCGCAGAAACTGGCGTGGACGCCATTTCTCTGGGCACCCTGACCAAGGACTTGCAGGCCCTGGACCTCTCATTACGCATTCATCAGGCCAAGATATAACACGAATTTAACATTCACTAACAAATCATGACAGACTCAGTCGGTGAAAAAACGTTCAATTGATCCCATAGAAGCGATCATTACCTAACATCCAGCATGGACGGAATTGGGTATGCAACAAGCAGTAGACATACCTGGCAACCGTTTACGTCAGTGGTTACCGGGCCTGATTCTATTTCTTTTACTGGCCCTGACCAGTAGCCTTTTGCTATTGCCCGGATCCCTGGTGCCTGCCATCTGGCTGCCTCTGGGTATCGCTGTGGCCTGGCTGCTACAGGGTCGTATTCTCTGGCTGATTCCCATCCTGGCGGGCAACCTGTTCAGCCAGTGGCTCTGGCTGATTCCGGCCCCGGACTCCAATTATCCAGCCATTTTTGCTGCAGCGATCATACTTACCCTGGAACCGCTCTTCATTGTGCAGCTGCACAGCCAGCTGGTGCGTCAGCCCGATGCCACTATGCGCCATCAGCCAGCCTTTGTGCGGCTGCTGGCAGTGGCCACCGTGGCGGTTGCCATGGCTGCGCTGGCTCTTACCTGGCTGCTCTACCGGCAAGGTGATGAGGCCCTGAGCACGGTATTCCTGCAGTTATGGCTTGGCCATATGCTGGGTCTGGTACTGCTCACCCCCCTGATCCTCAATCACCCCAGCCAGTGGCTGTCTGGCATTGCTGAACCCCAGTGGATGGAAATCATCCTCTGGCTCACCAGTCTGGCTCTGGCGGTGATGGTGTTTATCAACCAGCCTCCGGAAAGCCTGCTGCTGTTACTGCCCTGGATGCTCTGGGTGGTTACCCGCTTCCCCTTGCCCCTGGTGGTGCCTGGATTAATGCTGACCACCCTCATCGGCCTCTGGCTGTTGCAGGCCGGCGACGGCAACCCGTTACTGCAGGCCTTATTGCTGGTTATGGCAGGCAGTGCCAGTTACCTGCACAGCTTACTCACCGACCGCAACGAACTGACCCGAAGGCTGGACGGCATGGTGCAGGACAGCAACCTGCAGTTACAGCAGAAGAACCAGCAGCTACAGGATGAAATCTATGTGCGGAAACAGGCTGAAAAAGCCTTTCGGCGCTCTACCCGCCACTACCGGGCGTTGGTGGAAACCGCCAGCAACCCTATTCTGGTCACCGATGCCCACGCCCGAATCCGCCAATGGAACAGCGCTGCAGAAATCCTGTTTGGCTATAGCCGGGAAGACGCCATGGGGCGCAATCTGTTAACCACCTTTATTCCCGAGGTGTACCGGGATGAACTGGGCTGGAAAATCACCAAAGTTCTGCAGAGCGGGGTGCCCCGGGAACATGCAGAAATCCAGATCAATGGTATTGATGGTGAGCAGCGCAGCATTCTGTGGAACCTGACCCGCCTGGAAGATGAAGACGAAACCGTAGAGACCCAGGCCATCCTGATTGGTCAGGATATTTCTGAAATCCGCCAGACCCAGGACCAGCTGCACTACCTGGCCCACTACGACATTCTTACCGGCACCGCCAACCGCCGGTTGTTTGAAGACCGTTGCCGCCAGGCTATTGAACGGGCACTGCGCTACCGCCACCGTTGTGCCCTGATCAGCCTGGATGTAGACCATTTCAAACGAATCAACGATACCCTTGGTCATGATGCCGGGGATGCCCTGCTGAAGGTCATGACCCAGCGGCTGCAGGAAATGGTGCGGGGGGAAGACACCATAGCCCGCCTCGGCGGCGACGAATTTGCGGTGCTGTTGAGCCAGGTCACGGGACCGGAGGGCTGTGAAAAAGTCGCCCGCAACCTGCTGGAGAACCTGACCCGCCCGGTCAGCGTGCCGGGAGGGGAACTGGTCATTACCTCCAGCATCGGCATCACCATAGCCCCTGATGATGGCAGTACCTATGAGGACCTGCTGAAAAACGCCGATATGGCCATGTACCGGGCCAAGAAAGCCGGACGCAATACCATTGAGTTTTTCAGTCCCGACATGAATGCCGACATGCAGCATCAGATGCGCATTGAACGGGAGCTGCGCCAGGCCATCCGTGAGGGGGACCTGGACCTGCATTACCAGCCGGTGGTGGATCTCAACAATGGCGAGGTAGTGACCATGGAGGCGCTGCTGCGCTGGAATCATGCCAAAGACGGTCTGCTGCCCCCTTCCCGCTTCCTGGACATCGCCGAGCAGACCGGCCAGTTGCTGGCCATTGGCGAGTGGGTTTGCTACAACGCCTGCCTGCAGGCCCGGGTGATTCAGACCCTGAGCGAATACCCGGTACCGGTTAGCATTAACCTCTCGGCCCGCCAGTACCAACACCCCCAGCTGATCAGCACCCTGCAGCGGGTGATGGCAGAAACCCGGGTCGACCCGAGCCTGTTGTGTGTGGAAGTGGATGAGCGGATTCTCGCGGACCGCATGGACGATGCCGCAAAAGTCCTGATGCAGATAAAGACCCTGGGCATCACTCTGGTTCTGGATCGCTTTGGCAGCGGCCTGTCATCCATCCGCTTGTTACGGGAACTGCCGTTTGATGAAGTGAAAATAGATCGTTCACTGATCAGTCAGGTGCCCAGTGACAGCAGCGCCTGCGCCATCGTCGCCACCCTGGTGGACCTGGCCCGGCAGATGAACCTGCGCATCATTGCCAGTGGCGTGGAAACCAACGAACAGCTACAGTTTCTACAATCAGTGAATTGTCGGCTGGGCCAGGGGCATCGTTTTTGTGCAGCCATTCCCAGTGCCCGTCTGGGGGAACTGTTCCAGAAAGTGCGTGCAGGGGATGCCTTTGCCACCTGCAATCAATTCGATTTGCTTGACACGCCCCCGGGGGCTTCCCGGGAAAAGCCAATGGAGTGAACCTGCGGGGGCACCCCGGGTCAGTCAAACACTGGCAGCAACCCCACAGGGGTACACCACATGACCACCACGGACTCCAGCTCTTCTCTACGGTTATTTCTGGCTGCGCCTGTTGACCCGCTGCTGTCGGCCCAGTTACACGATAGCCTGGTGATTTCCAGGGATATGCTCCCGGCGTTGCGCCCTGTGCCGGTGACCAACATGCATCTGACCCTGGCCTTTATCGGCAACTACCCGGAGCAACAACTGCAGCAGACCCTGTTACCCGCCCTGCAACAGGCCCTGCAGGAAGCCCGCCCTGGCAGAGTTTACCTGCGCCAGGTAACCGGCTTCCCCCGGGCAGATCAGGCCAGCTGCCTGGTGGCAGAGGGGAACCCGTCGCCGACCCTGCTGCAGCTGCATCATTTGTTGCAACAGACCCTGGCACCGATTGTTGATAGCCCCCAAGATAACCAACCCGGCCTCTGGCGCCCCCATATTACCCTGGCCCGCTTTCTCAATACCCCCGAAGATCCGGTGGTGGCGACCCCCTGGCTACAGGAGTTGCCGGTATCTGAAGTGGTCCTCTACCGCAGTAACACCACCAGCCACGGGCCCGTGTATCAGGCGCTGCAGTCCTGGTCACTGAATTAAAATAGGGGGTGGAGATAAACCGGGGGAAGCTAAAAAATCAGGGGTTGTCGC
>REBR01000130.1 GCA_007692645.1 Halomonadaceae bacterium | reverse complement strand
CTGCTGATTCTGAGTAATGAAATCGGCGATCTCACCGGCAAACAGCTCAAAATAGCGGCCCTTGTTGGCGACGATCTTGCGCCCCATGAGATCCATGGCCTGAATGCCGTTAGTGCCTTCATAAATCTGGGCAATACGGCTGTCGCGTACCAGCTGCTCCTGACCCCATTCCCGGATGTAACCGTGGCCGCCAAACACCTGCTGGCCCAGCACACAGGTGTCCAGGCTGCGATCAGTGAGAAATGCCTTGGCCACCGGGGTCAGCAGCGCCACCATAGCATCTGCCGCTTCTTTCTGCTGGGGATCATCGGCAAACTTGGACTGATCCAGCCACTGGGCCACATAGGTGATAAAGGCCCGGCTGCCTTCGGTGGAGGCTTTCATTTTCAGCAGCATACGACGCACATCCGGGTGCACCAGAATCGGGTCTGCCACTTTGTCTTTCTCCTGGGCACCAGTGGGCGAGCGGCTCTGCAGCCGTTCCTTGGCATATTCCAGGGCATTCTGATAGGACATTTCCGCGGTTCCCAGCCCCTGAATGCCAACCCCCAGCCGCTCGTAATTCATCATGGTGAACATGGCCATCAGCCCCTTGTGGGGCTCACCAATAAGCCAGCCACGGGCACCGTCGAAGTTCATCACGCAGGTGGGGCAGCCCTTGATGCCCATTTTCTTTTCCAGGGAGCCACAGGAGAAGCTGTTACGATCCCCCAGTGAGCCGTCGTCATTTACCAGAAACTTGGGCACCAGAAACAGGGAGATCCCCTTGGGACCTGGCGGGGCATCAGGCAGTTTCGCCAGCACCAGGTGGATGATGTTCTCCGCCATGTCGTGCTCGCCCCAGGAGATAAAGATCTTGGTGCCGGAAATGCTGTAAGCGCCGTCATCCAGTGGCTGCGCCTTGGTGCGGATAATACCCAGGTCAGTACCGGCGTGAGGTTCGGTGAGATCCATGGCGCCAGTCCAGGTGCCGGCATACATGTTGGGCAGGTAACGCTGTTTGAGTTCGTCACTGCCGTGGGCATGGATCGACAGGCAGGCACCGGCGGTGAGCATGGCGCACAGGCCAAAACTCATATTGGCGCTCTGGTTCATTTCCTCCACCTGGGCCACCAGGGCTTTGGGCATCCCCATGCCACCAAACGCCGGGTCACCACCGAGCCCCACCCAGCCCCCTTCCGCCTGGGTCTGGTAAGCGGCACTGAAGCCTTCCGGGGTGGTCACCTCGCCATCATGCCACTGACTGCCCTGCTCGTCTCCTGAACGGTTCAGGGGAGCCAGAGTGCCCGCGGCGATCTTGGCGGCTTCTTCCAGAATGGCATCCGCCGTCTCCGGGTCGACACTGTCCTGCAGCCCGGGCAGTGTGGCCCATTGCGCCGGTGCGTCGAACACTTCATTGAGCAAAAAGCGCATATCCCGCAGGGGGGCCTGGTAGTCCGCCATGGCTAACTTCCTCGTGGTTGCAGTCAGATTTTGTGTCGCTATTTTACACGTTTAATGACAAATTCTCAGTCCAATAACAAAAAACCCGCCCCAGTCGTGGTGACTGGGGCGGGTAAGTGCTGACTGATGCAGCGGTTAACGCAGCCTTCAGAACATGAAGTGCGCATCTTCCATTTCCATCAGGGAATCAGCGCCAGCGGTCATTGCATCCGCATGGGCACGGGCCCGTGGCAGCAGACGCTGGAAGTAGAACCGGGCGGTCTGAATCTTGGCCTGGTAAAACTCCGGCTCGCTGGTGCCTTCATCGAGCTTGCGCTGGGCAACCTCAGCCATGGTGGCCCACAGGTACGCAGTTACGCCATAGCCAGAATACATCAGGTAATCGTAAGCAGCTGCGCCCACTTCTTCCCGGTTCTTCATGGCAGACATACCGATCTTCATGGTCAGATCGCCCCACTCTTTGTTGAATGCCGCCAAGGGCTCAACGAACTGCTTGAGTTTGTCGTTACCCGCCTGCTCCTTGCAGAACACGTGTACCCGCTTGGTAAAGCGCTTGAGTGCCTCACCCTGGGTCATCAGCACTTTACGTCCCAGCAGGTCCAGAGCCTGGATGCCGGTGGTGCCTTCATAAATTGTGCCGATACGGGCGTCTCGGACGTTCTGATCCATGCCCCACTCGGTGATGTAGCCATGACCACCAAAGACCTGCATACCCAGGTTGGACGCCTCATTGCCCAGTTCAGTGATAAAGGCCTTGGAAATCGGGGTGAGGAAACCCAGCAGTTCGTCGGCTTCTTTACGCTCATCAGCAGACTCGGACTTGGCGGCAATATCTGCCTGTTGCGCAGCAAAGTACACCAGGGCACGGCCGCCTTCAGCAATGGCCTTCTGGGTCAGCAGCATGCGCCGCACGTCCGGATGGACAATGATCGGGTCAGCGGCTTTTTCCGGGGCCTTGGCACCGGACAGGGAGCGCATGGCCAGACGGTCACGGGCATAATCCAGGGAGCCCTGGAAGCCAAGCTCTGCAGCACCCAGGCCCTGGATGGAAGTACCGATACGGGCGATGTTCATAAAAGTGAACATGCAGTTGAGGCCCTTGTTTTCCGGTCCTACCAGGTAACCTTTGGCGCCGTCGAAGTTCATTACACAGGTGGCGTTACCATGGATACCCATCTTGTGCTCGATAGAACCACAGGTGACCGGATTACGCTCACCTGGGTTGCCGTCGGCATCGGGCAGGAACTTCGGCACCACGAACAGGGAAATGCCTTTGGTGCCTTTGGGGGCATCCGGAGTACGGGCCAATACCAGGTGAATGATGTTGTCGGACATATCATGCTCACCGGCGGAGATGAAAATCTTGGTGCCGGTTAACGCGTAGGAGCCGTCAGATTGGGGTTCTGCCTTGGTGCGCAGGGTGCCCAGGTCAGAGCCACAGTGAGCTTCGGTCAGACACATGGTGCCGGTCCACTCGCCGCTGGTCATCTTGGGCAGGAAGGTTTTCTTCTGCTCTTCGGAGCCATGAGCTTCAATAGAGTTGATGCAGCCGTGGCTCAGGCCCGGGTACATACCAAAAGCCCAGTTGGAGGTGCCGACCATTTCGCTCATGACAATGGCCAGGGAGCCTGGCAGGCCCTGGCCACCGAGCTCAGGGTCTGCTGTCATGGAGGGCCAGCCGCCTTCAATGTACTGCTTGTAGGCTTCACGGAAACCGGTGGGCGTCTTCACACCGTCTTCACTCCAGGTGCAGCCTTCACGGTCGCCCACGGCGTTCAGGGGGGACAGTACCTGCTCACAGAACTTGGCACCTTCCTGGATAATGGCATCAACCATATCCGGGGTGGCGTCTTCCGCACCCGGCAGCTTGCTGTAGTGGGTTGCACTGTCGAGCAATTCATTCATGACAAACTGAATATCACGCAGGGGCGCTTTGTACTGGGGCATAACCGTTACCTCGGAATAATTTGTCTGCTGCAGAGGACGGTGTAAAGACCGACTCGCTGCTACCGTTGGGTCACTGCTGTACTGTGACTGCGGCATGGAACGCGGCTAGCACCGCGAATGCCCGTCGCATTAAAACGACTGTTTGAAACATACGTTTGGAAGGCAACACTTGTCAAGTATGAGACAAGCTATCACCTTCATAGGGAACATTTTAGGGATAAAAAAAACCCTTACAAGGCGGCTGGAAGCGCTGATAAGACGTGTAGTTAGCCCGAAACAGGCGAATCGGGCCAGGATAACCTCCGGGTCAGGCCCGGGTGTCGATGAGCGAGCCTAACATTTCGTCAGCCGTGCTGATCACCACCAGTGATGCTTCAGCCAGGCGCTGATTAACCGTCAGGTCTACAATCGGCTCAATCAGGCTGCCACTGCTGCCCTGGCGGGAAGCGGTGGGGTCTGCAGCAGCCCCCGGAGCATCCTGGCCGGTACCGGCCCGGGCAATGCGGCTGGCGGCATCCTGCATGCCCCGGGCGCCATTGTTGAAGCCTTCCAAGCCCCCTGAGAGTGTATTGCTGATCATTACGCTACCTTTAACCGTTTACCTGTATATGATTTGAGCACAGTGTAGTCCCAACCAGCAATCAAAAGGCCGTATCCGCTGGTCAGGGTTTGTTGTGGTCTGGTAACGCCAGGTGACGGGCACACAGGGCCGCCTCCGCCACGGCGCTTCGGCCCGGCTCAGGGGCCAGGTAAGGCACATGACCCAGGCAAGGGGCGCCCATATGCCCCCTCAGGTATTCCAAGGTATCCGCCATGGCTTCCATGGGGGTATCCTCCACCTGATTGGCCACCCAGCCCGCCAGACGCAACCCGTCCCGGGCAATGGCTTCAGCGCTCAACAGGGCCTGGTTAATCGCCCCCAGCCGCAAACCCACCACCAGAATCACCGGCACCCCCAGGGCTTTGGGCACATCTGCATAGGTTTCCCGCTCATTCAGAGGCACCCGCCAGCCACCGGCACCTTCAATCAACAACAGATCACCCGGGACCATCATCAAGCCCCGGCAAAATCCCGCCAACCGGTCCGCAGACAGGCTTTTGCCCGCCTGCCGGGCGGCCACATGGGGAGCAATGGCCGGGGCCATGGCGATGGGGTTGATGCGTTCATAACTCAGGGGCTCACTGGCGCAGGCCTGCAGAGCCAGGGCATCGTCATTGCGCAGCCCATCCGCAGTCTGCTCGCAACCGGAGGCTATGGGTTTCATGGCCAGGGTACGCAGCCCGGCACTGTTGGCCAGGCTGAGCAGGCCGCAACTGATGGTGGTTTTGCCAACGCCGGTATCGGTGCCAGTAATGAAAAAGGTGTGTTTGGCCATGGTGGCTTCCTGCAGGATATGGATGGGAAAAACACGTGACCGGGGAGAACTTACCCGTCACTCAGGGGGCGGGTTACCCGCAGATAGGCCACCTGGTAACTCGCTGGCAGCCCCCGCTCCGGTTGCCGATACTGCTCATAAGCGCCATTGAGGGCCCGCAGGCGCCCAGGGCTGGTGACGGAGCGGCGACCGCCGTCCTTGTGACGGGCCCCCAGATCCTTAAGCTCCCGCAGTAACGCCAGAGCATCCGGGTACCATAGAGTAACGGTCTCATAATGAACGTCTGCCCCGGGAAAAACCGAACGCAGCTGCTGCTCCAGGGTAGTCCCTGGCAAGAAACGGTTTACATGTTCAACCCCGGGGTCTATCTGGGACCAGGCGTCCTTCAACTCCCCCAGAGTACCGTCCACCAGGGTAGACAGCACCGCCTCCCCCCCCGGCGCCAGGAGGCGACGGATTTCCTGGGCTACCCGGGGTAAGTCCGGGCACCACTGCAGCATCAGGCTGGAAAACACCCTGTCCTGACTATGGGATGGCAGCGGCACCGCCTCTGCCGGCGCAGGAATAAACGCTGCTGACACTGCCCGGGTATCACGGGCATAGGCCAGCATTGCCGGTGACAGGTCCACGGCGTTCAACTGAACTGGAGCCAACTGCTGCGCCAGCAATGGCAGGAAGTAACCGGTACCGCAGCCAAGATCCAGCACCTGGCCTACCCCTGGCGCCGATGTACTGGCCGGGGAAAACAGGCCCAGAAGCTGCTGCCCCACATACTGCTGCAGCCGGGCTGCCCGGTCATATCCGGCAGCCGCACGGCCAAAATCCGCGGCCACCCGGGCCTGGCGCAGATCCTGGGGATGCGGGAGAGTCTCGGCACTACTGTTGTGTGGCATTACCCGTGCTCCAGCGGCTTAAGGTGTCCTGTAACCGGGTGTGTAACCCGGGCAAATGAGGGCCGAACGGCCAGTGGGCCAGCCCTGGCAGTAACTGTTGTTGCTGTCTGGCAAGGCCCAGGGCATTGCCGGTCTGTGGCGCCACCAGAGGGTCCCGCTCGCCAAATAAGTGCAGCCGTGGCACCACCAGGGGCTGCCGCCACAGATCCCGCTGATCGGTGTGGCGCAGCCAGTCCAGAGTTTGTAACAACCCGCTGTTATTGAGCTCCCGGGAAGCCTCCCTGGACTGAGAGGCCGGCCCCTGTTGCTGGGCCTGTGCCTCGTATCTGTCGCCCCGGCTCTGCAGGTGGGAAAACCGGCGCAGGGTCGCCCCCGGGTTACGACGGCACCGCCGGGCAAAGTCATCAAATTCCGCTGCCGGGCGGCCATGGGGCCAGTCTTCAGTGGCGACAAAGCCCGGAGTGGCACAGAGGGTGATTACCCCTGCCACCCGCTGGGGGTAATCCCGCGCCGCCGCCATGGCCAGCTGCCCCCCCAGGGACCAGCCCATCCATACCGCCCGCTGCGGTGCCACCGCCATGGCCTGGGCTACCCAGGCTTCAGGTGACTCAGGGGTAAAATCCTCCAGGGACCAGGCCTGCACCCACGGCAGGCCCCCAGGCAGCACCGGCTTGATCCAGTGCACCGGCTGGCCCCAGCCACTGATCAACACCAGGGGCAGGAGGCTGTCCTGGTTGACCTGCCATTCAGGCACCATGGACAACCTCCCTGGCTTTGGCCAGGGCCTCAAGCAGCTGATCCAGATGGGCCTCCGTGTGGGCGGCGCTGAAGGTGACCCGCAGCCGGGCGCCGCCTAAGGGAACCGTAGGAGGGCGAATAGCGGTTACCAGCACCCCCTGCTCTTCCAAGGCCGTGCTCAGGCGTAATGCCTCATGGGCGCTGCCCACCATAATGGGCTGAATGGGGGTTGCTGAAGGCATTAGTTCATAGCCGAGGCCCTGGGCTTCCCGGCGGAAGCGCTGCACCAGTGCGGTGAGCTGCTCCCGCCGCCAGGACTCATCCCGGCACAGCTGCAGGCCCACTTGCGTGGCCGCCGCCAGGGCCGGTGGCAGTGCCGTGGTATAGATATAAGGCCGGGCTTTCTGTACCAGATAGTCGATTAGCGCCTGGGAACCGGCAATAAAGGCGCCGTACACCCCCAGTGCCTTGCCCAGAGTGCCCATCAGCACCGGCACCTGCTCCGGTGACAGGCCAAAATGGGACAGCACACCGCCGCCCTGTGCCCCGAGTACGCCAATGCCATGGGCATCATCCACCATTAGCGGCACCTGGTGGTCCTGGCACAACTGGGCCATGGCGGGCAGATCTGCCAGGTCGCCGTCCATACTGAAGACGCCGTCAGTAACTACCAGAGCGGGTTTATCCACACTTTCCAGGCGCTGCTTTAAAGCCCCCATGTCATTATGGGCATAGCGCACCAGCCGGGCGTCACTGAGACGAGCGGCATCCAGCAGGGAGGCATGGTTGAGACGGTCCTGCAGAATGGTTTCGCCCCGGCCGGTCAGAGCCGCAATAACCCCCAGGTTGGCCATATAGCCGCTGGAGAACAAAAGGGCCGCCTCGCGGCCGGTATGGGCAGCCAGAGCCTGCTCTAAATCATGATGACATTGGTGATGGCCGCACACCAGATGCGAGGCGCCGCTGCCCACACCCCACTGGTCTGCTGCGCCTTTAAGGGCCTCAGTCAGTGCCGGGTGAGCGGCCAGCCCCAGGTAATCGTTGCTACAGAAAGCCAGGCGGTGCTGACCATCGATGATGACGTGTGGGCCCTGCTGGCTTTGCAGCACCCGGCGGCGGCGTAACAGTCCCTGCCGTTCCCGGGTGGCAAGCTCAGCAGCCCAATCAGCTATTGGCGGCATCGTAGAACAGGTGGCGGGTCTTTTCCTGCTCCAGTTGTGCTGCCAGAACCGCCGCCTCGTCATCGTCGGTGTGGTTGGTGGCCAACGCTTCTGGCTTGATACCCAGACGACGGAACAGCTCACGGTCAGCGTCCGCTTCCGGGTTATCCGTGGTCAGCAGCTTTTCCCCATAGAAAATGGAGTTGGCACCGGCCAGGAAACACAGGGCCTGCATCTGCTCGTTCATAGCCTCACGCCCTGCAGACAGGCGCACATGGGAGGCGGGCATCAGAATCCGTGCCACAGCGATGGTGCGCACAAACTCGAATGGATCCAGATCCTCCACGCTCTCCATGGGGGTGCCCTTGACCTTCACCAGCATGTTAATGGGCACGCTTTCCGGGTGATCTGGCAGGGTGGCCAGCTGCAGCAGCAGCCCGGCCCGGTCGTCTTCTTCCTCACCCATACCCATGATGCCGCCACAGCAGACTTTCATGCCGGCCTGGCGCACATTGGCCAGGGTATCCAGGCGGTCCTGGTAAGTGCGGGTGGTAATAATATGGCTGTAGTATTTCTCGGAGGTATCCAGGTTGTGGTTGTAATAATCCAGCCCGGCCTCGGACAGCTCACCGGCCTGCTCCGGGGTCAGCATACCCAGGGTCATACAGGTTTCGAGGCCGAGGGATTTCACTTCCCGCACCATATCCAGCACGTAGGGGAGGTCTTTCTTTGAAGGGCTGCGCCAGGCGGCGCCCATGCAGAAGCGGGTCGCGCCCTTGGACCTTGCCGCCCGGGCTTCTTCAAGTACCTTCTCCACTTCCAGCAGCTTCTCTTTACCCAGGCCGGTGTTGTAGTGACCGCTCTGGGGGCAGTATTTGCAGTCTTCAGGGCAGGCACCGGTCTTAATGGACAGCAGGGTGCTTACCTGCACTTCATTGGGGTCGAAATATTCCCGGTGGGCCTGCTGGGCACGGAACACCAGATCATTAAAAGGCAGGTTAAGCAGTTCACGGACTTCGGAAAGCGTCCAGTCGTGGCGGATTGTGCTGGCTGCGGACATGGTAGAATCCTGTTATTCACGGGAGCCAGGGACAGGCCCCGGTCAGGTTAAGGAATAGCCATATGATAAATGTCTGTGAGGGGCTGTCAACCTTGCGCTCCATTCTGGTTAACAGCCTTCCCTTTGCACACCCTCTGGACAGCCTCACTGTCTGCAACCTCTGCCTGGCCCCTACTGGCGGCCCCCGCCTGTGTCACCAGTGTCTCCAGGCCTTGCCCCACAACCATAACCCCTGCCTGCGCTGCGCCCTGCCGTTACCGCTGCTGCGCCGTGGCATTTGCGGACAGTGTCTGCAGCGGGCCCCGGCGCACCAGCACAGCCTGGCCCCCTTTCTTTACCGCTTTCCGGTGGACCATATGATCACCCGGTACAAGTACAGCGGTGAGCGGGCCATGGGCTTCGCCCTGACCCAGGCCTGGCTGACCGCTTTCTCTGGGAATGGCTCCTACACCCAGGAACCGTTGCCCCAGGCATTAATTCCCTGCCCCATCAGCCCCCAGCAACTGCGCTGGCGCGGCTTCAACCAATCTGCGGAGATTGCGTGGCAACTGGGCAGGGCCCTGGGCATTCCGGTGCTACCCCGGCTACTCACCCGCATTGGCCACCAGCCAAGGCAGGCGACCCTGGACCGCCAGCAGCGCCGGCGCAACCTTCGTCATGCTTTTGTCTGTACGGGTGCGCCACCGGCACGGGTGGCGCTGGTAGATGATGTCATTACCACCGGAGCGACTGCGGATGCCATGGCCCAGGCAGTTCTCGCTGCAGGTGCCGAAGTAGTGCATATCTGGGCGCTGGCACGAACACCCTGAGTGGCGCCTAAGGTGTCAGCCGCTCTCCAGCAGGCCCAATACCGCCTCCGCCACTGCCAGACTGGCCGTCAGGCCTGGGGATTCCATACCAAAAAGCTGCACCAGCCCCTCCAGACCATGGTCCCTCGGCCCCTGCAGCATAAAGTCGGCAACTCCTTCCCCGGGGCCATGGAGCTTGGGGCGAACCCCCGCATAAGCGGGTGCCAGACGTGCCGGATCCAACCCCGGCCACCAGCGCTGGATCGCCAGTGCGAAATTGCCCCGCAGGGACTCCGCAACCTGATAATCCGGTTGCTGCACCCACTCCAGGTCCGGCCCGAAGCGGGCCTGACCCGCAAGGTCCAGGGTCAGGTGAATGCCCAGCCCCGCCGCGTCTGGTAAGGGGTAAATCAGGCGTTTGAACGGGTGACGGCCGTTGTAGGTAAAGTAATGGCCTTTGCCATAGTAACCCCGGGGAAGGGTTTCCTGGGGCAGATTAACCCATTGAGACGCCAGCGGCAGCGCTCCCAGCCCGGCGGCATTCACCACCTCAGGGGCACACAGGACGCAGGGGCTCTCACCCCCCAGGGTCAACCGATGACCCTGTTCATCGGTCAGGGCAGCGGTCACCGGTGCCCGGCACACCAGCACCCCCCCGGCCGCGGTAAAGTCCGCCAGCAATGACTGCATCAGGGCATGGC
>REBR01000242.1 GCA_007692645.1 Halomonadaceae bacterium | reverse complement strand
TTCCTTTTCCACGGACACGCCATCACTATCCCCACTGTTCCACCACCTGCCAGAGGTGATGCGGTTATCCTCCGGTAATTCATCCAGCCAGGTCAGGTTCAGCTCCCGGTTAAGGGCATTGATTTCCTCTTCTTTGGATACTGCCTCCCTCACCGGTTCCTCGTTGATATGGGTCAGCCTGCCCCGCACCATGGGGTACAGGGCGGTGGTAGAGATTTCACGTTGTGCCAGAAATTCCTCCAGGGGCTCCACCTGATTTTCAGCGATATTGATCAGGAAATGGTTGGGTGCATCCTCCGGCAGCTGTGCCTGCCAGTCATCCAGCAGGGCACTGCGCATCAGAAACAGGGTGGATGCCAGCATCAGGGTCATGGCGAACACTGCCATCTGGGACAGGCTGGCGCGGCGGTGGCGGTACAGGGCCACCAGGGCAAGGCGCCAGGCCTGGCCACCGCCCCGGACCTGACGCAGCCCGGCCATGATCACCCAGGCCAGCAGGGTGAATACCAGCAACATAATCACCAGTGCCCCCAGCAGAGCCCCTACCAGCCACAGTTCGCGGCCATAAAACCACAACAGGGCAAAGATTCCCGCCACGGCAATTAACAGATCAAGACGGGCAGCATTGCCGGTTTCACCGGGTTCTGAGCGCAGCACCTGCATGGCAGACACCCCACGCAGACGGTGAATCGGCGGATAGGCAAAGGCAAACAGCGCAATCAGTGCGGTCACCAGGGCCGGCCACAGGGCCCCTGGACTGATGGACCAGACCACCGGCTGTTCCAGAAACCGGTTCGCCAGGGTCGCCATGACCACATAACCGGGGATCGCCAGCACCAGCCCCAATCCCATACCCACCAGCCCCCACAGGGCCAGGCGGGCCAGAAACAGCCGGGAAATGGCACTGCCAGGCAGTCCCAGGGTTTTCAGCAGCGCCACGGTGTCCCGCTGGCCCAAGGCATACTGACGGCTGGCCACGGCAACCGCTACCGCGGCCAGCAGCACCGCCAGGCTGCCCCCGAGCAGCAGAAAACGCTCTGCCCGGTCCAGGGCATCGGCAATGGCAGGCTGACCGTCCTGCACGTTGCGCCAGCGTTCATTGTCTTCCAGTAGCGGTTCAAGCCAGCCGTGGAAGCCCTCCAGGGCTGGTTCACTGCCACTGTACAGGTGGGCATAACTCACCCGGCTGCCAGGCTGCACCACACCGGTCTTCTCCACATCATCAATGTGCATCAGGGTGCGGGGCTGAAGGGCCGCCATATTAAAGCCGCCATCCGGCTCACGTACCAGAATCGCGGACACCTGCAGGGAGTGGTCACCGATCTCCACGGTATCGCCGATGTCTACCTCCAGTAACGGCAGCAGCCGGGCGTTGAGCCAGATCTCACCCGGGGGGGGCGGTGAGGTTACCCGCTCACGGGGACCTGTGGGGGAGCGCTGAATTTCAATCTCACCGGCCAGGGGGTAATTGCCGGACACCCCTTTCGCTTCCACCAATTGCTGCTGGTTCTCCCCATAGAGCATGGTGGAGAAACTGATGATCTGGCCGCTTTCCAGGCCTCGCTCAGCAGCCTCGTCCAGGTAACCACTGGACAGGGGTCGGGAACTGGTGATCTGCCGGTCCGCAGCCAAAAACTGGGTGGCGGAACTCATAATGGTCTGGCGCAGGTGGTCCGCAAACAGGGAAATGGTGGCTACCGCCGCCACCGCCACAATCAGGGAAGCCAGTACTACTTTTACATCCCGCTGACGCCAGTCCCGGCGGCTTAGCCACCAGAAAGTGGTGAATCCGCTCATGCCTCAGCTCCCACATCCGGTGTCTGTAATACCCCGGCTTCAATGCGTAACTGCCGGTCACAGCGGGCCGCCAGCTCTTCGTCATGGGTGACCATCACCAGGGTGGTGCCCTGCTCCCGGTTCAGGGCCATCAGCAGATCTGCCACCTGGTGACCGGTTTCCGCATCCAGATTCCCGGTGGGCTCGTCTGCGAACAGCACACTGGGGTGGCTGGCAAAGGCCCGGGCGATAGCGACTCGCTGTTGCTCACCACCGGAAAGCTGGCGGGGCGTGTGGTGCAGACGTTGCGACAGGCCAACCCTGTCCAATATTTCATGGGCCTCCTGGCGGGCTTGGCGCCCATGATTGAGTTCCAGTGGTAACATGACGTTTTCCAGAGCAGTGAGTGAAGGCAATAACTGGAAAGACTGGAAAATAAAACCAACCCGGTTGGCCCGGTGAATGGCCCGGGCGTCTTCGCTCCAGGTGCTGATGGGGGCACCCGCCAGCTCCACCAGGCCGGTAGTGGGAACATCCAGCCCCGCAAGCAACCCCAGCAGGGTGGTTTTACCAGAGCCGGACTTGCCCACAATAGCCACCGACTCCCCCTCGGCGATGGTCAGATTGACCCCCTCGAGCAGGGTCAGCGTATTTTCCGAGAGTTGTACCTGGTGGCCTAAATCCGTCACTTTGATCATGTTTATCGCTATGCCCGACTGATGATGAAATTTAATAGAGTACTAACAGCAATCGTCTGCAGATTGCTTCATGGATTCCCAAGAGAGCTTATATGTCTACGGTAAAAACCTCACAGAGTTCAGCCATGCGGTTAATTGGCGCTACCCTGCTGCTACTGATCAGCCTGCCTCTGCTGGCGGATAACCAGAAAACCCTGCTGGTGCTGGGTGACAGTCTGAGCACCGGCTATGGTATCGCAGAAGACGATGGCTGGGTCAGTCTGTTGCAGCACAAGCTGGCGGATGAGCAACCCCAGTGGCACGCTGTGAATGCCAGTATTTCCGGGGAAACCAGCGATGGCGGCCTGCGCCGGGTGGATAAACTGCTGGCAGACCACGACCCGGAACTGGTGTTACTGCAGCTGGGAGGAAATGATGGTCTGCGGGGCTTCCCCCATGATGAAACCCGGGAAAACCTGAGCCAGATCATCCAGCGCAGTAAAGAAGCCGGGGCCGAGGTGCTGATACTGGGTATTCAGTTACCCCCCAATTATGGCCGCCGCTACACCGAGGAATTTGCCCGGCAGTTCCACGATCTGGCTGACAGTTATCAGGTTGCCCTGCTGCCGTTTATGCTGGAAGGCATCTATGACCAGCAAGGCATGATGCAGAGTGATGATATTCACCCCACTGCCAAAGCGCAGCCGCTGATTCTAGAGAATGTATGGGGGCCACTGAAACCCCTGCTGGATTAATTCCCGGTAGGCAAACCGGTGCCCGGCAAGGTTAAGGGGCACCTGGGCCATGCCGGTTTCAGTCGCTGCTCTGAAGAAAAGCCATGGCCCGCTCTTCAGACCAGTAATGGCCGCCACGGGGACCTGAGACGAAGCCTACATGGCCGCCCCAGCGAGGCACCTCGAGCCGCAGGTGGGGATTGCCGGCAACCCCCTGGTAAGGGTAGCAAGTGGCACTGAGAAACGGGTCATCCGCCGCGTTAACGATCAGAGTCGGTGTCTGGATATCCCCCAGAAAGCGCTGACTGGAGCAACGCTCCCAGTAATCCCGGGCGCCGGCAAAACCGTGCAGAGGGGCTGTGAACTGCTCATCGAACTGGAGAAAGTTTTTCATTTTTTCCATGCCCGTGGTGTCGATCAGGGTGGGGAAATGGGCTTTCTTGGCCGCCATTTTTACCCGCAGTTCTTTCAGGAAGCGCCGCATGTACACCTGATTACCGGGCTCAGCCAGGCGCGCCGCACTCCCCGCCAGGTCACAGGGCACGGAAAAGGTAACGGCACCGGCTATCCGCCCATCCAGGGCACTGCCCTGCTCCCCCAGATACACCAGGGTCATATTGCCCCCCATGCTGAATCCCGCCAGTTGTACCCGGTCATAGCCGGCGGGATCGTCCAGAGCCCGGTTAACCACCCGCCCCAGGTCGTCGCTGGCACCACTGTGATAGAACCGCGGCAACTTGTTCATAACCCCGCTGCAGGAGCGGAAGTTCCATGCCAGCACATCAAAACCCCCTGCCAGGGCCGCTCTGGCCAGACCCAGCACATAGGGGCGGCGGGCATTGCCTTCCAGCCCGTGGCTGATAATCAGCAGCCGGCGGTGCCCCCCCCGGTACCAGTCGAGATCGAGAAAGTCCCCATCATCGGTAATCAACCGCTCCTGCCGGGGCGTTCCCGGATCAACCTTGCGAAACAGCGTCGGCCAGACCGTCTGCAAATGGTGATTGCGCAACCAGGCCGGTGGGCTGAAAGGGGCGGTAAAAGAGGATTTGAGACAATCGGTTGACGCCATATGCCGGGACCCGTATTATTCGCGGCTGTTAAAAGTGCTTCCCCGATAGCTCAGTTGGTAGAGCAACGGACTGTTAATCCGTTTGTCGTTGGTTCGAGCCCAACTCGGGGAGCCATATTCCTGCCCTTTTTTTCCTGCCTAATTTTCTTGCCATAACTCTGGTAAATCGTAATACGCCCGCAATACCTGAAACAACCGATGCCCATCCAGACTGCCAGCCAGTTCCCGTATGGAATGCATGGCCAGTTGCGGTACGCCGATATCCAGGGTTTTTACCCCCAGATTGGCCGCGGTGAGAGGGCCAATAGTTGAGCCACAGGCCATATCTGAACGCACCACAAAACTCTGGCAGGGCAGTTTAAGCTGTTCGCTCAATTGCCGGTACAGGGCCGCGGTGCGGCTATTACTGGCATAACGCTGATTGTTATTGATCTTGATCACCGGCCCCTGGTTGAGAATCGGGCCATGGCTGGCCTCATGGCGATCAGCAAAGTTGGGGTGCACGGCATGGGCATTGTCCGCAGAGATCATCATGGAGGCGGCCATGGCCCGGTGGTAATCACTCCCTGTGAGCCAACGGGACAGCACCGAGGTGAGAAACGGCCCCTGGGCCCCTTCCGCAGACATGCTGCCCACTTCTTCATGGTCATTACATACCAGCACCATGGGCTGGCTGCCATCTGCCGCCAGCAGTCCCTGTAAGCCGATATAACAGCTCAACAGGTTATCCAGCCGTGCCGAGGTAATGAACTCCTGCTCCATGCCCACCAGTGCCGGCGCCTGGGTGTCATAGAAGCTCAGTTCATAATCCAGTACCCGGGCCATTCCCTGGTCCGGGTACTGCTGATTCAGCTGTTGCAACAGCAGGTCCTTGAAGCTGACCTGGGGCCGGCCCTCTGTGAGCATCATCAGGGGCGGCAGGTCATTCTGGGCATTGATACTGCGGCTGTTGTTAACGTCCCGGTCCAGGTGAATGGCCAGACTGGGCAACACCGCTACCGGCCGGGCAAAATCCACCAGCCGGTCCCGGCGCTGACCATCCTGGTCTTCACAGGTCACCCGGCCGGCAATGGACAGGTCACGGTCGAACCAGGGACTGAGTAAGGCGCCGCCATATACCTCAACCCCGAGCTGGAAACAGCCCTGCTCCCGCCGCTCCGGGTTCGGTTTGACCCGTAAACAGGGGCTGTCGGTGTGGGCACCCACCATACGCCAGCCCGCGTCCACCGGTGAGCGTTTACCGGTGTGAAAAGCCACCAGGGCTGAGTCGTTTCGAATCACGTAGTAACCCTGGGACAGGGACAGATCCCAGGGTTGGGCTTCATGCAACCGCTGGTAACCCGCCTGGTCCAGGGCTGCAGCCATGTGAGCTACGGCATGGTAAGGGGTCGGTGAAGCCCCGAGAAAATCCAGTAACCCCTGGTTAAATACAGCAAGTTCCATGGTGGCCCTCATTCATGGTCAAAAGTGATCAGCACTGCATCTATGGATACGGGAGCAATTGCCCTGGCGGCCAGTACCGGAACACAATACCGGTGCCGGTAATAACGCCGGGCAGTCTACCATGGCCGCAACCGGCCCTGGTATCCGCTACACTGTCTGCGCCATTATCCCCTGTACACAGTCTGGTTAAAGGAGGCCCCATGCGCCCACCGCAATTTCTCAAGTTCGAATTCGATGATGCCGGCCCCTCGATTTACCCCACTGCCGTGGCCTGGTCACTGCAGGATGGACGCATCAAGAATGTGGTATTGATGCCGGAGCAGGAATGGCTGCCCCTGGACAGCGATGACTGGCAACTGGATGAAGCCCATTACAAGGAACAGGGGGTACCACCGGTAGAGGTGATTCGTGAAATGAACGAAGACCTGGCGGAAATCACCGTCTACACCGATGGCCTGGGTCCCGATGAAGAACTCCGGGACCTGCTCTATGAAACCCTCAACCATGGCTGCACCTTTGAAATGGCGGTGTTGAGTGACCTGCTGCCGCAATCTGGGGAAGAACTGGTTGATCGCTACCAGCAGTTGATCTTTGACCGGGGCCTGGACCCGCAAATCGCTGAAAGTGGGGTCTATGCCCTGTTATTGCTGGCCCAGGAAGAAGGCCTGATGAAAGCCCTGGAAGGGGATGATGACGGGGACTATCGGGGAGAATCTCCGGAATTGTGACAAGCATCGGCGACGAATCCTGTCCGGCCATTCACACTGCGCCAGAATACCCAGGAAGGGAATCGCCACCCAATGCGCCGTCTGCTGCTAATAATAACCTGTCTGCTTTGCCCGGTGATTGCCACCGCACAACAACCCCAGCAGCCCATGCCCCCACAGCAACCAGGGCTGCCGGAACCCGAAGGACTGGGGGACCGTTGGTACCTGGGGGTCATTGCCAGCAACCACGAACACCGTTCCCTGGGCCGCTTCAATGACCGCACCGATACCCAGGCCGCAAGCCTGATATTCGGGCGCTTTCTCAATGATCACTTCCTGGTGGAACTGCGGGCCGGGGGAGATTTCCGCAAAAACAAACCGGACCCCAACCTGGAAATCCATGTGGAAGGCTACATCAGCGCCTATGTGGGGCTGTATTATCCCTGGTCCACCTTCTCAGCGCTCTATGCCCAGTTCGGTGTTTCCGGGGTGGAAGCCAGCGCCTTTGGCCCGGCGTTAGATACTGTGGTCCGGGAAAAGGATGAAGATGGCAACGAAGACCCCCGGGGCACCATTCTGGTGGATTATACGGCCCTGGATGAGGATTACCTGAGCACCCGTTTCAGCCCCAGCTTTCTGCTGGGGGTAGACCTGCAGCTGTCAGGAGACACCTATCTCACCGCTGAATACGGCCGCCTGCACCGTGACAGCTTGAGCGGGGTGCAGATCTGGCAGTCCAACATCGGCTTGCGCTGGCTGTTTTAGTCCACCGGGTGGCGGATAAACCAGCACTGATGGATACGGGGGTTACGGGCAAAATCCCGGTCCCGGGACCAGACCGACTTATCCTCTACCCCATAGGTCGCCATCACCTCCGGCGCCAACTTGAAACGCCGGTAATTGGTGGAGAAGATCAGTACACCGTCAGGGGTTAACCGGGCCATGGCCTGGTCGATCAGTCGCTGGTGATCCCGCTGCACATCCAACTCTTCAAACATTTTACTGGAGTTGGAGAACGTCGGCGGGTCCATGAAGATCAGGTCGTAATGCCCCTTTACCGGCGCCGCCAGCCAGGCCAGGCAGTCCACCCGTTCCAACTGATGACGGCTTTCATCCAGATGATTCAGGCGCCAGTTATGCCGTGCCCAGTCCAGGTAGGTATTGGACATATCCAGGCTCAGGCTGCGACTGGCTCCCCCCACCGCTGCATGCACGGTGGCGGCACCGGTATAACAGAACAGGTTCAGCACCCGCCGCTGGGCGGCATTCTGCTGCAGCCACTGGCGCACCGGGCGGTGATCCAGAAACAGGCCCGTATCCAGGTAATCCTGCAGATTCACCCGAAACAGGCAGCCCCCTTCCATGACGGTCATGGCGCGACCGTCATCCCCCTGTTTTTCATACTGGCTGGTACCCTTCTGCCGCTTGCGGGTCTTGATCACCATTTTTTCCGGGTCTATGCCCAGAGCAGCAGGAATCACTGACATGGCTTCGGATAACCGCTCCCGGGCTGCAGTGACATCCACGGTGGCGGGGGCGGCATACTCCTGCACATGCAACCAGTCGTCGTAACGGTCAATGGCCAGGGCATATTCCGGCATATCCGCGTCGTACACCCGGTAGCAGCTGATGCCAGCCTTGCGGGCCCAACTTCCCAGGGTGCGCTGGTTCTTGCGCAGCCGGTTGCCCAGCATGGCGGCCCGTTCCTGGTGAAAAATCCGCGGGTGCGGCAGACCATCAGCCCGGGCGGGCTGGCGCCGGTTCCCCCCCTGCAGCTCAAACAAGAGTAGCTGGGCGGGCAAAGCCCCATTAAACAGGTTGTACTGTTTATGGCTGCGGATCCCCACCCGGTGGCCCAGCTCCGCAATGGCGGTAAACACCCCCAGCCGCCAACCCTCGTGGGCCGCCAGCAGGGTCTTCCCCAGCAGGGCGTAGAGGCCGTCCAGGGCCTCACGCTCCCCAAGGCGCTCACCATAAGGGGGGTTGGTGATCACCAGTCCCCGGGGGTTCGCGGAGGGACTGGCGTAGTCCTCCAGACTGCGGCGCTCCACATGAACCCGCTCCCCCATGCCGGCCCGTTCAATATTGCGCCAGGCCACGGGAATCAGCCCCCGGGCTTCATCAAAACCCCAGAAGCGGCTCTTGCTGTCCGCCTGCCCCTGCTGGGATCGGCTGCTGGCTTCTGCCTTCAGTTGTTGCCAGACACTCTCGTCATGACCGAGCCAGCGCTGCAGGGCAAAATGCTCCCGCAGCAGGCCAGGGGCGGTATCTGTCGCCATTAAAGCCGCTTCAATAGGCAGGGTGCCGGAACCACACAGGGGGTCCACCAGATCAGCACCCTCAGCCGCCAATGCCGGCCAACCAGCCCGCAATAACAGGGCTGCCGCCAGGTTTTCTTTCAGGGGTGCCTCACCCGCTTCACTGCGGTAACCCCGGCGATGCAGGCTGTCCCCCGCCAGGTCGATGCTGATCTGCAGACGGCCCTTGGCCAGGCGGGCATGGATATGCAGATCCGGATCCGCCTTATCCACCACCGGCCGGTTCTGACTGACGGCCCGCATCCGGTCCAACACCCCGTCTTTAACAGACTGGGCGCCAAACTGGGTATTGCGGATTTCTTTACTCTCCCCCTGAAACACCACCCGCAGGCGGCCACCGGGGGCCAGGTGCTGCTCCCAGGGCACCGCCGCAGACACATCCACCAGATCTTCGGCGGTTTTTGCTGGCTTATCGGTTAACAGCAGCAGCACCCGGTTAGCCAGGCGGGACCAGAGGCAGACCCGGTAAGCCCCCGCCAGATCGGTTCGCGCCAGCACCGCCGAGGCGGTGGTCTGGATAACGGTCAGACCCAGCTGTTCCAGCTCGTCTGACTGCAGGTATTCAACCCCTTTGGGACAGGTAATAATCAGATCCAATGACACGGCGAGACTCCAGGTGCGGCAGATGCCGGGACTATGCCCGGGAGGACCCGCTGACACAAGGCTTCCCCGCTGCATATATCTTGTAATACTAAAAAAGCTGTCTTCTATGTGAAATAATTCGTATACAAACGCCTATCAGTACGCTTTACTGATTTTGACGCGTCTATTATATCAGCCCGGATTGAACGAATCCGGCAGGGCCCTTAAAAGATCGATCTGTTCACTGACGCCCCGTACATGGGCCGGTAATCGGTATCACGCTGCCAGTTGCCGTACATCACGGGTGCTTCCCGGGCTTGAGTCCCGGGATCAAGTGCAGTGAATTCGTGCGCACGCTCATGACTTGTTATCCACATGAGGCGAAATAAGCATGAAAAGACAGAAAAGAGACATGACAGCCCGAGCCTACAAGCGCGGTTACATGGCCGGTTTATCCGGGAAGTCCAAGGACATGTGCCCTATCGACAAACAGGAGGCCAGACAGGAATGGCTGACCGGCTGGCGAGAGGGGCGCGAAGACAACTGGAACGGCATGACGGGTGTCTCCGGAATTCACAAATTGCCTAACGTTACAGCGTGATTCGACTCCGCCCCAGGGCGGCTAATCGTCACCGTTAAGGTGACCAAAAAAAGTAAAGACCATCTGCGAAATGAAAGGGTCCACCCGACCCTTAACAGAAAAAAGCAGTTCCAAGACGGAGCTATCACTCCGCAAAGGCCCGCTCAGCGGGCCTTTTTTATAGCACCTGCGGTGGCCTCCACTGCCTCACGAATCAAAGCGGGCCCACGGAAGATCAGCCC
>REBR01000240.1 GCA_007692645.1 Halomonadaceae bacterium | reverse complement strand
TGAGTTGTAGAGGTAATGGCTTTTCATCGCCGCCAGCAACTGCCGACTGTAGGCGCCGCCCAGGTGGTTACCCTCGATCTCCACGCACAGGCCGCAGTTGCGGGAGCAGAGAATGCAGGCGGTGGTGTCGGTGCTAGCCATAAAAAGTGCTTCGTCGGACTGTTTTCGGGCCTTAGTTGACCTTTGAACCCCTCGATGCCGCGGCGCAGTACCTTGCTTTGGCACTTGCTACATTCATTAATCGGTGACGGCTTATACTTTGGTTTCTGTTGCCATGGAATCCTGAGAAAAACAAACTACTCCAAGAGGAGCGCAAAGCGCGGCACCAGCAGTATGCAGAGGCCATGTTCAAAAAAGATGCGCGAATCAACATCAGGCTTTCTTCCAAAGACCTTCGAGGGCTGCAGAAGAAAGCGCTGGCTGAAGGCATTCCTTACCAAACCCTTGTCGCCAGTATCCTCCACAAGTATGTGGAAGGGCGTCTGCACGAGGACCGGTAGCTAACCAAAGGCACTCCCGACCCCCCAAGCAACTCTCAGTCAGAGACGAAGGCCATCGCCTCCAGTCGCTCCCGATAGCGTTGATGCAGTATGGCGACCCGCTCCACGTAAGCCTCGGTCTCCGCAAAAGGCGGAATGCCCCGGTGACGGCGTACCGCCCCAGGCCCCGCATTATAGGCGGCCGTGGCCAGGGCCACATCACCCTGGTGCAAGCGCAACATGCGGGCCAGATAGTCCACACCGCCCCGGATATTTTGCGCCACATCCATTGCATCCGAGACACCCAACTCCCGGGCTGTGGCGGGCATAAGCTGCATGAGCCCCTGAGCACCCCGGGGTGACACGGCCGCCGGGTTAAACGCGGATTCTGCGTGAATCACCGCACGCACCAGAGCAGGGTCCAACCCGGCCTGGCGGGTGGTTGTCTCGATTTCCGACTGAAAGCGGTTCACAAAGAGCCGGGTATTCTGCCAATCCACGGTAGAGCCCGGGGCACAGGCGAAGCAGTGGAAGCGGATGACGTCGAAGTCGGCGGCCTGGGGGCGCTGGTTACTGAAAGAGGTAATACCGGTTTCATCCCGGTATCGGTAAACGGTCTCCGCACGGGTCGAGTCCCTGCGAGTGTCGCTCCGGGGCACATTGGTGAACTCCACCGTGCCGTCTTCATGGACGATGCGCTGAACGCCACCGGCCAGTACCGCCTGGGGCCCGCCCAGGACCAGCAACAGACCCAGCAGGGCTGATGCCGGCAATCCCAGTAATGCCCACCGAATAGACGACTTACAACCCATTCGAACCCCGTACCCCAAGATCTACCGATTGCCGAAATCCCTGCATGCGCAGCGGATGTTTTCTTACCGGGACGTCTTTCTAAACCCTGTAGCAGTATAAGACATTCCCCGGATACCGGCAGAAAACCGGGGCAGGGAGAAGGAAGAATGCTCTGAGCCCGCCTGGAATGCCTGCGCTGGTATTACGCCTCTGCTTCAGTTGGCTTGATTGCGGTCAAGAAGCTGATAGGGCTGCGCTGTTATCTTGCTGTCAGTTAATTATCCACTCAGCAGAGGTCATGTTCCATGAAGCACATGCAATATTCTCGAATCAGTCTTGCAGTAATCTCCGCTTTTGCGTTGGCTGCAGCACCCACCGTGGTTGCGGCAGCCAGTGAAGGCGACTGGATTGTCCGTGGCAGTTTGACCAACGTATCCCCCAACGAGAGTACCGGCTCGGTCAGTGGGCCGCTTGCCGGTGCCCTGGTGGGTTCTGATGTTGAAGTCAGCTCTGAGACCGGATTGGGGTTTACGGTTGTTTATTTTGTTCGTGACAACGTGTCTATTGAGCTGCTCGGCTCCCTTCCGTTCAAGCATGATCTTTCGATCAGTGGCGGTGCCCTCGATGGCGCGGACCTGGGTTCGATCAAGCATCTTCCCCCCACACTGAGTGTGCAGTACCACTTCGACACCGGCTCAGCCTTTCGCCCCTATGTGGGTGCAGGGATTAATTACACCCTCTTTTTTGATGAGGACGTGGCCGGCGATGCCAAAGGCGCGGGAGTAACCGATCTGGATCTCGACAATTCATGGGGTCTCGCAGCACAAATCGGTGTGGACTACGAGCTCGGCAACGGTTGGCTCATCAATGCAGGCATAAGGTATATCGACATCGACACCACTGCACAGGTGAAGACCGCCACTGGAAGCACCAATGTCGATGTTGATATCGATCCCTGGGTGACCAACATCGGTATTGGCTACCGGTTTTAAGCACAAGTTACGGATTGCCGTCATAACCGAGGGATACACTTCGTTATCGACTCTTGCCTGCGTTGCCTTATTTCTTGATCCCCACAAACAACGCATTCCCAGCCCTTGGCGCCAAGGGCACTATCTTTTCATAATCATGCTCGAACCTATGCACCTCAAAATACGGCTGCAAGAGTGCCTGCAATTCCTCAAAACTCACCGCCACCATGGGATGCTCATCCTGCCATGACTCGGAGTTGCCGGCGGTTGTTTTCTCAATGCTGAGCACCAGGGACTGTTTCTCGCCTTCACCGCCGTAATTCCAGCCAGAGCTGAACACAAAGTGGCTGTTTTCATAGTTTGCGGTGTGCCGCACCAACAGGCTGTTATCAATTTTGTGTTTATCCACCGCGTTAAAGCAGAACACGCCACCGGGTTTTAAGGCCTTATGCACGCAGGCAATACACGCCTTCAGTTTCGCCAGGCCGTCACTGTAATGAATGGAGTACAAAAAGCAGGTCACCAGATCCACTGGCTCTGCCACGGTAAATCCACACATGTCCTGATCGGTAAAGTGCGCCTCAGGGCAGCGGAGCTTGGCTCTGTCGAGCATGGGCGGGTTAATGTCCAGTCCGCTACAGTGGTAGCCCAGATCAAGAAAATGCCGGATATGGGGCCCGGTGCCACAGGCGAGGTCCAGGTGGCTGCTACCCTTGTTTCCAAAGATCTGGTTGAGCCGGTGGGCGGCGTTGCTTTGTGCCTGATAGTTGATGCCCGCGCACATCAGGTCGTAATAGCCAGACAGGTTGGTATATAACGCATTGGAAGACATGGTAACCCGGCCTGTGAGCGGCAAATTTTGACGGCCAATGGTATAGGAGATGGCGGGAGTGCGCACCCGCCAGTGAGCCTACAAGTAACTGACGCCGGTCAGCTGTGCAGACACCTCCCACAGCCGGCTGGCCACTTTCTCGTTACGGGCGAGGCGGCGAATGTGGGCTTCCGCCGGCACCCCCCAGAATTCCATGAACCCGTTCGGCCCATAGTAGTGTCCCGACTGGGCCAGCTCTGATGTGGCGGCAAACACGCTCGGCAGGGCCCCTTTTTCCTGGGATTGTGCGGTCACGGCATTGAACAGCTTATGCCCGGGAATGCCCCGTTGCAGATTGGTGGCGGCATAGCCGGGGTGCGCCGCCATCACCTGGATGGAGGAATTGCCCCCGCGCAGGCGCCGGTCTAACTCCAGGGAAAACATTAGGTTGGCCAGTTTGCTCTGTCCGTAGAATTTCCAGCGCTGGTAGCCCTTTTTTCCGTTCAGGTTGTCGAAATAGAGATTGCCCATGCGGTGTGCCAGGCTGCTCACCACCACGACTCGCGGGGCTTCCGCGGCCTCCAGGGTCTCCAGTAACAGCCCCGTCAGGGCAAAATGCCCCAGATGGTTGGTGCCGAACTGCATCTCGAAGCCGTCTTTGGTGTGCTGCAGCGGGGGTGCCATGACGCCCGCATTGTTGATCAGGATATCCAGGCGGTCGTAGTGCTGTTTGAAGGTGTCGGTGAACTGCCGTACCGAGGCAAGGTCGGCCAGGTCCAGTGCCATCAGTTCCAGTTTCGCCTCTGGATGGTCCCCCCGGATATCCTCCATGGCAGCCTTGCCCTTGTTGAGATCCCGGCAGGCCATCACAACGGTGGCGCCGTGGCTGGAGAGCATGCGGGCGGATTCCAGGCCCAGGCCGCTGTTGGCGCCGGTGACGATAACGGTTTGGTTCGACAGGTCAGGGATGTCGTTCGGCGTCCAGGGGAGGGGTTTTTTTTTCATTAGGTGTTCCTTATTTATTTTTATCTGAGGGATTGAGCGCAGCCAGCTCAAGGGAAAGCCACAGCAAACCGCTTCGCCAATGCGGCTCGTCGCTGATCCAGAGTCCATAAAGTCGCACCTGGCGTGATCAACGAGGAAGCCAGTAATGCCAAATCCACCAGCCCACAGCCCAGCCCATAGAGCTGCTCCTTCTCGATAAACGCTCTAACTTCATCCCAGGTGGCCTGTCGTGCAGGTTGCAGAAGCGCTATGCCGCCAAGGGTCTGTGTTCGCGGTGCCGGTGGCGTGCCGCAGGCAAGCTCCCCCAGCACCATGGGATGAACCAGCCCTTCATCCCGCAGGAGCAGATCTACCAAGGTGTCATTCCTGTGCCGGAAATGGTCTACCCACACCGAGGTATCGATCAGTACACTCACGGTGCGCCTTGCTCGTCTCTGTGCCTGGGAATGTCCGGCATCTCAGGGGCTTTGCCCCCTAGTGCGGCCCAGCGCATGCCCGCCTGTACCCGGATAAAGGTGTTGATGGCTTCACGGAACAGATCTGACTTGTTCATTTCCGGGTCTGCCATTTCCAGGGCCTTCTGGTACAGCTCGTCGTCGATGGTGAGGGTTGTGCGCATGGGCGCCTCCTGCATTAAATATGATGCTTTATAGCATCATAAGTCGCATCAATTAACGGGGCAAATTTTTGGGGTATTTTTGTGAAGACTGCTGTGACTTAAAGATCTCAAGATCGAGTGGCTATCCTCATCGGATGTTTATCTGGACTAGGACCATTCAATGTCTAGAGGTCATCCATGCGTCCGGTTTGCCGCACCAGGCGCATCGCCTGGTGTTTTTCCATGTCGAGCAATGACTGCATAAGCTCCTGAACCTCTGGAATCTCAGAGCGCTCCACCAGGTCCTGGTACAGGTCAATCACCTGGTCATGGAAGTCGAACACTTCCCGGCAGATTTCTGCAAAACTCAGTTTTGCGTAATGGGCGTCGCAGGTGCGGTGAGTTTCAATGAGTTTGTGTTCAATCCAGTCATAGACGTAGGTTTTCAGAGCCCGGGGGTCTGCCTTACGCTCAAATTCCGCCACCACCTGTTCCATTTTACGTTCATGATCGGCCAGGTACTCCAGCAATGCCTGTGCCCGTTCCTCTTCATTTTTTGTGGAACATTCCGCGAGGCAGGCAGCCAGATGGTGGTGCAGCATCCGGGTCCATTCAATCAGCTCATAAACGGTTCTTACTTTCATTTTGGCACCTTTGATGAGGTTAAAGCGTAATGCTCAACCGCTTCAGTGATCGCTCTATGCTGGCACAAATGCAGTGAATGCAATTTGATTCTTATCAAGGTTTCGCAGTCAGCAGAAACTTAAATCCAATCGATCAGTCGTAATCGGACCTTATTCCCGGGCGTAACGGAATCAGGTCAGTCGTCGCCGGCAACCCTCACGGAAGAGGACGATCACTGTGAAGCTGACTCAGTTCATCCATACAGAAATGGAGCAGCTGCTTGAAGATTGGGAAGCAGCTGCTCTGGAAATCGCCCCGGAATTGAAGGGCCAAGGCAGCCGTGCACTGAGGGACCATGCCCGGGAGATGTTGGAGTTTATTACTGCAGACCTGTTGACCTCCCAGACCAGCGAAGAGTCCGCCAGTAAAGCCCTTGGCAAAGGACGAACCACCGAGGGCGTCAACGGAGAGCATGGTTCAGAGCGTTTCAGGCAGGGCCTGTCCATGCTCCAGATGATACAGGAGCTGCGGGCCTTGCGGGCGCGAGTCTGCGCTGCCTGGGGCAAGAAGGAGCAGGGTCTCGCTGGCAGTGATATCGAGGAATTGATACGTTTCAACGAGGCCATCGACCAGTTAATTGCCCACTCAGTGGCGAGTTACTCCGCCCGCAAAGAGCAGGAAACACGCCTGGTGGAAACCATGTTGAAAGCCTCCCTTGACCCCATGGCTATATTCTCTCCCGATGGCAGGCACCTGTTTGCCAATCAGGCCATATCCGATCTGGTCAATGCGCCACTCCAGGAAGTTATTGGTAAAACCTCCCTTGAGCTGGGTATGGACTTGGGCCGTGGGTTACAGGATGAGATTACCAAGACCGTGGCTACCGGCCTGACACAGCGCAGGGAGTTTAAACACTGCTCACCGTCAGGCCGAGAGTTTTATTTTGACTGTCAGTTTGTGCCGGTGTTTAACGACCAGAATGAGGTTGAAGCTGTGGTTAAGACCTCCCGGGATGTGACCGAGCGCAAACAGGCTGACTATCAAGCCTGGCGCAGCGCGAATTTTGATGCCCTCACCGGAATCCCCAACCGGCGGCTGTTCCTGGATCGCCTTGAGCAGACGTTGCTGGAGTCAAGACGAAAGGGCAGTCCCTTTGCGTTGCTCTTTATTGATCTGGATCGCTTCAAGCAAGCCAATGACAAGCTTGGCCACCTGGCAGGTGACCGGCTGTTGGCCCAGGTGGCTGAACGTATAAGCACCCGGGTCAGGGCTATGGACACCGTGGCCCGTCTCGGTGGCGACGAATTCACCCTGATCATGAAGGAAACCGGCAGGGAGGGCGCAAAGGACGCTGCCAAGGCACTGGTGACCAGCCTTGAACGACCGTTTCAGATTGATTTCCACCGGGTTCATATCTCCGGCAGTATCGGCCTGACGGTGTTCCCAGAGGATGGCAAGGATGTAGATCGGATGATGCATAATGCCGATCAGGCCATGTACGCAGCCAAAGCCCGGGGCGGCCAACAGGTTCAAATCTTCGCACCATGGATGGCGCAGATCGAATCAGAGCATATGCGGTTGAGCAAGGAGCTGGATGAAGCACTGAGGGAAAAACAACTGGAGGTCTACTATCAGCCGATCATCAATATCCGTACCGGGGCCATTTCAGGGGCAGAGGCGTTGCTGCGATGGAATCACCCGGTCAAGGGTCTGTTGACGCCGACGGCTTTTTTTAGCATCACTGAACAAAGCGGCATGACGGACAGCATCAACACCTACGTCCTGGAGCAAGCGATGACCTGCTCACTGCGGTGGCGAGACCTGAGTGACAAGGCCTTCACCATCAACATTAACGAATCACAAGCGTCTTTTTTTACCCAATCCCTGCTGGAGCAATGGCGATCGCGGCTGGCCAAGCATGGTTTCGATGAAAGTCGCATCACCATAGAGTTGACCCCGGCGTCTTTGAACAATATCCGCTCCCTGGATTTTAACCCGGTAAAGAGCTTAGGTTTCGCGGGTTTGCGACTACACCTGGCAATTGACGATTTTGGTATCGAACCCTTCTCCCTGTTGGCTCTTCAGGAGTTTAAGATGCACAGTGTCAAGGTGGACAGAGAGCTGATCAAAGACGCGGGCCAGGGTGGCGATGCAGACAGCCTGCTGGAGTCTATCATCGCCATGGCTCACGCAATCAATGTGCGGGTAGTGGGTGTGGGGGTGGAAAAGGACGAGCAATTGCAATTCCTCGCCCGGGCCGGGTGCGATTATGCCCAGGGTTTCCTGTTCGCCAAGCCCCTTCGTCGGAATGATTTCGAGGCATTGCTGGCACGGGATCGCCAGAACAGGCCATGACTGGGGTGGTTCAAGGGGGTGGCGCTTTCACTTCAGGCTTTTTTCGGCAGGAACAATGCCCAGATTGAAAAAGTCACTGCAAATGCGAAATTTGCCCAATAACCCATGTGAAAATTGCCAAATTGATGATAGGAAAAGAGTAGTTCAAACAAGGCAGCTACAGAGATTAAAAGCGAGGTTTCAATAATGGGTTTTCCTGTGGTGATACGGATATGCCCGGTCTTGCTGGCCCACGCTACACCTGAAGCGATTAAATAGAGTGTAAGTAATGGGTAAATGAACGGTATGCCAAAAAACGGAGCTTCCATTGCTGGGCCGCTAACTGCCTCAGTGACTTGAAGCTGGCTATTCATAGGACTAAACCAGGGGAAAAAGATTAAAACAACAGCACCAATGGAGGCGATGCTTATAGCGAAAGTGAAAGCATTCAATCTGCTTTGTGTTTTTTTGCTGTTACTTTTTTGGTTTGTCGCTTGGTTCTCCATAAAATTCCCACTGGCTTATTATTGTCTTATTGAGATTTTGTCACGAGGCGCCCTTCTTTGTAAGTCGTTAGATACCGGGATTTGTTATATAAGGTAAAACGTTGTTGTCAGGGCTTCTCTGGCATAAGCCAATAACGCAAAATATAATCATTACATTGGATTAATGGAAAATATAACTTTGTGGATGGTTTATGATTTTTAAAAGTAAAGAAGTTTCTCTGCTGACTTTAAGAGCAACTTCTATTCGCCAGGCATCTAAACTTTTTTTGTTAGGTTTACTAACCACATCGTTATATGGCTGTTTCTACAGCACGCCAGATCATCTCAGTTGTAGCAATGACGCTGTTATGGAGGATTTCATTCCGAAGTTTGATGTGGCTTTAACCTTCATGATGTTGCGCAATGACGACACATTGGAATGGGTGAATCGCGGAATCAGCGCTGGCGGTGGCCAATTGAATCCGGTCATACAGGAAATCAGTAAGTTGACTCATGACCGTGAAGCCGCCAGTTCAACATGCGTGGCGACAGTGGACTTTGTAGTCCCGGGTAATGAGGCAACGGTTCTAGCCGGTGGTCAGACCTTTCCCGTAGAGTCGGGGGTTCAGTTTTCTCTGGCAGAATCAGGGGAAAAGAGTGCTGAGATTCAAGTGGATACCGATCATTTTTATGGGGTGGTGAACACCACCTTTGAAGCCATTGCTGACGCCTTCAAACAGAAACACGCTAACGATGCGGGTTTCCGGGATTTTGTGGCTTATGAAAAAGCACAGCAATTGAAAGTTGAACTCTCTGAAGTGAGAGGCAGCCAGCTTCGGCTACAGAACCTTCAGAGCAACAAAGAAGCCGAGCTGAACAGGGGCAAAGAGCGTGTGGTTTCTGCCGAAGCAGCGCTTCAGCGCAGTGAGTCAGCCTGGGCTACACGTCAGGAGCGGCTTCAGTCTGGCCAAAGTGTTCTTCACAGCAATGATGTTCTGGCATTAAGCAATGCCAGGGTATCCATCGAAACCGGTTCTTTTAGCCGTGAAGCCCCGAGAATAGAATTTCAGGTCCATAATATCAGCCAGCAAGTTCTCTCTGGGCTCCGTGGCACGGTGGCGCTTTATATTGATGGAGAATTGGACAGCATTGTTGACCACCGATTCCGTAACTCACGAATTGGCGGATCCCGGGGTTTAAATGCGGATGAAAGTGATAGCATCACAATCCACAACACGGGCATGCGTCATCAACAATGGCGAACTCCTGCGGTTCTAAACGCTAATCAGCTTGCTGTTGAAATTGCTATTACCAACATCAGCGACGATCGGGAAAACAGGGTTAGTTTCAGTCCTCAATCCCCCGAACACCTGCAGTTAGAAGCCCGGCAAAACGCCCTGCGACAGGTGAACCAAAGCCTTACTCAACTGAAAGCAGAAATAGACGCATTGCCAGAAAATCTTGCCCAGGCTGAGTCAGACATCGAGCGCTTATCCAGTGAACTGGAACAGTTAAGACTGTAGTGCAGGGCAGGGGGCAAGTTCAGCCCCCGGCCCGAAAGCCTGCTACCACCAACACCAGCCAGGCGAGCATCAGCGTAATCCCGCCAAACGGCGTCAGGTAGGTAAACGCGTGCACGCCACTTATGGCAGCCACATAGATACTGAAGCTGAACAGCACAGTCCCGGCCACAAACAGCCACCCTGCCACTACCAGCAGGCGCCGGGCCCGATGCACGGGCACAGCCATCAACCCCAGCCCCACCGCCGTCACGATCAGCGCCCCCATCTGGTTATAACGGATTGCCGTCATCACCCAGCGAAACACTTCATCATCGACCCGTGCCTGTATGAGGTGTTCTGAAGAGGCTCCGATCACCACGGACAGAAAGCCCAGCAGGGCTCCAGCAATCAAAATAGGATTCATGGGGAATACTCAGTTGGAGAAACGGTTACACATACTGTGCATTCTATGGAGGAAAATGGGGACAGACCACGTTTTATTGAATTCAATAAAACGTGGTCTGTCCCCATT
>REBR01000116.1 GCA_007692645.1 Halomonadaceae bacterium | reverse complement strand
ACCTGGAACTGAACGTGACCTTTCCTGAAATTGCCACGGTCAGTTTTTATCAGGAGCTGACCGAACGTTTTGCTCTGGCTGGAGGCGCCACCTGGACCAACTGGAGTCGGTTACCGGAAATCCGCTTTACCTACACGGACAGCTCCAACCGGGGTGGCAGCGACATTACCGGTAGTGGCGATGATGTGCGCCGCCGGGATCTGGTTCAGCCCTTTGCCTGGGAAAACACCTGGCGTTATGGCTTGGGTCTGATCTTTACCGCCAGTGAGCGCTGGACCTTTCGTGCCGGTGCGGCCAGGGATGAAAGCCCGGTGCCCGATGAAATCAGGCGCACCCCCCGGGGGCCTGACAATGACCGTACCATCGGCAGCCTGGGTCTGACCTGGACCCCTTCAAGCCGCTATAGCATTGATGCCGGCTATACCTTTACCCGCTTCGATAAAGCGGATATTGCCAGCCCGGAAAACCCCGCGGGCACCGGACATGTTATTGACGGCAACTATGAAGGCAGATTGCATACGGCGGCACTGCAAATCAACTATCGTTTCTGATAGCTTCAATACCAACCCTCAGGGTTGAGGAACAGTGGATGACTCAAAGCAAGCGGATACAGACTTTCACGGATGATGCCATGGGCACTCTGGATGCGGTGGCCCTGGCCGACGCCCTGGGCCGGGGAAAACTCAGCCAGGGGGACGTCACCAACGCTGCCATTGCCCGGGCAGAGCGCCTGAACCCCATTCTCAGGGGCATTATCAGTAACGACTACCAGCGGGCACGGGAGCAGGCATTGCGCCCTGCTGCCGGCACTTTTTCCGGTATTCCCTTCCTGATAAAAGACAACACACCGGTAGCGGGCCTGGCCACGGGATTTGGTTCCGAAGCTATAAACGGCCACCCTGCTCAACAACACAATGCGGTGAGCAAACAGCTGCTAGATCTGGGGTTTGTTCATTTGGGCAAGAGCAGCATGCCCGAATTTGGCTTTAACGCGACCACCGAATACCAGTACCGGCTACCCACAGTTAACCCATGGCATACTGGCTATTCCTGCGGTGCCTCCTCCGGTGGCTCTGCCGCCATGGTAGCGGCTGGGGTAGTTCCTATCGCCCATGCCAATGATGGTGGTGGCTCCATCCGTATACCCGCGGCCTGCTGTGGCCTGGTTGGCCTTAAACCCAGCAGGGGGCGGTTGCGTGACAGTGAAGCCGCAACATCACTGCCGATAAATATTATTACCGAGGGTGTGCTGACCCGTACCGTCAGAGACACTGCTGCTTTTTACGCTGCCGCTGAGCTGCAGCATCGACCACGGCACCTGCCCCAGATCGGCGATGTTCGCCACCCGGGGAAGCTGCGCCGGCGTATTGGCCTCATCACTGACTCGGTAAATGGCGCCATCACCGATGCAGAAACCCGCCAGGCCACTGAAGATACCGCCAAACGTCTGGCGGCGGCGGGGCACCAAGTGGAAATACTGCAGGCCAGTGTTGACCCACGGTTTCCGGCGGATTTTGCCCGATACTGGGCAATGCTGGGCTTTATTGTCAGTAATGCCGGAAAACATACCATAGAGTCAAGTTTCCAGCGCCGTAACGTGGATAACCTGACCCGTGGTTTAGAACGAAAGTTTATCAGGGAATTGCACAAGTTCCCCGGCTCCCTCTGGCGGCTGCGCCGTTGTGGCCAGCAGTATCAAAAAGTACTTGCGGGCTACGATGCCATTCTCTCCCCAGTGCTCGCTCACACCACCCCGGAACTGGGCTACCTGAGTCCTCAACAGTCTTTTGACACCCTCTTTCAGCGCCTGGAGCAGTACGCCTGTTTTACCCCGATTGCCAATGCAGCGGGTACACCCGCTATCGCACTACCTGCAGGGCAAACAACAGAAGGTCTGCCAATCGGCATTCAGTTAATGGCGCATTTTGGTCAGGAGCGGATACTGCTGGAACTGGCGTATGAGCTGGAAGAAATGGCGCCCTGGCCATCACTAATGGATTACCAGAAGTCGCAGCAACAGCCCCCATTAGCCAGTGGCAACCTGTGAAACCCGAGTCCTGCCCGGTTAATTTGTTAACCGGGTGAGGCACTGGGTAGTTGCTCAGGCAATCAGGAGGAGCTGGGGGGTGTCCGGGGTAACTCTCGACCTAACAGGTCCACCAAGAGAGGCTCATGGCGCTCAAACGCTGGTTTACCGGTTCTCCAGATACGCAGATACCGGTAAAAAGGCGCTCGCGGGTACAGGTGGTGCACCAAATGGTAGTTTTGCCACATCAGAACCGGAGTTAGCAGCCATTCCAGGCCCATGCGGTTATTGGTGGCCTGCCAGGGGTTTTCCTGCTGAGTGCTGTTACGGGGATGATGGGGCAGATAATCAAAAGACAACGCCAGAAAGAACGCAGCCACTCTTCCGGGAATCAGCCAGTACCACAGTAATGCCTCCCCTGCCCCGGCCAGTAACAGGCCCCCAAACAACACCAGACCAAACACCACGACCATAGCCAGTTCCCGCTTCTCACTTCCAGGACGCGAACTCAGGTGTTTGAAGTAGAATACATAGTAGTAAAGGTCCACCGTGGCCCAGCGCAATGGTAGAAGCCAGGTGGGGCCGTTGCCGGTGTAAGCGTCCGGGTCTTTACCGTGCTGATCGTTGGCAAAACGGTGATGCTGCATATGGATAAAGCGAAAAGCCTTAAAGATGGGAAAAGGAAAAAACACCAGAATTCCAGCACGCCCAAGCCAATCATTCAGAGATTGGCTTTTCCCCGCAGAGCGGTGAGCGGCATCATGAAACACCGTAAACAACCAGTATGCGGCAATGGTATTGACCACCATAGCCACCCAACCAGGTATATAGCCGGTAACAGCCAGACCAGTGGCCCCCAAATAAGACAGATAGCTCAACAGAAATAACGTCACTGTAGGCCAGGCCACATTCGGCGGTGTGGTAAGGCGAGTAAATGTGGATGACGCCAGAAGCGAATCTGATACTCCCTGGGTGGTTGTGTTGGAAGTAGACATAATGACAGCACCTGAAAGACTTTATTGTCGGACAATATAGCAGTGCCAGCTGTAAGGCTCCAGTTCTTTGGTAGATGCATGACGCTTAAAAGGAGTTTTGGCAATGTTATAAAGCTACTGCATGACAGGTATCACACTGATAGGTAATACATTTCGCCAACACATTACTGCCTGAATTAAGCTTTTTAGTATTTTGATTAGCTTGCTTCGAAAAGAAGCGCTGTAACCCTGGCGGTAACCGTAACGCCTTAAAAAGGTGCGCTCAGTCTGGGCTGGGATTACATCAGGTGATTGATAGTTATTAGTTTTTATCTAAGGGTTCACAATTTGCATAATTGTAATAATGACCAATACAGCGGAGGATCCCCATGGACAAAAGTTGGCTAATGACTCCCCAGGTAATAGCGAATGTTAAGCAGATCCGGCGTCGGATCAGCTCAGAGTTTGGTGCTGAACTGCATCTGACGGATCATGATCTTTATGACAAGCTTGCTCATTACGCCAGCTGTTCCCGTGATACCATGATCATTAATCTATGGGCCGAATTACAGCTGCGGTTAGCCCCGGCTGAAGAGGAACCTGCTGCGCGACGGGTCTACCGTGGCCAAGTAGTGGATGAACCTGAGGCTGAACCCGGCTCTTTAGGCACAAACAAACCCACCGAAGAAGTGGCTAAAGCAAAAGGCACCCGGGTCTATCGGGGTCAGCGTTCAATCGCATCCTGAGTCAGGATCTGCTCAAAAACCGCTCACTGCACCGCGCCCAAGGGAAAAAGGGTGAAAAAACATTTGACCTTCAGGCTGCAGAAGCATACTTTAGATCCCAGCAAGAGCTTCAAGTTAGAGCAGCAACGGTTTACTGATTGACCCTTACGGTATTTCAGCCAGACAGCTTCCCTCTTTTGATTTTCATTGCGTCCACTGAGCATTGCTCATCAATTTATTTTTATAGGAAAGACTATTATGGCTACTGGTACCGTTAAGTGGTTCAACGAAACTAAAGGCTTTGGCTTCATTACTCCTGACGACGGCGGCAAGGATCTGTTCGCGCATTTCTCCGGCATCGTTGGTGATGGCTTCAAGACCCTGAACGAAGGTCAGGCAGTTTCTTACACTGCTACCCAGGGCGAAAAAGGCCCTCAGGCGTCAGAAATTACGCCTATCTAAATCCGGCTTCGGCTAGATTTAATAAAGCCCCGCTCTGCGGGGCTTTTTTTTGGCTAAAATTCCCCTTCTCCCGCTCAGCCCTTTACAGCAGCCCTTCAGTCTTCTCCAGACATCCGCACAGTAATAAGCCGTAGAAGCCTCTCAGGGCTGAATAACGGGCATACAGGCCATTTGGATACCCTGGGCCCAGCACTGGCTTACCGTGCGGGCAATCCTGGCTGCGATGAAGTAACGATTGTATAGGTGTGGTGGTTTTGGTTTTGGTCAGGGAAATTATGGGGGGGGGCTGATAAAAAAAAGGCTGATTTACGCGAAGTAAATCAGCCTTTTGTGTATGGCGGAGAGGGAGGGATTCGAACCCTCGATACGCTATTAACGTATACACGCTTTCCAGGCGTGCTCCTTAAGCCACTCGGACACCTCTCCTAAAACTGGTTTTCCGGGCTTCCTGCCCAGCATTCACTATTTTCCCTACAAACTGAACCTGCATCGCCGCTTTTTTAATCAGCTAATAAGCAATGCATTTCGGGTGCGGACTTTACTGAAATTTCCCCATGAACGCAACCGTCAGCGGGCACGATAGATGATGCCGGGGCGACATTGCACCATTTCGAAGTGGTCATTCATGCCGTTCAATGACTCAGAGGCGCCCAGAATAAGGTAGCCCCCAGGGTTAAGGGACTGTCGCATACGGGTAAGAATGTCCCGTTTGAGTTCAGCGGAAAAATAAATCAGCACGTTACGGCAAAAAATAATATCAAATTTGCCCTGGGTATAACGCTCCAACAGATTTAACTCCCGGAATGTCACGCTATTGCGAATACTGGCCATTAACTGCCAACTGCCGGTAGGAAGCTGCTGGAAATACTGTTTTTGACGCTGGGAATCAAGGCCACGACCGAGAGCCAACATTTCGTACTCTCCCCGCCGTGCTTTATCCAGCACTGGTCTGGATATGTCCGTTGCGAGAATATCCACAGGCTTGCGTAACTTGCCGGGGTTGGCTCGGCGAAACTCTTCCAGCACCATGGCAATGGAGTATGGCTCCTGCCCGGTAGAACAGGCAGCCGACCAGATTCGCAGGGGTTTAATGGATTTATCATCCGCTATAGCGGGAAGCAGCTTCTCCTGCAGAATGCGAAACGGGTGGGTGTCACGAAACCACAGGGTTTCATTGGTGGTCATGGCATCGATAACGGTTTCACGCAGAGGCCCCTGGGGTTGCCTGCGTAACCGTGCAACCAACTCACCCAAGGTGGTCAATTGATGTTCCAGAAGAATACGTCGCAACCGGCTTTTCACCAGATACTGCTTATTTTCCCCTAGTAGAATGCCGCAGGCGTCTTGCAGGAAAAGCTTGAAAGCCTCGTAGTCGGCCGGGGTGATTTCAGATTGCATGAACGGCCTTTTTTCCTGTTAAAAACTGGCAGACGTCATCGCCTGGAGAAAAGCATACTTGGTACAAGTAACAGCTGCCAATTAATGAGTCCGGCTATCAATAACTTCCATTACTCGCTCTGCCAGCTCATCAGGACTGAATTTGGCCATAAAATCGTCGGCACCGACCTTTTTTACCATGGCATGATTGAAGACACCGCTGAGTGAACTATGCAGCATGATATAGAGACCTGTAAGTAGTGGGTTTTCCTTACAGCGGGCGACCAGAGTATAGCCATCCATAACCGGCATCTCCACATCTGAGATCATCATGGCCAGGTGTTCATTGATATCTGAACCATCTGCGGTCAGGGATTCCAGGTAATCCAGGGCCTGCTTACCATCGTCTTTGACAATAACCTCAAAACCGATGGCTTCCATGCAGCGCTGAGCCTGTTTACGGGCAACGGATGAATCATCAACCACCAGAATACGAAGAGCCGCTGATTTTTTATGGAAATCCTTCTGGGCCTGTGAACCTGACAAGGTTTCATTCATGGGGGCCACTTCAGCAAGAATTTTTTCTACATCAATAATTCCCACCAACTGGCCGTCGATCTCGGTCACCGCTGTCAGGTAAACGTCTGTTCCAGTCTGGCGCGGGGGTGGTTTTACGGCATCCCAGTTAAGATTCACTATGCGATCAACACCAGCCACCAAAAACCCCTGAATCTTGCGGTTGTATTCAGAGATGATCACCAAGCCTTCTTTTAGCCCTTCGTCAGAGATAGGCTTTTTTCCAATAGCCAGACCCAAATCCAGAATCGCCACGGTTTCACCCCTCACATGGGCGACACCACGCACTACAGGATGCCGGTGAGGTATGCCAACCAGCCGTGGGCAGGGCAACACTTCCCTCACCTTGAACACATTGATGCCGTAGAGTTGCCGACCCTGGAGCCTGAATAGCAGCAGTTCCAGGCGGTTCTGGCCTACCAGTTGGGTTCGTTGATTCACATTATCCATGACACCCGACATTGACGTACTTCCTCTGAGGTGACGGTTGCTTAAAATTGGCGAGCCTTGCGGCACGGCCCTTGCTTAACTTTGTTTATAAGTGACACTGACTAAGGATGTGCCGGTTAATTGACGACTGAAAGTCATTCCCGTGCCAACCTTTATTGTTATTGCTTCCAGCATAGGTCAAATTAGCAAAAATGCGTCTAAATCGTCTCAACTTCGGCATTTATTCCGGCCTTATTGCCTGCCTGTTGCTGCCTGTGCAGCCACTTCAGGCGGCCAGCACCGTAGAACGCATTTACCGGGCAGCTGATGCCTTTATGGCTGACTATGTTCGCCTGCAGGAATCCCGGGATCGCACGGTCGCTTATGAACTGGGATCATTGGACAGCCGTCTTTCAATGGAACCTTGCCCGCAACCGCTCAAGGTAAGCTTTTCCGGTGACCCGGAGCGCAATGCCAGAACCACTTTACTGGTCAGCTGTGAAGGTGATCGGCCGTGGCGGCTATTTCTGAATAGCCGTATTGAAATTCAGGCCCAGGGCTGGGTTACCAGCCAACCCATTGGCCGGGGCGTGATTCTTGAACAGAGCATGCTGGAAGCACGGCAGGTCACCATTAATGAACAGCGCCAGGGGGGGTATCAGAACCCGGAACTGATGCTGGGTATGGAAACCCGGCGCAATATCAACGCCGGTGTAACCATAACCCCACACATGCTTATTGCCCCTGATGCGGTATCCCGGGGGGATCGTGTGATTATTTCCGCAGGTAACAGTGCTTTTGCCATTGAGACCCGGGGAGAAGCCGTCACAGGGGGTAAAATCGGTGACCAGATTACAGTAAAGAATGAAACATCCGGGCGCCAGGTCCGGGGTCGGATTACCGCCCCAGGACGGGTGGATATTAACCGCTAAGATAATCCTTTGCACAACGGCAATTAATTGCCGGTTTTGGCTAAAGTTCGGCTTTTAACTGCCGATAAGCAATCAGAGACTCTCAATGAACAGGTATGCAGCCATGGCTATCGACTTTAACAGCATCAACAACAACCCGGCCAACTCCAGCAAGCCGGTAACTAAAGAGGCCCGTGACGGTGCTCCGGCCCAGGCCCCGGCAACCCCTGCCCCCGTCAGCCCCAAGAGCGAAAGCGTGAACCTCAGTCAGAGTGGGCGCACCCTGAGTGAGGCAGAGAGCGCTCTTTCCCGGCAGCCGGAAATTGATGACAGCAAAGTGGAATCTATCCGCCAGGCTTTGCAGGACGGTTCTTTTAAAATTGATGCTGAAGAAGTGGCCCAGAAAATGCTTGATATGGATAACAGCATTTTTGGATGAGGTAACCGATGACACAGGTCCTGGAACAGTTAACCACGTTATTACGCAATGATCTTGAGAACCTCAAGGCCCTGAACCACACACTGGGTCAGGAGCACCGGGCCCTGGAAAGTAACAACGCCGATAGCCTGACAGCCCTGAGCAGTGAGAAAGAACAGCTGCTGGCTGCCTTACGGCAACGGGCACGGCAAAAAGTCCGGTTACTGGTAGAATTGGGTTTTCGCCCTGATCTCGGCTCCCCTTCTGCCTTCCTCGTAAAACAAGCCGTTAGCCCAGAGCTGCTGGGTTTGTGGCAAAAAGCCCAGACTGGGCTTGAAATCTGCCAGCGGCAAAATTCCGTGAATGGCCGCATCATCAGTCATATGCAGCGCAGACTCGCCCGCATGGCAGATATTCTGCGGGGCAACGACCGCTCTCAGCGGCTTTATGGCAGCGCGGGGGAAACCCGTAACCTGAACCACAATAGCGTGCTGGCCAGCGTCTGATACCCTGCACTGCTAGCGGAAACTGATGGCAAGCCGGGAATCAGGATGAAATCGCAGATTGTGCATCGTCACTGATCCCATGCTGTCACCCCCTGCCATCCTCAGGTTCTTCAGTTGGATCTGCTCGATAAGGCTGGGCATGGGTAGCTCCAGTGCACCGTCATGGCGAATCTGTACCATGGCCTCCTCTGCAAAGTGAACACCTCTTACACTTGTCTCTGACTCAAGCAGCATTAACCAGGGCATCAGGGTTTCTGCCACTGTTTGCAGTACGTCCAGGGATATCTCCCCGGGAGTATTATTTGTATCAATCACAGGAACATTCAACAGCGTTCCTCCACTGACCGCCGCCATTTGCTGGTTTGTCAGTGGCTGAAGCCCCCCGGTTGAATGGATTTTTGAACCACCCTGCACCAGCCCCGGCAGCAGGCAGGCCACTAAAGTAAACCCTATAAAACCCCCAGCTTTTCCCGTAGGCTTAGCTTTTACAGTACAACCCTCATTAAGCACTTTAACAACACCGTTCACTGCAGACATCGAACCGGTAATACCACCCATAACCATCAGACTCCCTATTGATCAAGTTCATATAATGACCAATCAGTCTGTGAGGATGTAGGCACAGTTGATAATGATGAGTTACCGAGTGTTTATTAACATAAAGTCATGAAAGCAAACCTTTACCATGTGGCGGTTATTGGCGCCGGTATTGCCGGGGCTACCATTGCCCGCTGCCTTAGTGAGCAAGGCATAAGAGTATCGGTGCTTGAGGCCGGCAGCAGTGCGGCCAGTGGAGCTTCCGGTAATCATCAGGGGGCGGTTTATATAAAGCCGGGGGTAACTGCCAATGCTGAAACTGCCTTGGGCTATGCAGCGTTGGCCTGTGCCCAGGCCTGTTATGCACGGTGGCAGCAGGAATCCGGCGTGCAGTTTTGGCACCCAACGGGTTTACTCCAGGTGGCCCTTTCCGATGCTGACAACCTCCGCCAGCAACGGATTATTCAGGAGCAACAGCCTGATCCTAAGCTGTTACAGCGGGTATGCTCAGATGAAGCCTCAGCCCTGGCAGGCATTGCCATACCTCGAGGGGCGCTATGGTATCCGGGTAGTGGCTGGGTTAGACCAGACCGCTTGTGCGCCACCCTGTTGCAGGCACCCGGAGTGACACTGAAGACGGGTGTTTGTGTAACCACACTTACGGAGCAGGAGCACCAGGGGGGCTGGACGCTGTTGCTGGACCAGGGGGATTTGCTCCATGCAGATGCAGTGGTGGTTTGTGCCGGCAATGCCAGTAGCGATTTGCTGCCCTGCCCTTTGCCCCTGAAGCCTATCCGTGGCCAGGTCTCACTGCTTCCCGGGAATAGCTCCATGGCACCCGCCGTGGTGGTATGTGGTGATGGTTATGTGAACCCCCCCTGTGATGACTGGCAGCTGATTGGCGCCAGCTTTGATCTTGACGACATGGACAAGGATATCCGCCACAGCTCTCACCAGGATAACCTGCAGCGCATTGCCGCATGGCTGCCGCAGCTGAGTCAGCAATGGCCTGAGACAGAAACCTGGCAAGGGCGAACCAGCTTTCGTGCCACCACCCCTGACTATAACCCCATTGCCGGACCGTTATGGCAGGATCAGGCGCTGGTTCAGCGATTGCGGCGCAACGCTCGGATAAAAGGCATTTCTGGCGAGACCCTCCTGGATACACCCGGGCTCTATACCCTCACAGGGCTGGGTAGCAAAGGA
>REBR01000238.1 GCA_007692645.1 Halomonadaceae bacterium | reverse complement strand
CTGTACCATCAGCCACCCGGGAGGAAAACACCCCCCCAGCCTATTTTGCGCCACCCCCTGAGCTGGAAGAAGAACACCTGATCAAACACCATCCGGAACATGCTGCCCCCCCCCCTGAACCGGAAGAAGAATTCCTGTTCGAAGACAATCCGGAAGAAGACGCCACCGAGCAGAATTACACCGGCCGTTCTGATGCCATGGAAGAAGAGTTCTCCAGCAGCTTCCTCTCCCTGGATGAAGAACCCCAATGGTATACCAACCCGGAAGAGCCACTGAGGCCTTCCTCCGTGGATGAAAGCTGGGCTGACAGTCTGCTGGACGATGTGGATGACAGCTGGGCCAACAGCCTGCTGGATGACAACGATGACAGCAGCAGCCGGGAAAAAACACCGGCACAACCTCCGGCCACTGCCGATACCGCCCCAGAGCAACCGGATTCCCCTAGTCTGGAAGATGATGGCTGGGGCGAGCTGGTGGATTGGGACAGCCTCGACGACTTCCCCGCCACAAAGCCAGCCCCTGAAGAGACGCCGCCCGCCGGGGACGACCACCGCGAGCCATCTCCGGCAACCGCCAACACACTTTCAGAACAGCCAGCAATGACCCCGGCGGAGGCCAGTGGCGACTGGCGACAGCTACAGGCGGAACCCATTGCTGCCAGCCCGGTGCAGACCAGCCACCGTTTCCGCTGGTGGTGGCGGGGGCTGGCCCTGTTGCTCACGGCCATTCTGCTGCTACAGATTACCTGGGTGCAACGGGACCAACTGGCCAGCAACAGCCTGTTACGGCCGGTTTATAATCACGCCTGCGACTTGCTGAACTGCCAACTGCCCCCCTTGGTTGATCGCAGCCAGCTGACCAGCCGTGATCTGGTAGTGCGCAGCCACCCGGAATCCCCCGGTGCCCTGCTGGTGGAAGCCCGGCTGCATAACCGCGCCAGCTTTCCCCAGCCCCTGCCTGCTGTTGCCCTCAGCTTCTCTAACCTTAACGGTGACATTATTGCCCAACGGGTATTCCGGCCTTCGGAATACCTGGCTGGCGACCAACCGGCAACCGAAATTGGCCCTAACCGGGCGCTACCTATCAAACTGTCTTTGCAGGACCCGGGCCGTGAAGCCATTAATTACCGCCTGGATTTTCTGAGTCTGCCCCAGTAAGCCTTTGCAAACTGATTATTTCTTCCTGAACCGGGCCCGATTGCAGAAGCCGGCCCCCAAGTCAACGAAATCGCGCAAAAAATAATCAGTTTTTACCCCTCTGAGGCTCTTTATCGGTGCCACCCGGACGCGTATCATTATCTGCCCCTGAGCTGGACAACTTTTAACCAATATCGTTGTCAGCCATCTGCAACAGGAGTGCATAGTGGTTGCCATTGGCCCTTACCGCCTGCCCAATAACCTGATACTGGCCCCCATGGCCGGTGTCACGGACCGCCCCTTCCGGCTGTTATGCCGGCGCATGGGTGCAGGGCTGGCGGTATCGGAAATGGTTACGGCGGATCGCAGCCTGTGGCATACCCGCAAGTCCCGGCTGCGCATGGACCACCGGCACGAACCGGAACCCCGCTCGGTGCAGATTGCCGGTGGCGATGCGGCGATGCTGGCGGATGCCGCCCGGGTCAATGCCGAACGGGGGGCACAGATCATCGACATCAATATGGGTTGCCCGGCGAAAAAGGTCTGCAACAAGGCCGCTGGTTCTGCCCTGATGAAAGATGAAGCCCTGGTGCGGGAAATCCTGCAGGCAGTGGTGGCCGCGGTGGATATACCCGTCACCCTGAAGATGCGTACCGGCTGGGACCCGGAGCACCGTAATGCCCCGGCTATCGCCCGCATGGCGGAAGATGCTGGCATTAAGGCCCTGGCCATCCATGGCCGCACCCGGGCCTGTGCCTACCGGGGCCAGGCGGAGTACGACACCATCGCCCAGGTTAAGGCCAGTGTCTCCATACCGGTGTTTGCCAATGGGGATATCGATACTCCCCAGAAAGCGGCCCAGGTGCTGGCCTACACCGGCGCCGATGGCCTGCTGATTGGCCGGGCAGCTCAGGGCAGCCCATGGATATTCCATGCCATCGGGCACTACCTGGCCACCGGCGAAACCCTGCCGGCGCCACCCCTGAACCGGGTACATGCCATCCTGTCGGAGCATGTGCTGGCACTACACCGGTTCTATGGCGACTTGCAGGGGGTGCGGATTGCCCGCAAACATGTGGGTTGGTACCTGCAAACACACGATACAGAAAAAGTTTTCCGTCGCTTATTCAATCAGTTGGAAGCGCCCCAGGCGCAACTGGACAGCATTGACTCCTATTTTGCCGATTTACGAAAGGAAGAGGTATTCGTCGCATGAACTCAGAAACCCTGTCACCTGAAGCCCTGTCAACAGACAAAGACAGCCGCCAGGATAACCCTGCTCTGCACTCAGAGGCGGTCAATGGCCAGTCTGTGACCCTGAGAGACCATGTCGAGAAGGCATTGCACAATTACTTTGATCAGCTCGATGGGGCCCCGGTACAGGACGTTTACCAGTTGGTGCTGTCCGAAGTGGAGGCGCCGCTGCTGGAAAAAGTCATGGCCTATACCCGCAATAACCAGACCCGCGCTTCCATCATGCTGGGCCTTAATCGCGGCACCTTGCGCAAAAAGCTGAAACAATACGGCCTGCTTTAACCACTGCCGCAAACCCCTATTGTCTGGTGCCGGAACCACCCCGGCGCCTTCGCTAACCCTCTCTCACTTTCAGTAAACGGACCAACATGGCTACAGCAGATTCCCCATCCCCTATTCGCCGCGCACTGATCAGCGTTTCCGATAAAACCGGCATTGTTGATTTTGCCCGTGCCCTGACCGACGCCGGTGTCGAGCTACTCTCCACCGGCGGCACCCACCGCCTGATCAGTGACGCCGGCATTGCCGTCACGGAAGTGTCTGAGCACACCGGCTTCCCGGAAATGATGGCTGGCCGGGTCAAGACCCTGCACCCCACCATTCACGGCGGCATCCTGGGTCGCCGGGGCACCGATGACCAGATCATGGCAGAGCACGGCATCGCCCCCATTGATCTGGTGGTGGTCAACCTCTATCCCTTTGAAGAGACCGTGGCCAAGCCTGATTGCGACCTGCCCACTGCCATTGAAAACATTGATATTGGCGGCCCCACCATGGTCCGGGCTGCAGCCAAGAACCACGCAGATGTGGCCATCGTGGTGAACGCCTCTGATTACGACCGGGTGATCAAGGAAATGGCCCAGCGCGACGGCAGCCTGACCCAGGCCACCCGTTTCGATCTGGCGGTGAAAGCCTTCGAACACACCGCCGCCTATGACGGTGCCATTGCCAGCTACCTGGGCAGTCGTCTGGACCGGGCCGCAGAGCCTGACCCCTTCCCCCGCACCTTTAACCTGCAGCTGGAGAAAGTGCAGGACATGCGTTATGGGGAAAACCCCCACCAACGGGCCGCTTTCTACAAAGAACGCCAGTGCGACGAGGCCTCCGTGGCCACCGCCATCCAGCTCCAGGGCAAGGAGCTGTCCTTTAACAACGTGGCCGACACCGATGCCGCTCTTGAATGCGTCAAGCCCTTCGCTGATCCTGCCTGCGTCATCGTCAAGCACGCCAACCCCTGCGGTGTGGCCATTGGCGCTGACCTGAAGCAGGCCTATGATCTGGCCTTTGCCACAGACCCCACCTCAGCCTTTGGCGGCATAATTGCCTTCAACCGCCCCCTGGACGGCCCCACCGCCCAGGCCATTGTGGACCGTCAGTTTGTGGAAGTGATCATCGCTCCCCATATCAGTGAAGAAGCGCAAGAGATCCTGGCAGCGAAGAAAAACGCCCGGGTACTGAGCTGTGGCCCCTTGAACGGTGAGCGCTATTCCGCCTTTGACTACAAGCGCGTTACCGGTGGCCTGCTGGTGCAGGACCGGGATCTGGGCATGGTGGACCGGGATGGTCTTAAGATGGTCTCTGACCGGGCCCCCACGGATGAAGAGCTGGAAGACCTGCTGTTCGCCTGGGAAGTGGCCAAGTACGTCAAATCCAACGCCATCGTCTATGCCCGCCACGGCAGGACCATTGGCATTGGCGCCGGCCAGATGAGCCGGGTGTATAGCGCCAAGATCGCTGGCATCAAAGCCGCTGACGAGAACCTGCAGGTAGCCGGTTCGGTGATGGCATCCGATGCCTTCTTCCCCTTCCGGGACGGCATTGATGCCGCCGCGGCTGCCGGCATCAAGGCAGTGATCCAGCCCGGTGGTTCCATGCGCGACCAGGAAGTGATCGACGCCGCCAACGAACACGGCATTGCCATGGTGTTCACCGGCATGCGCCACTTCCGCCACTAAAACCGCCACTCATCAGGAGCACGACCATGAATGTACTGATTATTGGCGGCGGTGGCCGCGAACATGCCCTGGCCTGGAAAGCCGCCCAGAGCGACACTGTCACCACCGTTTTCGTGGCCCCCGGCAATGCCGGCACCGCCCGTGAGCCCGGCGTGGAAAATGTCGCCCTGGATGTGCTGGACCTGTCAGGCCTGGCCGCCTTTGCCCAGGACAATAACGTCGGCCTGACCATCGTCGGGCCGGAAGCCCCTCTGGTTGAAGGGGTGGTGGATTACTTCCAGGCCCGGGAGCTGCGCATTTTCGGCCCCAGCAAAGGGGCAGCCCAACTGGAAGGCTCCAAAGCCTTCACCAAAGACTTCCTGGCCCGCCACCAGATCCCCACCGCTGACTACGGCAACTTCACCGAAGTGGAGCCTGCTCTGGCCTATCTGCGGGAAAAAGGCGCCCCCATTGTGGTCAAGGCCGATGGCCTGGCCGCCGGCAAAGGCGTCATCGTGGCGGAAACCCTGGCCCAGGCGGAAGATGCCGTGCGGGATATGCTCTCCGGCAACGCCTTTGGCGACGCCGGCAGCCGGGTGGTGATCGAGGAATTCCTGGACGGGGAAGAAGCCAGCTTTATCGTCATGGTGGATGGCCACAACATCCTGCCCATGGCCACCAGCCAGGACCATAAACGGGCCGGCGACGGCGATACCGGCCCCAACACCGGCGGCATGGGCGCCTACTCCCCCGCCCCGGTGGTCACCCAGGCTATCCATGACCGCATCATTGCGGAGGTGATTCGCCCCACGGTGGATGGTATGGCGGCAGAAGGTCTGCCCTATACCGGCTTTCTCTATGCCGGCCTGATGATCATGGCCGACGGCACCCCCAAGGTGATCGAATACAACTGCCGCTTCGGCGACCCGGAAACCCAGCCCATCCTGATGCGCCTGCAGTCTGACCTGGTAGCCATGTGTCAGGCGGGCGTGGATGGCACCCTGGACCAGCAGGAGTCCCGTTGGGATGAGCGTGCGGCGCTAGGTGTGGTACTGGCCGCCGGCGGCTATCCGGGCAGCTATGGTAAGGGCGATGTGATTACCGGCCTGCACCAGGCGGACGGCGAACACAGCAAGGTGTTCCACGCTGGCACTGCCCTGAGTAACGACCAGGTGGTCACCGCTGGTGGGCGGGTGCTGTGCGCCACGGCTCTCGGCCAGACCGTCAGTGAAGCCCAGCAGCGGGCCTACGACTCAGTCAAAGCCATCCATTGGCAAGGCGTGCTGTACCGCAACGATATCGGCTACCGGGCCATTGCCCGGGAAACCGGCAAGGCCTGAGTGGCCTAAATCGCGGCCATGGCCGCTCCCACACAGAACGCCGCACTGGGTGTCGGCCCAACCTGTGGGAGCGGCTATAGCCGCGATTCATTCCCAGAGCCCCCTGAAACCTGGCCAGAACCTCAAAGGCCAGAGTCGCCAAATCGCGGCCATGGCCGCTCCCACAACGGACTCCACACTGGGTGGCGCTCCAACCTGATTAGAACCCGACATCTTTATGTCACTTTATACCGGCGCCGTCTCAGCGGCCGGGAAGTGGTGGCGGGTCTTGTTGGCAATGCGCACCAGCACCAGCATCAGCGGCACCTCCACCAACACCCCCACTACAGTGACCAGAGCAGCGCCGGACTGAAGCCCGAACAGGGCAATGGCTGCGGCCACCGCCAGTTCAAAGAAGTTGCTGGCACCGATCATGGCCCCCGGGGCTGCCACATTGTGTGGCACCCGCCATGCCTTGGCCCAACTATAAGCAATAAAGAAAATCAGGAAAGTCTGAATGATCAGCGGAATCGCGATCAGCACAATGTGCAGGGGATTGGCAATAATCACCTCTCCCTGGAAAGCGAACAACAATACCAGGGTAATGATCAGGCCAATGGGGGTGACCGGCGCCAGGCGCTTCATAAAGACATTGTTGAACCACTCAATGCCCCGGCGCTTAACCAGCGCCTGCCGGGTCAGATACCCGGCCCCCAGGGGAATCACGATATACAGCACCACAGAAAGAATCACCGTATCCCAGGGCACCTGGATATTCGACACACCCAGCAGAAAGACCACAATGGGGGCAAAGGCAAACAGCATGATCAGGTCATTCAGCGCCACCTGCACCAGGGTATAGGCCGCATCACCCCGGGTCAGGTAGCTCCACACAAACACCATGGCGGTGCAGGGGGCGGCCCCCAGCAGTATGGCCCCGGCCAGGTATTCACTGGCCCGATCCCCAGGGATAAACGGGGCGAAGACCACGGTGAAGAAAAACCAGGCGATCACAAACATGGTAAAAGGTTTGATCAGCCAGTTTACCGAAGTGGTGATAACCAGCCCTTTGGGCTGTCGGCGAACCCCCGCAACGGCAGTAAAGTCGATCTGCAGCATCATGGGGAAGATCATCGCCCAGATCAGTATCGCCACCGGAATGGACACCTGCGCATATTCAAACCGCGACAGGGTCTCCGGCACCGCCGGTGCAAACTGCCCCAGCAGAACCCCGGCAACAATGGCCAGGGCCACCCACACAGAAAGATAACGCTCAAATAACCCCATACCTTCGGTAATACTGGGTGCCTCCGGCGCCTGCCGTACCGTCATAACCTGACTCCTGCAATTAACACTGCCTGCCCCGACACGGAAATGCGTCGATAGGTACAGATTCCACTTTTACCTGACAAGCATATGGATATCCATATATATAGCAAACACTGCTTTGCCTGCGGTTTTACTGATTGAGCCAGAGAGCAGCTGCCAGAGGATTTGATGGCCAGTGGCCAGGGTGGCGTTCTGTGTGGGAGCGGCCATGGCCGCGAAGAAGGCCACTCTGCTGACAGGTGCCATAACCGGGATTTCAGGATGGCCGGGGAATTCATCGCGGCTATAGCCGCTCCCACAGGGGGTATCCCCGCTTACTATAGCCTTCTCCCTCCGGGACTATCCTCCCTGACCAAAGCCGTTCTGCTTACGGGTAAATTGCACAAACCTTTTTCTTTGCCTGCTTCTTCCAACGTGACCCGCCATTTTCGCTTATACATATGGACATTCGCATATTCGGACCTTACCATTTACTCCATTATTTCCCGGCGGAGAACACCATGAGCACCATCAAGGTAGGCATCAACGGCTTCGGGCGCATCGGACGGCTGGCACTGCGGGGCGGGTTTGATGATCCTTCACTGGAATTTGTAGCCATTAATGACCCCGGTGCTGATGCCACCACACTGGCTCATCTGCTGAATTTCGACTCGGTACACGGCACCTGGGACCGGGAAGCGGTGGCGGATGGCAACAGTATTCGCATTGGCGATCAGGTACTGACTGTCACCGGCCACAAGACCATCAACGAGACTGACTGGTCCGGCTGCGATCTGGTGATTGAAGCCAGCGGCAAGATGAAAACCGTGGCGGTGCTGCAGGATTACCTGGATCAGGGGGTCAAGCGGGTGGTTGTCACGGCACCGGTGAAAGAAGCGGGGGCGAAAAATCTGGTGATGGGTGTCAACGATCATCTGTTTGATCCGGCTACCGACCGGATTGTTACCGCCGCCTCCTGCACCACCAATTGCCTGGCCCCGGTGGTCAAGGTGATTCATGAAAAGCTCGGCATCCGCCACGGCTCCATTACCACCATCCACAGCCTGACCAATACCCAGACCATACTGGATGCGCCCCATAAGGACCTGCGCCGGGCCCGGGCCTGTGGCAGTTCACTGATCCCCACCAGCACCGGTTCCGCCACCGCCATTATAGAGATCTTCCCGGAACTCAAAGGGCGCCTCGACGGCCATGCGGTGCGGGTGCCCCTGACCAATGCGTCATTGACTGACTGTGTGTTTGAAGTGGAAACCCCCACCGACCGGGATCAGGTGAATGCCCTGCTGAAAGAAGCCGCCGAAGGTGAGCTGAAAGGCATTCTCGGCTATGAAGAACGGCCTCTGGTTTCCATCGATTACAAGACGGACCCCCGCTCTTCCATTATCGATGCCCTCTCCACCCTGGTGGTGAATGGCACCCAGGTGAAAATCTACGCCTGGTACGACAACGAATGGGGCTACGCCAAGCGTACCGTGGAACTGGCCGCCAAAGTCGGCGCAGTCTAAGTATGTCAGCGGCGATCCGGCAGTATCTGGTCATTACCGGCAACTATTGGGCCTTTACCCTGACAGATGGGGCTCTGCGCATGCTGGTGGTGCTGCACTTCCATCAGCTGGGGTATTCGCCCCTGGAAGTGGCCATGCTGTTTGTGTTCTACGAGTTCTTCGGGGTAGTCACCAACCTGGTGGGGGGCTATCTGGGGGCCCGGCTGGGGCTCAACCGCACCATGAATATCGGCCTGTTTCTGCAGCTGGTGGCACTGGCCATGCTGGCGGTGCCCTCCCAGGCCCTGACCATTCCCCTGGTGATGGCGGCTCAGGCCCTGTCGGGCATTGCCAAGGATCTGAACAAGATGTCCGCCAAGAGCGGTATTAAGCTGCTGGTGCCGGGGGATCAACAGGGCAAGCTTTACCGCTGGGTAGCGCTGCTGACGGGTTCCAAGAACACCCTGAAAGGGGTGGGGTTTTTCCTGGGTGGCGGGCTGTTGGTGTGGACCGGTTTCCAGGGCGCCATGATCATTATGGGGGCGGTGCTGTTTCTGGTCTGGCTGGCCAGTCTGTTTCTGCTGGGGCAGGACCTGGGGCGTAGTAAAGCGAAACCGAAGTTCAGCCAGATTCTGTCCAAGAGCCGAGCCATTAACGTCCTCTCCGCTGCCCGCCTGTTTCTGTTTTCCGCCCGGGATGTGTGGTTTGTAGTGGCACTGCCGGTGTACCTGCACACCGTTTTTGGCTGGGATTTCTGGCAGGTGGGGGGCTTTATGGCGATCTGGGTGATCGGCTATGGGGCTGTGCAGACCCTTGCACCGTACTTTACCGGGAAGAACACCGGCACCACCCCGGCCAAAGGCGTGATTGCCGGCTGGGCAGCCGCACTGGCCCTGGTCCCGGCAGCCATTGCACTGGGGCTGACCCAGGAACTCTCACCACAACTGGTGGTAGTGGGCGGTTTGCTGCTTTTCGGCGTACTCTTTGCGGTAAACTCGTCCCTGCACAGTTACCTGATTGTCAGTTTTGCCCGGGGTGACGGGGTATCCCTGGATGTGGGCTTTTACTACATGTCTAACGCTGCGGGTCGCTTGCTGGGAACCCTGTTGTCCGGGGGGGTCTATCAGCTTTACGGGCTGGAGGCCTGCCTGTGGATTTCGGCAGTGTTTGTGGCCCTGGCGGCCTTGCTGACACTGGCCCTGCCGGCACCGGAGCAGCCCGTTAACCAGGCAGTGTCTAGTCAGCAGGGGTAGTAAACTGTGGTCTGTCACATACAGAGCCCGTGGGGTAAGATTGGCTCTGACCTATGGGTTAGGAGAATGCATTTGTTGGCACTGGAACCGGTTCGATTACTGAAATGTCTGGCGGATGACACCCGCCTGATGGTGGCGCTGCTGGTTTTTCGCCAGGGAGAGCTGTGTGTCTGTGAACTGACCCATGCACTGGATGCCTCACAACCGAAGATTTCCCGGCATCTGGCCCAGCTGCGCAGTTGTGGCCTGCTCAGTGACCGGCGTCAGGGGCAGTGGGTGTACTACGATCTGGCACCCGCCCTGCCCGCCTGGGTACGGGATATTCTGGCGGCTTGCGCGGAAGGGGAAGCTCTGCGCCTGGAGGCCTTGCAGGCGCAGCTGTGTGATATGGAGAACCGGCCTAATCAGCAGTGTGCCTGAGGGTATAAAACCGTCAGCAAGGTTTATTCTTGGGAGGGGCTGAGAGCCAATCGCGGCTATAGCCGCTCCCACAGAGTGCTTGCCTCCCACAGGGTGCTTGTCTCCCGCAGTGTGCTTGTCTCCCGCAGTGTGCTTGTCTCCCGCAGTG
>REBR01000111.1 GCA_007692645.1 Halomonadaceae bacterium | reverse complement strand
CATCGCGGCTATAGCCGCTCCCACAGGTGGGAAGGTGTTGTATGGGTTTCAGTAAGGTGGGGACTTAAGTAAGTGCCATTCTGATCTGTCCCCATTTCATGCATTTAAAACCCGGTTTAGCCTGGCAGGCTGAAACGGTGAAAAGTCTCGTCCTGAGAAAACCGCTCTATAAGAAACGCTTTAAACAGGGTAAGCCGCTGGGACTCCCGCAAATCCGGATGGGTCAGCAACCACAGGTCGCTGTGTTTTCCCGGGGTGAAGGTAAACAGTCGCTGCAGCTCCGGTTTGGCCTGGTCGTCGGGTAAAAAGGCAATGCCTACCCCGGCCTGAGCCATGGCGGCCATAGCCACCAGGTCGTTGCAGCGCATAACAATAGCCGCTGCCAGCTCCTGATTTTCCAGCCATTCATAGGCGGGCAGCCGCAACAAATCGCTGCCAGAAGAAATCAAGCGGTGACCTTGCAGCTGCTGTTCATTCCCCGGCTGGCCGAATCGCTCCACATAGGCTGATGACGCATAAGCACCCCAGGCAAGAGAACAGAGTTTGCGGCCAATCAGGTGTTCCGGGGGGGTACTGGTAGCACGGATTGCCAGATCGGCTTCACGGCGGGAAAGATTCAGGTCGTTATTGCCCACGTGCAGGTTGATCTGAATCTCTGGATAACGATCACCGAAGTCTTTCAGGAAACCCGGCAGATAGCGATAAGCGAGATTATGGGGAGCGGTGACACTGATGACGCCCTTGAGATGATCGGTTTTACTGTCGAGAAAACGCTGTAAATCATCAATGCGGTCAGACACCTTGTTGGCATATAACAGCATGTCGTGGCCCAGGGAGGTCAGGCGATAACCCTCCGGCGTGCGGGCAAACAACTTGGTGCCCAGAGCGCCTTCCAGGCTGTTAATGCGCCGGTAAACCGTGGAGTGGGTCACTTGCAGTTTCTGGGCCGCCTGGGCCAATGAACCGCAGCGGGCTACCCACAGAAAAAATCGCAAATCGTCCCAGTTCAATGCCCTCAAATCCATATGAAAGATCCACTGTTGATTATTGGAAAATGGGTTTGCAGATAAGGCCCTTCGCAGCTCTTTAACCATGGGATACGCTATCTTTCCCCCGTCATAATGGGATTAGCAGCGTTCGCACTGGAGAAGACCTCATGGAAAATAACACCGAGGAAAACGCAACACGCATCAACAGGTTAAAGCTGCCGGGCCAAGCAGACCACAAAACGGTTCTGGTAAGTCACCACTTATGTCCCTATGTGCAGCGCTCTCTCATTATGCTGATGGAAAAAGGCATTGCCCATACCCGTATTAATATTGACCTTGGCAATAAACCTGACTGGTTTATTGCCTTATCGCCACTGGGCAAGGTACCGCTACTGGTGGTGAATGACCATCAGGTGGTGTTCGAATCCGCCGTTATCTGTGAATACCTGGACGAAGTCACACCTGGGTCTCTGCACCCCACCGCCCCCCTGGAGAGAGCCAGGCATCGGGCCTGGATTGAGTTTGCCTCACAATCACTGAACGGGGTTGCCCGCCTTTATAATGCCCCCGACGAGATTCAGTTTGCCCGGGCCACCGCCGCCATCAGGGAACAGTTCCTGCGCCTGGAACAGGAGGTCACTGGCCCCTGGTTTGGGGGTGAATCTTTTTCCATTGTGGATTGCGCTTACGGGCCCCTGTTCCGGTATTTTGATGTGCTGGATGGCTATCTGGCAGAAGACCTGCTGGCCCCTTGTTCGAAAGTCGCTGCCTGGCGCAAGGGACTGGCTCAACGACAGACGGTGCGGGAAGCCGTCAGCCAGGACTATCCCCAGCGCCTGGAAACCTTCCTTGGGCAACGGCAGAGTTTTCTCGGGGAGCAGGTCAGGTCCCGGTGGACTGGGAGAAATCACCAATAATCTGCGGGTCCCGGGTCACAGCTCCAGACCAGCTGTAGATCTGCGGGAAGTCTTTCCCCTGTTGGGCCGCCCTGCGTGAAAATGCCAGGTTAATGGTGTCTCCTGCCGCCAGAGTGATGGGGTTTTCAAGGGGGAGAAACGCGTGTTTCCAGCTATCGGAGCTGGCGCCCTGGTCAATGCCATCACCGGAAATATCCAGCACCGTGTCTCGGGACAGCTGGGCTATAAAGTACCCCTTGAAACCCGTCAGGCAGCCTGCTTTGTCAGCGGTGAAGGTTAATGTGCTGGTGTAGCTGCCGGGTTGGCTCCAATCACCCTGGTATTGCCGCAACAACGCCGGCTCACTTATGTAACAGTGCCGTGGAATAATGGTGTCGTAATACAGATCAAAAGGGCTCTTGATGTGTTTGCGCTGGCACAACTGGGCCAGTTGGTAATGGGCATTCAGCGTGGCCACCTCGTTACGGCACAGGTGCTCATGGGCTTTTACCGCAGCCACAGGAACAAGATAGGAGGCTACGGACAGCGGTATTGCCAGTCCTCCCGGCTTAAGAAAACGGGCTATCCCATCCTGCAGAATCGGCTGAAAATTCTCATTATCCGCCAGATTGCCCATGATCTCTGAGATCAGCACATCCACAGGCTGGGATAGCTCTACCTCATAGGAAAGGCGGTTAATGGCTTCAAAGCGCCCTGCAAACCCGGCCTGTTCCAGGCGGGTTTTGGCCTGTTGAAGGATAGCGTTATCCAGATCGATGCCGTAGACATGGCTGGCACCTGCCTGCAGGGCCCACAAACTGAGAATGCCGGTGCCGGTGCCCAGGTCCAAAACCACATCCCCGGGGCGGATGCTTTCCTTAATGGCTTTTTCATAGGCCAGCATGCGCAGGCTGTCACCGAGCATTAACTGATGAAACGCCTCGTCCCACTCCAGGAGTGTCTCAGACAGAGGCAGCCAGGGTTGCTCATGGGCGTAATCTTTCATTGGCTTATTCCAACAAGGTGAAATGGTTCCAGCAAGGTGAAATGGCCCGCCCCACAGGAGGCGAGCCAAGGGGGCTGCGAAGGTTTGCGGTTATGAGGCGTTGTTGCGAAGCACCCGTGCATTACCCAGGGCACGGTTCGAGTCGAGGGCATGGGCCCCTTCACCGAACAGGGCTACGCAGCCCGCCGTTGCCGTCAGAAACAGCGGGTATTCCCAACCGCCACCTTCGGCAGTAAATAACCAGCCATTGCCAATATGGGCCCAGGTGGCACCTATGAGCACCGGAATCACTACCAGGGCCGCCACACGAACCTGATAGCCCAGAACCATCATGACCCCCGTAATACCCTCAATAATAAATACCGCATATGCCAACCAGCCCCAGAGCCCGATTGACTCAAAGAACTGGGCCGTACCGGGTAAGGTGAATACCACCAGCTTCAGATACAGGCTGTGGGCAATCAGTACCACTCCCACAGACACCCGTAAGAGTAAAGCACCGTAGTCGTTGAGTTTTGTCGCATCCATTCTTTGCATTTCCTTGGGTGGGTGGATCGGTTTCATGCCAAAGGCATGTCAGGGTCTTCCCTGGCACAAAGTGTATGTGGCTTATGGCTTCTTGAGGATTGCGAATTGTTGCAATCGCTCTTTGCATAATCGCCCGTTCAGGGATTGCGCACCTGGGGCTTACAACTGCTCTTTAACCAGCAGCGGGCCGCAGGGTGGACCGCTGATCTGCTCGCCATCGGACAGGCGAAAAACTGAACGGTGTAAGGGGCAAACCAGGGTGCCCCACTGGTGATTAACATCACCATGGTCGAGACGGCCACCACGGTGGGGGCAGTGGCGAGGCACCTGATAACACTTGCCCCCGGTGCGCACCAGAAAGTGGCCGTCTTCGGTCCAATCCGCCACCTGGCACGGGCTTTCCCCTGACAGGCGGTTTTGTGGTGACCCCGGGGTGTTCTCCGTCACTGGCATGATGCAGCTCCCTCCCGGGGTTTCCGGGGGGCTTCCCAGCCCCCCTGGCGGGCCTTGGACACCGCCGTTTCAAAGGCTTCTTCCGTAATTTGGGCGGCCAGGCAGACCCCCTGCCAGGCGTGGTCAGCATTCAGGGCACCCTCCTTGTGCAGGGTACGCAGCAGACGCTGCCCTTCTTCCGCATGAAAGGCGTCAATATGGCAGTGCTCGCTGTAATAGGCATGGGCTTTAATGGCAAGCCGGTCGCAAGCCTGCACATAACAGGTGAAAAACCGCGGGATAACCGTTTCCAGATAGGTAATGGCCCCGGCGTAAAAGGAACGGGGCCGGGGCCGCCGCGTGAGCCACAAAAACAGGTTAACGAAGGCAAAGCCGGGCTCCTCAATACACTCAATGTAGTGCTCCAGGGTTACCGGCATCTCCAGCTCTTCAAGCAGATGGATGTACAGGGTGCTGTGGGCCCGCTTGAGGTTTCCGCAGCCAAACTCATCAATCATTATCCGCAACATGGGCATCTGTGCGGCGAAAGGCAGGCGGGGAAGAATAAAATAGAAGGCCTGTGCCTCGGTCAGCCCATCCACCGCGAACTCCTGCACCAGTACGGAAAATTCCTCCCGGGTCATATGGTGACCCACGTACTGGGCACTTTCTGGTGTGGCGGCGGCTTCCATGGCCATCAACTGCTGAAAGCGTTCTTTCCAGTGAGAGAAATCCGTCACCACTTTTTCCAGCGGGCCAAGGTATTGCCCGATCCACTGCTGCTCAAACCTCAGCAGCTCCTCGTCAATCAGCATCGGGAACTGCAACCGCTGGCGGTTATACAGGTAGAGTTGCTTCTGGGTAGGCATGGTGTCTCCTGTCATGGGGTCACAATCTGATCCGAGAGAATCACACCGCGCCGCAGCAAGTGGTTTTTGACATGGCGGTACCAGTCATCAGCGAACAGGGAGTACTCATCGCTAAGCTGGTTGATCTTCTCCTGCAAGGTATTGCCATTCAGGGCCATGGCCTGTTGGCACAGGGCGGGCTCCAGATTACTGAGGGAGACAATATTGCCGTTGCTGCGGGATTGCCCCGCAAGCCGGTTTTCCCAGCCGATAAAGTAGGCAAGACCCAGGTGCTGCAGGGCGGCAATCTCCAATGCACTGCGTTCCTCTTCAGCGGAGTCCTTGATGCCCACTACCCGGGGGAGTTCCGCCACCCGAATCAGCGTCTCCCAGTGCATTCTGTTGCCAGAAAGGCGGATTCGTTATAGATGAAAATATTCAGACCGGTGGCTTCATGGAGGCTGCGGAAGTGCTGCTCCATGGCCCCCTGGCTGATGCCCTGGCCAAAAGGGGTGGTGATAATAAGGGTCTCCACCCCCATGGCTTCTGCCTGGCAGGCCAGACTCAGAACCTCTTCCGTGGTGGCCCGTTCAATACCGGCAATGACTTCCCGGTCTCCGGCGTGGGCCAGTGTTAACGCCACCATGGCCTGCCACTGGCCCGTATCCAGGCACCAACCCTCACCGGAGGTCAGGCAGGGAACAAAACCGGAAACATGCTCCCGGGTCTGGTGGATCAGCCTTACCAGGCTGCTCTCACACACCTGACCGGCGCCATCAAGGGGAGTTATCAAGGGAATGTATGTGCCCTGGTAACGCATAAATACCGTCCTTTTGTGTCACAACAAGGGTTTTTGAGTGCTGATACAGTGTTTCCAGGTGGTCCGGGAAGCGTGACTGCGTATCCAGCATGGGGATATGGCCGATATGGCCCTGTAGCAGGGGTAAAGCCCGCAACTGCACATCATGGGTAAACAGCCGTCCCCCCTGGTGGATGACCTGGGCTGCCAGCATCCCCTGCATCGGACTCAGGGAATCCAGTTGTCCGTCCAGTTGTTCATCCAGTGCCAGGCGCAACTCGCTGTAACAGTAGCCCTGGCGCAGGATCTGCATTTCGCTGTGAAGGCAGTCCATAAAGGGGTAATAGTCACTTTGCAGGGACTGGGGGAACTGCCAGATCACCCCATCACAGAGCCCCACCTGCTCCAGGTTCATAACCACCTGCTGATGGAAACAACGGCGGAAAAAGCTCAGGCAAGCCTGGCGGATCTGACTGTCAGCGTCGTGCATACCCAGAAACAGGGAGGCATCAATAAACCAGGGGGCATCAGGCATGATGCTGCTCCAGGGCAGCTCGGGTGGCCACCATGGCGGCGTTGAACAGGACCGGGTCCCGTGCCAGGGCGATACGGATGTAGCGCTGCCCCTGGCTGGGGTTGTGCCAGTAAAAGTACTTGCCCGCCAGCACATAGACCTGATGCCTTAGCAGGTAAGCTTGCAGTGCATCTGCCGTCAGCTTGGGGTCGGTGATTTCAAACCAGGCGACACTGCTTTTTACCATGGGCTCACAGTAACGCAGCAAGCCCCCATCAAGGTGTTGCCGGGCACAGTCCCGGTTCGCATTCAGCACCTCTTTCAGGGAGGCAAAATCATCTTCTGCACTGTCGATCACATAACGGGTCACCAGCTTCAGGATAAACGGCGACACATTCAGCAGCACACTGGTCACCAGATTATAGATTTCCTCATTCAGGTCCCGGCTGGCCATGATCGTGGCGCATTTGGCGTCCTGCAGCGGCCAGGTTTTACCGGTGTCTTCCATGGCGATAAACCGCACCCCGGACTGCTCCAGAATCTGGTAAACATCACAGCGCTTACCCCCATCGGCGAGAATAAAGGAGGCAAAGCACAGGTCCAGAATCAGCAGTTTGTTGTAATCGCAGCAGAAACGAACCACTTCCAGAAAGCATTCTGCGTCGTTGGCAAACAGGCTGAACCCGGTGGGGTTGTTGGGGTCCACCAGGGTAATGGCATCCAGCTCCAGGGCCGACTGCATCAGGTTGTCGTACACCCTGGCAGGGTCCATAAAGAGCTCTTCCCCCAGGGGGGACATGGGCACCTGCATATGTTTCATCAAATCGTGCAGGTTATCGAAACAGGGCTCAATGAGCCCGACCCGCAGCCGGTGTTGCATCAGAAAAGTAGCGGTGATGTGCATGGCAATGGAGGCCGCATACACCAGGTAGATATGCTCCTTGCGCTCCAGGGCCGTATCCTGGCCGTGAAAACGATAGAAGGTCTCAATAAAGTGCTGTTCACTCTGGTACTGGGTGGTGTTTTCCGCCTCGTACCACAGGGCCGGCAGACTGGCGACAATGGCCTGCTGGCTGGGACTCTGGCGCTGGTGAGTATGGGCATCCGCCAGATTAAAACGGGTCTTCAGGGCCTCGATTTCATGCTGGGTGATGTCTTCCTTGACCTGGGGCTGGTTGCTAAACATGAGTACATTTTCAGCATTTTTCATGATCCGATCTTCCTTGATAGGTCCTGTTATTATTCGATGATGACTTTTTCCATCATGCCGTGATCCCCGTGATCCAGGATGTGGCAATGGAAGACAAAAGCGCCGGTGAAATTTTCATACCGGGTACGTATTTCAACCTGGCTGCCGGCCACGTCAGTGGGGTCTGTCTGGGGCACATTGATGGTGTCTTTCCAGTAGCGATCGATAATGTTGCCTTTGCTGTCCCGCTGGATCACCTCAAACGGATTCACATGGATATGAAAGGGGTGGTGGGAGAAGGTGGAGGTCAGGTACCAGGTCTGAGCTTCCCCCAGGGTCAGCCTGCGAGGCTGGTGTGGGTCAAAAGCGCGACCGTTAATCAGTCCCACCCAGGGGCTGACGCTGATATCGATATCAAAATCCACATACTGGCTCTCTGGGGACAGCTCCGAGTCCATAATGGGGGCCGGCCGATTCAGCCTTTCCAGGGCCCTGTTTCTGGGGTACAGCATGGGCCTTAACTGCGTGCCAACCACAACTTTCGCCAGAATCTGTTGTGCCTCATCCTTCATGGTCAGTGGGCTGCCGTTACGGGCCGCCTGGCAGTAGGAATCTGGCAACGAGGCGGTCCCGTTAGACTCCAGGCTGTCTACCAGGTAGTAAACCCCGGGGCGCACTCCCCGCACCGCCACATCACTTCGGTAACCCGGCGCCATAAAAACACCAAGGTCCGGAGACAGGCGTTTGCTGTGATGGGAAATACCATCAGCGGCCATCTGCACCAAAGGAATGGCCGCGTCTTTTTCGCAGGCTGGCAGCAGCTTCAGGTTAAGCAGTTTACGCACCCCAGCGTGGATAAAACGCCAGTTCTCAATACTGCCCGCATTGAGATGAATTTCTGGCATCACAGCGCCATTCAGGGAGATATGCCAGCCCCGCTCCAGTGCCTGGTCTTCCCAGGCGGTAGGGGCATAGGTTTCGTTGTTTTCTATACGGCCGTCGTCGTCAAAAGCAATTTCCTGCAACATGATGATTTTTTCATCCATGCGCCTGGTGCCGGGGATGTTGTCGTAATCCCCCCTGATGATCAGCGCCCCTGCCAGACCACTTCCCGTCTGCACGCTGGTGGCACCGTGCACATGGGCGTGGTACCAAAAGGTGCCGGCCACATGGTCTTCCGGGATATGAATTTCATAATCAAAGCTTTCCCCATGGTCTAACTCAATAAAAATGTTATCGCTGTTACCCGTGGGGTCCACATGAAGACCGTGGGTATGCAGATTAATGGTATTGAAGTTGTGGGGAGCGTTGTGGTTGCAATTGCCGTGACCGTGATGATGGTGATCGCAGGAGGGGGGATTGGTTTCCGGTGGCAGCAGGTTTACCAGGCGTATTTTGAGGGTATCCCCAGGGCGGGCCTCCAGAGTTGGCCCTACCATCCCGCCATTGTAGCTGCGCAGGGTCAGTGATTCGGTAACAGACTGGCCATCCCGCAGGGTGGTGAACTGGTGATTGGCATAATCCACGGTCAACGTCACGCTCAGCTCACCGCTACTGGGGTCTGATCTGACCACGGGTGCCTGGGGCAAGGGTTGATGGCTGTAATTTTGACTGACAGGGGTCTGAGGATGGTAACCATGGCGGAAATCCCACAGGGGATTCATGGCTTCAACCTTCAGGTCAGACACTGGGCTGCCGATGGGAGCAATCTGCCCTTCTGCCTGACTGGCAACACTACCGAATATAGAAATCAGCGCTAATAGGGCCAACCCGGATTTGCTTATCATTGTGAAAGTTCCCACTCATTGGTTTTGTGTCAACGAATGGGATTTTGAACTGCAAAAAAGGGTAAAAACGAGAATGAGTGAGCATGGTTTTCGCAAACTGATTTTGCAAAATCGTTAAGGAATTGGGATAGACTTGAGCACGATTTTAGGTAACAAGCTAATAAAACACCGCCAACCAGATCGTCACCTGCTCCGGGTCTGTCCAGATCACCCGGTGGCGGGTATGAGCCGGAATATGGCAGTGGTCACCTTTATTAAGGAGCACTTTCCGGCCGTCCTCAAACAACAAGGTCCCTGCCCCCTCCAGCACCAACACCCATTCGTTTTCCCCCTGGTCATACCAGCCCTCCTCTGGGGAAGCATGGCCTTTCGAGAGAATCCGCTCAATCCTCACACCATCGGCTGCCAGCACCGATTCGAAGGCTTCCTTATCCAGCGTGTCTGGAAGCGAAGACAGCAGGTTATTCATAGGGCCGGGTTCCTGGGTTAAATGGGGTCTGTCCCCCATACTCGCACGTCTGTAAAATGCCCGCTTTGCCAATGCACCTGCCAGAGCCTGCCATGACCCTGATCAAAGAAATGATTCACCCGGATCTTGCCCACCTGAATGGGCGGATTTTACGACGCCAGGCGGCCCGGGGGATTGTATTGCGGGGGGAGTCGATTCTGCTGCTGTTCACTGAGCGCTACAACGATTTCAGTTTCCCCGGGGGCGGTGTGGACCCAGGGGAAGATACGGTCACCGGGCTGCAACGGGAGCTGGCAGAAGAGACCGGAGCACAGGATATTAACGTGCAACAGAACCTGGGCTTTATTGAGGAATACCGCCCCCACTGGAAGCCGGAATACGACCTGATGCACATGACCTCCCACTTCTACCAATGCACCGTGGCCCCTGCCCTGGCGGCGGTGAAAATGGAACACTACGAGGTGGCAAATGGCATGCGCCCGGTGTGGGTCAATCTGCAGGAAGCCCTGCAGCACAACCAGGGGGTTATGGCCCGGGCCGAACGCTCCATGGGCCTGTCTATTGTGCGGAAAACTTTCATGCTGGACTGGGTGAAGCGGGAGTTACTGGAGACTGCGGCGGTTTAAATGCGTTAAATGGGGACAGGGCGTTAAATGGGGACAGACCACGTTTTTAGAACTTCAAAAAACGTGGTCTGTCCCCATTTAACGCCCCAGGCCTACCCGTCGCTAACCGGAGCACCCACGGGGGCACCGATCTTCTTACGCCCGTATATGATGATGCCCACCGCCGGCAGGAACATGATCAGCCCATAGACGGCCGCCGGCATCAGCATGATAGCGCCATCCAGCCCGCGCACCCCGTGG
>REBR01000098.1 GCA_007692645.1 Halomonadaceae bacterium | reverse complement strand
TACTGACACCACCCGCTCAATGGACTCCCGCTCCCCCTCAGCGCGCAATACCGCTGATTCCTTATCACCCTGGGCGCGCAGAATCGCCGCCTGTTTTTCACCTTCAGCCACCTGAATATCAGCCTCACGCTGACCGTTGGCCCGGGTCACTGCTGCCCGCCGGGTCCGCTCTGCGGTCATCTGCATGCGCATGGCTTCTTCGATTTCCGGGGGCATTTCCACATCCTGGATTTCCACCCGGGTGGCTTTGATGCCCCACTTGTTGCCTGCCTCATCCATAGTGGCTTCAAGGTGCTTGTTGATCTCATCCCGATTGGAGAAAATCTCATCCAGATCCTTCTGCCCGATCAGGGCCCGCAGGGTGGTCTTGGACAGAACTTCAATGGCCTGAATAAAGTTTTCCACCTGATAGACCGCATTCTTGGGGTCAATCACCTGGTAGTAAATAGCGCCGTTAATGGACACCGTCACGTTATCCTTGGTGATCATGGACTGGGAGGGAAAATCCAGTACCGTTTCCCGGCGGTCAATGCGCAGCTCTTCCACAATCACCGGCATGGTGGAGCCATGCTTGTAGCGACGTACCTTGATAGCCCGGGGCTTATCCACAAACGGAATAATAATATTGATGCCCGGTTCCAAAATGCGGTGAAAACTCCCCAGCCGTTCAATCACCATGCACTCGGACTGCTGCACAATGCGTATGCCCTTGGCCAGCACCACCACAACCAGTGCCAATACCAGAAGGGTGATAATCAATCCTGCTTCAATCATTCCTGTTCCCCTGTTGTCGCCATTGCCGTTGTGACAATGGCCGTAATGCCTTCAAAACGCAGAATCCGAACGGTCTCCCCGGCCACTGGTGCGGTGCCATCCCCATAGCGTACTGGAAACCAGTCACCGTCAACCTGCACCGACACCCCTGTCTGGCGGGCATGAACCATCACCAGGCGCGGCTTATGACCACTCTCGCCCACCAGGCCAAAACCGGAACGGGAACCCTGGAAATGCTTCCTGAACCAATAAATAAACCCCGGGGTCAGCACCAGAGCCGTCACCGCAAACAGCAACAACTGACTGGTGAAACTGGGGGCCATCAATAAAGTGACCACCATTACCACCAGGGCGGAAACCGCCAGTGCCAGCATAATGAACTGAAAGCCCATCAACTCCAGGGCTGCCAGCGCAATCGCCAGCACTAACCACAGCTGCCATACCTGAATAATCATGATTATTTGATAATTCCCTGTTCCCGGGCCATGGCATAGGCCGCCTTGGGGCCGGTCCAGAGTGATGGTAGCAGGATCAGGGACACCGGGATTGCGGTGATCACAATAAACTGCTGCAAAGCGCTGATCTGCCCTTCACCCATGGCCAGCAGCACCGCCGCCATGGCTGCCATGGCAATACCCCAGAAAGCACGCACAGACTTGTGCGGCTCGTCATGACCGGTAGCGGCCATGGAAATAGTGTAACTCATTGAGTCACCAGTGGTCGCCACGAAGATGGTGGTCAGCACCAGAATGGCGAAGGCCATAATTCCCCCAAGAGGCAAGGCCTGAGCCACCGTCAGGGTCGCCACATCAAACTGGAAGCCGGCCAGAGCCTCAGTAAGATCAAACTCCCCCTGCATCTGACTGTGGATACCGGACCCACCCAGCAGAGTGAACCATACGGTAGTGGCAATGGGTGCCATAACCGCCACCGCCATAATCATCTGGCGAATGGTGCGCCCCCGGGAAATCCGGGCCACAAACATGGCCATCAGGGGGGCATAACCGATAAACCAGGCGAAAAAGAACACCGTCCACCACTGCATCCACCCACTGGGAGCCGTTTCAGCGGTAATCGTGGCCATTGTAAAGAAAGAGGTCACATAGGTGCCCATGGCCTGGGTATAGCTGTTAATCAGAAACAGCGTAGGACCAAACAACAGAATGATCAGACCGATAGCCAGGGCCAGAAACACATTGAAGCGACTGAGTATCTGAATGCCTTTATGGATGCCGGTCATGGCCGAGGTGACGTAAATCGCACCCAAAAGCATCAGAATGCCCAGCTGGGTTCCATAGCCCTGGGGGAAATCGAACAGCTCGTGCAAGCCGAAACTGACCTGGGTGGCCAGAAAACCAATTGGCCCCACGGTACCCGCCACCACGGCAATAACGCAGACCGCATCCACCACACTACCCAGGGGGCCACGCATTAGCCGCTCACCAAACACCGGAAACAGCAGTGTCCGGGGCTGCAGGGGTTGTCCTTTCACATAGTGAGCGTGGGCCAATACTATAGCGGTGAGAGTGCCCAGTACCGCCCAGGCCAGAAAGCCCCAGTGCATAAACGACTGGGCCAGTGCCGGAGCCACTGCCTCCGCTGTACCCGGCTCATGGGAAAAGGCTGGCGGTGTATGCAGGAAATGGGAAACCGGCTCCCCGGCGGCAAAGAACACACCGCCACCCGCCAGCAGAGTACACATGATCATGGACAGCCACTTGAAGGTGCTCAGCTCCGGGACATCCAGGTTGCCGATTTTGGCGCTGGCGGCGGGAGACACCGCTACCCCCATGGCAATAAAAAACGTGGCCAGCAACAGCAGTTGAAAATAGGAACCCATGACTTGCGCCGTCCAGGCGAAGCCAGTACCCACAGAGTCCGAGACCCACTCAAGGTTCACCACAGACAAGCCCAGAAACAGCAATATAAAACCGGCACTCAACCCGAGCACCCAAGGGTCACCAAAATTGGCGTTCATACCCACTCGGTCCTGGGAATCACTCTGAATACTCATGATGGTGCTCTCCTCTAACAACAACAGAAGGGGGAATAGCCCGGCCCTGGATTAAACAAAGTTAACAGACGGGGATTGGGGAACCTTAGGGGACCTGACCTATAGGGGCAAGTGCAAATTGCATCGCTCCAGGCCTAAACAACCCAGCGGGACAGGGTACCGGCCACCAGTTGTCCCAGGTTATCAGCACTTTGCTGCACCATACGCTGACGGGCTTCCTGGCTGGCCCAGGCACAGTGTGGGGTCAGTAACAGGTTGGGAATATCTGGCGCCAGCAGGGGGTTACCGTTAACAGGAGGCTCCTGGCTCAGCACATCCAGTCCTGCCCCGGCAATGTCACCAGCACGCAGGGCATCCGCCAGATCCTGCTCATGGACAATGCCCCCCCGGGCAGTATTGATCAGCAGGGCAGAAGCTTTCATGGCGGTGAGCTCACGCCGGCTGATCAGATGGCGGGTCTGCTCACTGAGCAGGCAGTGAATTGACAGCACATCCACTTGCGGCAACAGACTTTTCAGGGGTTCCCGCACATAGCCGTCCACCTGTTCACCCCCCTGCCCTGGCCGGGCTGCAAGGCGCACCGTCATGCCAAAAGCTTCCGCCACTCGCGCCACCCCCTGGCCCAGATCCCCGTAACCGATCAGCCCCAGGGTCTTGCCCGCCAGTTCCCTGATAGGGTGGTCCATACGGCAGAACATGGGGCTCTGTTGCCAGCGCCCGGCACGGGTATCTTCCACGTAATCCAGCAGGCGATTGCTCAGGGCCAGAATCAGGGAAAAGGTATGTTGCACCAGTATCGGCCGGGCATAGCCCACGGCATTGACCACCCGGATACCCCGGGCTTTGGCGGCATCAAGATCAATGTTATTGACCCCGGTGGCGGTGACCACAATACCTCGCAGCTGTGGCGCCGCTGCAAAATGACTGTCGTTTAGCACCACCTTGTTAACCACCACCACCTCAGCTGCGGCCAGGCGCTGAGCCACCTGCTCTGGCGCCGTGGCACTAAAACACTGCAGGTTGACGGCCTGTTGCAAGGGGGACAAATCCACATCCTGCCCCAGAGTGTCGGTATCCAGAAATACGGCCTCAGTCACTACTATCCTCCCGGGCACTGACTTGTTAGCAAGAAACCACATTGTGTCAGTAACCGCTCCAGGGGTCACGGCATCAGCGGCTGAAAACTGACGAGTAAGTGCCACCGAACCCTGCCGACCAATGAATCCGGCCTTTCACCTATACAAGCTGGGGTTTTAATCTATGATTCATTAAAGACCTCGCTAACCCTTTGTTTTAAGGGCGCCTCGCCCCTACAAAAGCGTAGGAAAAAACTTACAAAAACAGGAAAAGGATTACCCAGGCCATGCTACTGCGCTCAATCCGCCATATGGGTTTCGCCCCCCGCCTCACCCTGATGATTACGTCTCTGGTGGTTGCCGCCACCTTCCTGGTCACCAGTGTGGCCTTTGTTCAGTATCGGGATGCCCGTACCGAAGCCATCATCAACGATCTGCGGGGCACCGGTGAGATGCATGCCCGGGCATTCCAGGACTGGCTGCTGGCCCGACAGGATGAAATGCGCTACCTGGCAAGCCTGGATGCGGCGGTTGAGGGTGACAGTGCCCAACTGAATCATTTACTGGCACGCATTGCTGACCATCAAGGCCATTACGACACCATTTTTGTGCTTGACCCGAATGGCCGGGGCCAGGTTGGGGTCAGTTACGACAGCGGCGCCCAGATATTAAGCGCCAGCGCAGCCAACGATTTTAATGTGCCTGACAGGGACTGGTTCCGCCAGGCCATTGCCGGTAACGATGTATTCTCCCAACCGGTGGTATCCCGGGCCACAGGCAACAGGGTGAGCACTGTCGCCATCCCCATTCGCCAGGGAAATGAGATCGTGGGAGTCATGCGCGGTGCCGTGGACCTGGCAATGCTCACTGAGCGGGTGCGGGAGATGGCCGGGGGCGACGGCAGCGAATCCTATCTGGTGAGCAGTGACCAGCAGGCGCTCACCAATACCGATACCCTCTCCAGCGGCGGCACTTTGGACACCCGGGCCTCGGCAGCCATTGCCCGGGGGGAGACCGGGGCCGGCATCTACCGTAATGCCAACGGCGATGCCGTTGTCGGCAGCTACATCTACCTGCCCATGCTGAACTGGGGCCTGGTGGTTGAAACCAATCAGTACCAGGCCATGGCCGAAGTACGCCGGGTACTGTGGCTACTCATCGCCCTGGCAGCAGTCATTACCGGTGTCGCTATTGCAGTGACCCTGCTGGTGGTGCGCTCCGTCACCCGGACCCTCGGTGGCGACCCGGCTTATGTCACTGGCGCAGTAACAGCGGTAGCAGACGGCAATCTGACCCAGGCAGTAACGCTGCGCAAAAACGACAGCAAGAGCCTGTTAGCCAATGTGGCCCTGATGCAAAAAAATCTGCGCCATATGATTGGTCAGGTCATGGGTTATTCCCAGGAAATAGCCGCTTCTGCCACGGAAATGCACCAGATCAGCCAGGCAACCGACAGCGGGGTCAAAAACCAGACCAATGAGCTCAACAGTGCTGCTGCTGCCATGACAGAAATGACCAGCACCGTAGAGGAAGTGGCCCGCAACGCCCAGGCCGCGGCAGATAGCGCCGAACATGCCAGCCAGGAAGCCGCCAGTGGCAAACAGGTGGTTCGGGACACCACGGCTTCTATTGGCCAGTTATCGGTGGATATCGGTAAAGCCAGCGACGTAATCCAGGCCCTGAAACAGGGTACCGACAAAATCGGCACCGTACTGGAAGTGATCAAGGCCGTGGCAGAGCAGACCAACCTGCTGGCCCTGAATGCCTCAATTGAAGCTGCCAGAGCCGGTGAAAGCGGCCGGGGTTTTGCAGTGGTGGCCGATGAGGTGCGTAGCCTGGCAAAACGCACCGATGACTCCACCAGCGAGATCCAGGGGGTGATTGACCAGCTCCAGTCCCGGGCTGACGAGGCGGTGAAAGCCATGACCCAGAGCAGCGACCGGGCGGGACACTGTCAGGAGCAGGCAGAACAGGCGGACCGGGCACTGGACGGTGTCAGTGAAGCCGTTGCCCACATTAACGACATGATCCAGCAAATCGCCAGTGCCACTGAAGAGCAGAGTTCCGCGTCCCGGGAAATTAACGAAAACATTCAGCGCATTAACGATCTGAGCGAACAGTCAGTGGCCAGTGTTGGTCAGTCTGCAGAGGCCAGTGACTCCCTGTCACGGCTGGCGGAACAGTTGCGGGATGAAATGCAACAGTTCAAAGTGTGACGGTTTGCAACATTTCTGTCATAAAAATGTAACAGTGGAGAACAGCCCCATGAAGCGAAGTGCCTTACATATCAGCCTGATGGCACTGGCAGTAAGCCCTACCCTGGCCCTGGCAGACACAAACGTGGAAGTCTACGGCCGCGCCCACCTGGCCACCTACCTGATGGACGACGGTGAGGATTACTCCGCCTTTAATGTGGCCAGTAACGCCAGCCGCCTGGGCTTCCGGGCTTCCCACCTGCTGGATAATAACCTCACGGTAATGGTGCAACTGGAAGGCCAGGTGGATATCAACAGCAACCAGAACCGCGCCCTGACCAGCCGTAACAGCTTTCTGGGTTTAGGGAGTGACTGGGGGCTGGTGCGGGTTGGTCATTTTGACACCCCCAGCAAAGCACTACGCTCACAAGTGGATCTGTTTCCGGACCAACTGGGGGACCTGCGTAACCTGAGCCGTAACAGCGGCGTGGGGCCTGATAACGAGTTACAGGGCTTTGATGAGCGCTTCAAAAACAGCATAGCCTACCGCACCCCTACCCTGAACGGATTCCAGGCAGAACTGCACTACTCCGCGGAAACCCAGAACAATGACAACGCCGAAGACAGCAATGACAATGACGCCATCAGCGGCTCAATCTCTTTTAATGCCGGCGGTCTTTATGCCGCTATAGCCCATGAACGCTGGAACCGGGTAGATGCTGAAGATGAACGTAACGTTACCCGCCTGGCCGCCAGCTACCGTATGGCTGACTGGCGATTCACCGGCATGGCCCAGCGGGCAACAGACCCTTCTGACAGTGTTTATAGCTTGGGCAGCAGTTATCAGTTGACCAGTAAGACCACACTTAAAGCCCAGTACCAGTGGCTGGATGGGGATGACAGCGACTTCGATGCCACTCAACTGGCCCTCGGGGTCAACTACCAGTATGCCCCTGAACTACTGTTCTATGCCAATGTAGCCCAAGTGGCCAATGACGAAGCCCAGGAGCTGGCTCCCTGGCGGCAGCCCAGCACCCTGGACCAGACAGGTGCACCGGATGAAACTGCCCGGGCCCTGTCCGTAGGCGCCGTTTACTCCTTCTGATCCCACCTACAGCGGCTGTACTTTGCTTGCAGCCGCTGCTTCCTGTAACTCAATTGCAAAAATTATTACTTCAATTCAAACCCTTATCAAAGCGCCCTCAGGGTAAAGACGCTACTCCTGCATACGCCCCTGCATCGGCAGAAAATGCCCACTCACATGGCTCTGCAGTAATTGCTGCTGGCTGGCTATATCCGCTGCCAGGGCGCTCTGAATATCCCCTTCCACTTGCCGGCGCAACGCCAGCAGGCTCTCTTTCAATGCCGCTTCCACTTCATCACGGCGCAATTGTTCTTCTACTTTCAACAACGCCCAGTCAAATGACAGCCAGGCCACGGTCCCAGCCGCCACCGCACAACCCAGAGCCAGTGGTCCAGTTGGCGCACAGGCCAAGCCCCCGCCAGCTGCAGCGCCGCCTACACGGGCAGTGCCTCGGCTGGCGCCACGGGCCGCTGCCCGGCGAGCACTCAGGGCAGTAACACCACTGGCAGCTCCCCGCAGCATAAACGCGCCAGCAATCGCTGCTCCAGTATTAGCAGATAGACGTTCATTCATGGACAGCATACTGGCTTCGGCCAGTTGCTGTTCCAGAGTGTTAATGTTGAGGCGTAAGCGCTCCGGCTGCTCCTGGGCCTCGCCTGAAGGCAGCGGCGCAGGAACCTGATGAGGTGTCAGACGCTCCATCACCCCAGCCAGCCAGCCTTCCCGGGTCTTGGCGTCCTGACTGGCCAACTGGGCCAGGGCACTGGTTTCCAGCCGAACCAACGAACCCTGCCAATTAGTGTCATGGAACAGCATTTGTTCAGCACGTTCCTGAACAAAATCCCCGTCGTACCCCGGCAACTTGGACATGAGCCACATAAAATCACGGGTATACAATCCCCGGGAGGAATAATACCAATCCAAAAACACCGGCAGCTGACTTTCTACCCGGGAAAACAGCTGGTCCAGATGGGCTTCAGTGCTGCTATGTAAGATAGCTTGCCCCTGCTGCGCCCGCTCCCGGAAATAGTCCGCCGAATACGCCTGCAAGTTCGCCATTTCCCCGGCAGACAAACGGTAATGCTGATCCCCGGCGGTCACATGAATCAGCGCGGCAGGTTGCCACTGGCGCTGAGGCTCCTGCCCCACCCACTGCCATAGCCCCACCAGCAACAGGCAGGCAATAAGCAGGCGTACTGGCAACCACCAGGGGGCCAGTCCTGGCTTAGCACCGGGCGAGGGGGATTCCACTAGAGATACTGGTTCAGGAAGCTGGGTCTGCATAACGCTGCCCTTTGATGATAATGCCATTAAACACCAGCAGCCAGGCCCCCACAAACAGGGCCTGCTCCGCAAACAGCAATAGCCACAACAGCAGTTGCCCCAACCAGTGGGCTCCAGGCACCGACACCAGATGCTGGGCCAGCCAGAACTGCAGCCCTTCCTTGGCGGCCATGGCCTGCAGCGCCCCTTCCAGCCAGGCACTGCGGGCCTGTTCCTGGTCCACGTAATGCCACAGGGCCTGGGCCAGTGACGCCCCAGTCAGATCCGGCTGGGGCTGGTGGAAGAACAGCCACACCAGGGCCAGGAGCAAAGTTGCACCGGCAACACGCAAACTCAGGGACCACACCAGTTCCTGGCGGTAACCTGGCTGAAAATCCCGGGCCGCCAGCCTCTCCCACCCTACCCGCAGGGCAATCAGCAGAGGCCCGCTCAGCAGCAACAATTGCCAGAACAATGGCTGGTCCCGGCGCACCAGCACCAACAGGAGCAATGCCGCCAGCAACAGCCCCAGCAGCCACCGGACCAGGGCCATCACCACCCCCCCCCTCAGCCAGTGCCGCCAGGCGCTGCCAGGGCGCACATACACCTGCAGCCAGGCCCGGCGGCGGATCCGGGCACGCCAGAACAGCCCACGGGCAATCACCAGGGCCAACCCCAGCCAGATCACCCCCAGCACCCCGGTCTCCAGGGTTCGGGCATAGAGGTGAAAGCCCCATAACAATGCGGTCAGGCCAGTCACCAGTACCAGTTGCCGGGTCAGCTCATGGCAGTTATTCAAAGATGCTGATGATTGCATAAACCCTGTTTTCCGGTGGCCGGCACAATCAGGTGCCTATACGCAGACTAATCCATAGTCGCCAGAAACAAAAACGCCGCTCATGGGAGCGGCGAAAAGGGGTCTAGTGTCCCGTCCGGTTAATTCGTTAACCGGACGGGACACTAGCAGGAGGGTAGCCAATCAGCCATTCAGTTTTGCTGCCAACTTGGCAACGTGCTCACCCTGGTAGCGGGTAATAGCCAGTTCACGCTCGTCGGGCTGACGGGAACCGTCACCGCCAGCCAGGGTGGAGGAGCCGTAAGGGGTGCCACCACTGACCTTGGAAATATCGAACAGCTCAGGGGTGCCATAACCGATGGGCACAATCACCATGCCGTGGTGCGCCAGGGTGGTCCAGAAAGAGGTAATGGTCATTTCCTGGCCGCCGCCGGTTCCGGTGGAGGTAAACACACTGGCCAGCTTGCTGTGCAGGGCGCCCTTAGCCCAGAGCCCACCGGTCTGGTCAAGGAAGGTCCGCATCTGACCGGACATGTTGCCGAAACGTGTGGGGGAACCAAAAATAATGGCATCGTAGTCAGCCAGTTCAGCAGGGTCTGCCAGTGGAGCACTCTGATCCTGTTTGCCACCGGCATTCTGGAATGCCTCTGCAGGCATGGTTTCCGGCACCCGCTTAATGGTAACTTCGGTACCCGGTACTTTACGGGCACCTTCAGCTACTGCATTAGCCATGGTTTCCATGTGACCGTACATTGAATAATAAAGTACCAGTACTTTAGCCATAATTTCTGCTCCTTGTGTCTGGCCTGGTTTCTTGATCAGGCTCAGTCTGTGTGATGATTAACCCTGTTAGCAGGACTTGATGGTTACACTAACAGAGTCATGAACTGAGCAAAGCGAAACATTTCGACAGCTTTGTTCAATTTAACTGTTCGACCTGTCGTTTACCTCTGCAAATGCCGATACTGACCTTCGGACAGCGTAACGGAGCCCCTTTATGACCCCGAACCATCGCCGCTTTTCCCTGCCAGGCCTGCCCTTGATGACAGCTCTGCTACTGGGCGCCAGCCCCGCACTGGCCCAGTTCCAGACCAGCCCCAGTAGTCCACCCCGGGAAAGTGGCCGGGAAAAGGTGGGGGTTTACAGCTATGG
>REBR01000233.1 GCA_007692645.1 Halomonadaceae bacterium | reverse complement strand
AGCGGGCCGTCGGTCAGACCACTGACGTCAACGTTATCAACCGCATAGTTACCATCCACATCCACGGTAGCCTCGGCGGTGACCGTGTTGCCGTTCTGATCGCTGATGGTGATGGCCACCACGGTGCCTTCGGCAACGTCAGTACTGGTGCCGGTGATATCCAGGGTGACGGCATCGTTATCAACCGCAACACCAACATTCAGTGCAGCTTCCACTGCATCCAGTTCGACGTTGTTGTCCTGAGCCGAAACGGTGTTGCCATTGTTGTCCGTGGTGCTGGCATCGATGGTCAGGGGCCCGTCGGTCAGACCACTGACGTCCACGTTATCAACTGTATAGTTACCATCCGCATCAACGGTGCCTTCGGCAGTGACAGTGTTTCCGTTCTGATCGGTGATCGTAATCGCTACCAGGGTGCCTTCGGCGACGTCAGTGCTGGTGCCGGTGATGTCCAGAGTTGCATCGCCGTTATCAACAACCGCATCCACGCTCAGGGCAGCATCCACCGCATCCAGTTCGACCATAAGGGTGACGTTTGCAGGATTACCAGCGGCGTCTGTCACGCTGGCCATGACGGTCAGGTCGCCATCGGTCAGTCCGCTCAGGTCGACAGCATTCAAGCTCCAGACGCCATCGGTAACGGTAGCTGTGCCAACAGTTGCTCCGTTCACAGTCACCGTCACTGTCTGGCCGTCTTCGATGCCGGTGGTGGAGCCACTGATTGTCACATCATTAACGTCATCCCCGGTGATAACGTTGTCACCAGTGATCGGATCGATGTTAATGGTGCCGGCAGTGGTGTCCAGGGTGGCGGTATTGTTCACGCTGCCCTGGTTACCTGCCGCATCGGTTACCGTCAGGGTTACCGTCAGTTGACCATCCGCCAGACCACTCAGATTTTGACTCGTCACGGTGATGTTATTGCCATCTACGGTGATGTCAGCGGCAGACACAGTGACGCTGCCGCCTTGGCTGTCAGTAATTACCAGGCTATCTATGGTGGCACCGTCGTCCAGTGTGCCGGAGAGGGTTACTGTTTCTTTTTCACTGTCGTTGATCAGAGCCTTGTCAAAGAGGATGGCGTTACCATCACCGATTTCACCAGGTGCGGGGGTGGTATCAACCGCTGCAACATCGAAATCCCCATTGTTGGTGTCAGGGAACACTGCCGGGGTCTGACCGGTAAAGCCATCAGGCTGAGCCGCGCCACCGGCACCGCCATCCAGGGACTCTGAAATTCGCAGCAATCGCACAAACCCGTGCCCGTCGCCACCTTCGCCCCCTTCAACACCTGCGGCGGGCTCTTCCAAAAAGTCAAACAGATCCTGGTCTGTTTCCAGGGCCTCGATAACAGCAGCAACTGCCTCACTGGTTAATGCCTGCTCGGAATCGTCGCTTTCAGGGTCAAATGCAGCGGCAACGTTGAAGGCCGTGTTTACGCCTAATTCGAAAACGACGCCGTCAACCAAAATAACCGCTTCACCGCCCTCACCGGTTACCAATATGGCGTCATCCGCGTTGATATCTAACACGTCTCCTTGGGAAACAGACTGAGTGCCACTGGCACTTTCAAGGAAAAGAGTTCCATTTAACGTAAGGATTTCAACACGGCTTTGCGGCATTTTTTGATACACCAATTAAAAAAAGATGAAATATTATGTTCCGACAATGCCTCCATTTATACTGTACTGACGTACGGTAAGGAGTTTGGTTCTGCCCAGCTCAGGAATCAGGATGAATTAATATACTTTCAAGGAATATCGCATGTTTAAAAAGTTCTGTTTTGCTGTTGTTTTATCAGCTGTTTTTTGCACATCCGCAGCAGCTGAAAACACGCTTGAATCGCTTTTAAGAGATGCGATTGAGAGAAACCCGGAAGTTCAGGCAAGCTGGCACCGGTTTCTAGCATCGGAATATGATGTAGAAGGAGCTGGCGCAGGCTACAGACCCAGGGTCGACCTTGAGTCCCGTTTCGGCCAGGAATGGCGTGATTACCGATCCCGGGACGGTATCGGCGGTGGTAGTGAGCGTTCGGGTAATACCTTCAACGGGGCTGATGCACGCATTACCATGCGGCAAATGCTCTATGATGGCTTCGAGACCCGCAGTAATGTCCAACGCTTTTCCAAACAGCAGTTGGTGCAATACCATGAATTGTTAAATACTGTCGAGCGGACTGCTTTTGAAGCCTATGAAGCCTACACAGACGTTATTAGAAGAAGAGAGTTACTTGAGTTTGCACAAGAGAACCTTGAGCGTCACAGGGAAGTTTTTCAGCAAATAGTTGATGGCGTTAATGCCGGTGTTGTGAGAACTGCTGACCTTGAACAGGTGAGTGGCAGAATGGCATTGGCCCAATCAAACGTGATTACCGAACAAGCAAACCTGCATGACGTAACGGCACGCTTTTTAAGAATTATAGGCCGACTGCCCGGGTTAGGCATTGAATCTTACATCCCGGATGGTCAGGCCCTGCCAGCAACACTGGATGGCACCCTTATGCGCGCCTATGAAAATAATCCGGCGTTTCATGCAGCTATCCGAAATATTCAGGCCGCAGAGTCAACTGTGGATCTGCGCAGGGCGCCCATGCGTCCACGGTTCGACCTGACAGCCAGCTATGGCACCCAAACCTATGACGATTTTGGCCGTAGTAACGGCCGCTCTGAAGCCCGTATTGGTGTTGAAATGCAATATAACCTTTACCGTGGCGGGGGCGATCGTGCTGCCATCAGGGAAGCTTACCAACAAACCAACGTTGCCAGAGACCTGCGGGACAAGGAATGCATGGATTTACGGCAGAGCGTTCAGATTGCCTATCACAACCTTCATACCATTGAGCGCCAACTGCCCGTGCTTAATCAGCACCGTCTATCTTCTGAGCGGGTGGTGGTCGCTTACCGGGATCAGTTTGGCATTGGGGAACGGACGCTGCTGGATGTTCTGGATGCTGAAAATGAAGCCTTTCAAGCAAAAAGCGCCTATGCCAACGGGGTCAATGATCAAAATATCGCTCTAGCCCGGGCTCTCACCGCCACTGGCGACTGGTTGTCATCCGTCGGGGTCGTCCGCAGCGGGCTACCCACTCTGAATGATCTGGGTGCCTCACCACTGGAAATCAACGGAGCTACTGCCTGCCCAACAATGGTAGAAGCCACCATAGACAGTGACGGGGATGGCGTTCCCGACAATATGGATTTCTGCCCCGGCACACCCAGGGGAGCAATTGTGGATGAGAGAGGTTGTACCGTCGATCAGGAACCCATGCGTACCTTTGAAGCAAGCATTCAGTTTGCCAACGGGTCAGCCCAGATTTCAGGCACCTTTGAGCCTATACTTGAGGAGATCGCAGACTTTATTCTGACCAACCACGATGCCAATGTTGTTATTGAAGGCCATGCCTCCCGGATAGGTACGGCAGCATTCAACCAGAGGTTGTCGTTACAACGGGCTGAAGCAGCGGCGCAATTGCTGAACACCCAGTTTGGCGTACCAAGCCAGCGGTTGCAGGTTATTGGGTATGGTTTTGACCGACCTAAAATCGCAGACGATACTCCAGAGGCCCATGAAATTAACCAGCGCATCGAAATCCGCATTACCCCGGATGATGAAATCGCCATCGATTAATGCGTCAACGGCTACTGCAGCAAGATCAAACCCAACGATGGTGTAGGGCTACGCCGCCTTACACCATTTATCATTCAAGGATGTACCTATTAACAGCCATTATGATCCACTACTAGAGTGTCTCAGGATTATTGGTCGTCAATACCAACAGACGAGTACCCCGGAACACATTACCAACGGGCTACCACTTGATAAGGGCCGTTTGTCCCCTGCTACTCTGGAACGGGCTGCAGCCAGAATCGGTATGAGCTGCAAGCAAAGCAAATCCAGCCTTCTGACGTTGAATGAAGCGCTATTTCCAGTCATTTTGCTGCTCAAAGAAGAAAAAGCCTGCGTGTTGGTAGGGTTTGACTCTGACAACGCCCCACAGGTTATCTACCCGGAACTTCCTGATGCCACGACCACAGTCCCATTGGAGGGTTTAGCGGCGCAATATTCCGGCTACATGGTCTACTGTAAGCCCAAGTACACCGCCAATAAACGCGCAAGCCTCACCGGCAGCCCGGAGTCAGGCCACTGGTTCTGGAGCACATGGTCCAAGTGCCGTGGGCTGTATCGCGATGTTATTACCGCCTCACTGTTGATCAATGTCCTCGCCCTGGGTATGCCACTGTTCATAATGAACGTATACGACCGAGTGGTGCCCAATCACTCCACCAGCACGCTCTGGGTTCTGGCAACGGGCCTTACCATTGTACTGATTGCAGATTTCAGCCTGAAAATGATGCGCACCTGGTTTGTGGATCTGGCTTCACTCAGAACCGATGTGGAAGTCTCTTCACGCATCATGAGCCGGGTGTTGGGTCTGAGCCTGGCCAGCAAACCCGCTTCAACCGGCGCTTTTGCCAACAGCATACAAAGCTTTGAGAGTGTCCGCGGCTTCACTTCATCCCTGACCATACTGGCTTTGGTGGACCTGCCGTTCAGCCTGCTATTTATCGCTATCATTGCCTGGATTGGCTTGCCTCTGATTCTTCCCATACTCATTGGTGCAGCACTGCTGCTGATCTATGCAGCCAGTATCCAGCGACAACTGAAAGCCATGGCCGACGCCACCATGAAAGCCAGCGCCCACAAAAATGCCGTTGTGGTTGAGGCCATAAACAATCTGGAGACCGTCAAAAGCTTCAATGGTGAAGGCCATATTCAAAGTGACTTTGAAGCCAGCTCACTGGAAGTGTCCCGGCAAAATGCAGCCATGCGCTTGCTGTCTGGCACCGTGACTCAGGGGGCAACCTTTGTGCAGCACACTGTCGCAGTCGCCATTATTGTTATCGGCGTTTACCTACTGATTGATGGCCAGTTGAGTCAAGGCGGACTGATTGCGGCTTATCTGCTGTCTTCCCGGGTCATGGCGCCAATCAGCCAGACGGCGGGGCTGCTTGCCCAGTACCACAATGCCGCAACCGCCATGGAAACCCTCGATACGGTGATGGATCTGCCCCAGGAGCGGCCGGAAGGCAAGGAGTGGCTTTCCCGGGCAAATTTAACCGGGAAAATCGAGTTCAGGAATGTCAGCTTTCGCTACCCTGATGACGAGCGGTATGCCCTGCATAATGCCAGCTTTGTATTACAGCCAGGGGAGCATGTGGTGGTGCTGGGCAAAAACGGTTCTGGCAAAACCACACTGCAACGGCTGCTGCTCGGACTTTATCAACCAGAATCTGGCGCCGTTCTGTTTGATGGTGTGGATATACGCCAACTGGACCCGGCATTTATCCGCAGGCAAATCGGCTATGTGCCCCAGGATGTGCATCTCATGCACGGTTCCCTCAAGCACAACGTACTTTTGGGGGATCCATCAGCCAGTGATGAACGTCTGCTCAAAGCCTCTCAGCTCAGCGGCATGGATGCACTGGCCAGCAAGCACCCTGCAGGCTTCGATCTGGTTATTGGTGAGAATGGCCAGGGCCTCTCTGGCGGACAACGGCAAACCGTTGCCATAACCCGGGCTCTGGTCAACGACCCGATGATCATGATTCTTGATGAACCCACGGAATCCCTGGACCACTCTGCGGAAGCCAGCTTGTGCCATAGCCTGAAACGGGTGGGTGAAAACAGGACCATGGTCATGATCACTCACCGCTCCCTGCTGATGGAGCTGGCCAGCCGCATTATCGTTATCGATAACGGGCAGATAGTTGCGGATGGTCCGAAACAGGAAGTGATTGAAGCCCTGAGAAGTGGCCGGATCTCGGGGGGCAAGGCATGAGTAACTCCTCTGATAAAACCCCTGAGCAGAAACGGTTTGAAGCCACCGGTAAAATATCCGCTCATCTGAACAAAAAGGTGCCTTTTTTCGAGCGCATATTAAAGCGCTGGGCAGCCCAACCCAATCTCTCTGACTGGCAATCCGAAATATCCTGGGCACAACTGCAGCAATCCCCTCTGCGGGCGAAAACCATGTTGTATCTGGGGGCGTTGGTTATTGTGGGGCTGCTTGTGTGGGCCTATTTTGCCCCTTTAGAGGAAGTCACCCGGGGTGAAGGACGCATTATTGCGTCATCCCAGTTGCAGATCGTTCAGACGTTAGATGGTGGCGTAATAAAAAGCATTGAGGTGAGAGAGGGACAGAGAGTGCAGCAAGGCCAGCTCATTATGAGTCTTGACCAGACCCGCTCCCTGTCCGACATACGGGAAAGGCAAGCCAGGATACTCAGCCTCGAGGCAGAAACCATCCGTTTGCGTGCGCAAATTACCGGGTTCGAACCGGTGTTTGGGCTGGAACTGGCTGAAGAAGCTCCCCAGTTGATTACAGACCAGCTCTCACTCCATAAAAGTGGCCTTGAGGAATTGAAAGAGCAGCAGGCCGGGCTCACGGAGCAACGCATACAACGGGAGCAGGACCTTGAAGAGGCCCTGGCAGCTCGGCGCCAGGCTAGAAACGTGAGAACCCTTGCACAACAGGAGCTGGATCAGAAACGCCCACTGCTGCGTTCCGGGGCCGTGTCAGAAATTGATCTTCTGCAACTGGAACGTGAAATTGCCCGGGTTACTGGTGATCTGGAGCGTGCCGAGGCCTCCATCCTGCGTGCCCAGGCAGGCATAAGAGAAAGCGCCAACCGCTTAGCAGAAGCCAAGCTGACGTTTCAAAACCGCTGGCGAGCTGAACTTGCTGACGCTCAGGTAAGGCTCACGGCCCTGAGACAGGAAGAATCCGGCCTCGCAGACCGGGTGCTGCAGACAAATATACGGTCACCGGTTTCCGGCATTGTGCAGCGTATTTTTAACAACACCATCGGCGGCGTCGTTCTGCCAGGTAAAGAGCTGGTGGAAATTGTACCTGTTGATGATCAACTGATCGTGGAAGCACAGATCTCCCCGTCTGATATTGCCTTCTTAAGGCCCGGGCTGCAGGCCACCGTTAAATTAACCGCCTACGATTTTAATATTTTTGGCGGACTGAGGGCTGAGCTCGAGCACATCAGTGCCGACACCATTACTGATGACCAGGACAACACTTTTTACCTGGTCCGTTTGCGCACCATTGAAAACGAGATGAGCGATAGCTTCGTCATCATCCCTGGCATGACCGTAGAAGTGGATATCATAACCGGTGAAAAAACCGTCTTGAATTACCTGTTAAAACCCGTGCTTCGAGCCACCAGCGAAGCCATGAGAGAGCGATAAGAGATCCCTGATGCGGATACTATTAACCAATAAGCGTTTCAATGCCTCCCATTGGCAGGAATTCTTTGACCAGGTAATCCTGGTGGACGCTGGGTCGAGCGCCAGCCTTTGGCAGGACGCAAAGTCCATCTGGATCTGCACAGCCATTGAAAACTGGAGGCAGCTTCTGCAGGCCATTACAGCAACGCAAACCATCGTCACTGTCATGGCCCTTTCACCGGCATCCCAGGAGGCAAAAGTCGCTTTTAGCCTGGGAGCTAATGCGTATATTCCTTCATCAGCCCCGAATTCCCTGCTTGAAAGCGTTAATACCACCATTGCGGCAGGAGGTTACTGGCTTCCCAAAGAAATGCTATTGCATCTTGTAGGTCAGTTAGATGCATTGCTATCAACCACAGACCACAACGAAGATGCCCTTGTGTCTCTGACTCGCCGGGAGCGGGACGTCTGCCAGGAAGTGGCCAAAGGCCATTCCAACAAACTCATAGCCAGGGATCTTGGTATTACAGAGCGTACGGTCAAAGAACACCTCTCTCATTCATTCGCGAAGCTGAACGTCAAAGATCGTATGCAATTGATGTTATTGATGAACGAAAGGTTGAACTAACACCGATTAAACACTTTTCGAGGTTCCGTAATGTTCGTTCAGCGTGATCAAAGCAACCGTATCATTGCAGTTAGCCAGGTAAAACAGCCGGGGTTCCTTGAGGAATTACCGGATGACGACGAGGAATTGTCCGGCTTTATGGCCAACTCCGGCGACACTTCATCTGTCTTTAAAAAATCAGACATCGAACTGATTCGCGTTATTGAAGATTTAGTGGATATTCTGACTCAAAAAGGCGTATTTCAGTACACGGAACTGCCTGTGGAGGTCCGCAACAAACTTAACTCCCGCAAAGCACTTCGCCGGGAAAGAAACAAACTGGATTTACTCGACTCAAATGATGACGACCTGCCCTGGCCATAATGCACTTATTTCCCTCTCTGTCAGCCGGTTTGACCCGCGGGCGATGGCCCCTGGGTTTCCTCCTCTTTTCTCAACCCGCTGTGGATGGCTTCATCCACCAACCACCGCCGCAGCAGTTGAATCCCCTTCTCTTTCCGCCGGCTGGTTTTCCAGGCGAAGTAGAACTTGTCCCCGGTGATGACCGAGTGGCAGGGCAAGCGGACGAAATCCCCCGCATCCTTTCGAATGCCCAACATGTAATCGTTGGTCAGTGCGATACCCTGGTGAAACCGCGCGGCTTCAAGAACCAGCAGCATATGGCTGAAGTGATGGATGCGGGCCGTGGCCGGTATCTTCTGATCCACCTGGCGGTACCAGGCTTCCCAGTCGCCAGCGGCTTTTTCGAAGATGCTATGGGTGGAAAGCAACGGGAAGCGGGACACTTCCTCCGGCGTCAGTGCCGGCTCATCCCGTCCCTCTACCACTGAATCCCGCCCCAGCTCCCGGCGGATACGCTGCCAGTAATCCTGACTGCACACGGGAAACAATCGCTCGGTATACAGCAGCTCGTAACTGAAAGCGGCAGAGGTGGGTTTAACGGTAATAAAGCAGTCGGCGACACGGTCAGACAAAACCGGGTTTTCGCTACTCATCTCCAGGGACAGCTCCAGCTGCGGGTATTGCCGCTGCAAATCCGGCAGCCGGGGCACTAGCCAGCGCACCGCAAAGGAGCTGAATGCGGACAGCCGCAGGCGGGACTCTTCATGGCCCAGCAGTTGCTCACTCACCCGCTCAATCTGTAACAGGGCCGACCCCACACCATCCAGATACTGGCGTCCCTCATCCGTTAACGTCAGCGTTCGGCCACTGCGCCAGAACAGCTTCTCCCCTAGGTAGGTCTCCAGCTGCTTGATCTGATGGCTGACGGCGCTCTGGCTCACGGCCAGTTCCTCCGCTGCCCGGGAGAAGCTGTTCAGGCGGGCAGCGGCTTCGAATACCGGGAGCGCTTTAAGGGGAGGAAGCTTCATTATCTATTTTTCTAATGATAAGGGATTAAAGATCATTTTATAGAATACTAATGTCGCCGTAAACTTATCGCCATGGATTGAAAATACACTGCACAACCACCCTTCTTATCAAAGATCTATCAAAGGCTGTGCCACATCATCACTGAAGTATGGGAGTCCCCGGGGAAGGTAATTTCCGCTGACTCAAACTCCAGGATTTTATCAACACCAAGAACCGGGAGTTCCCATGTCAGGCAAAACCATTAACAGCGCAATTCTTCTGCTGGTGCTTGGCAACGCCATGGCGTTGATCAATGACGTGTTCATCAAACTGCTGGAACCCGGCGCCCCGGTGTTCCAGTTCGCCTTCCTGCGCTGCGTGATTACCCTGCTGCTGTTGCTGCCGTTCACAGGGCAGCTCAACCGCAAGCACCTGTTCTCGGGATTTAAAGTGCACGCCCTGCGCTCACATGTGCACCTGATTGGTATCCTGTGCATGGTGGTGGCCCTGGGCAACCTGCCCCTGGCCACAGCTAACGCCGTGTTCTACGCCGCCCCCATACTGATCATGGTTTTGTCCGTGGTGATCTTCCGGGAGAAGCTCACGCCACTGAGTGTGTTTGCCGTGTTCAGCGGCTTTTCCGGCATTATCGTTATTCTGCGACCGGTGGAATTCAACTGGGCGGCAATCGCAGCACTGGCGGCCGCTTTTGCGTTGGCTATTAACGCCGTGATGGTGCGCCAACTGCCCCGGGAGCAGAGCACGGTGCATAAGCTGTTTCTGAACTACGTGCTGATCATCCCCGCCGCCGGCGCACTGGCCTTATGGGAAGGTGCCGTCTGGGACAGCGCCATACTGGTGAACGCTCTGGGTTCTGCGGTATTTATCCTGGGTTACAACATTTCCGTGTTGCTGGCCTACCGGCAGGTGGACGCTAACCAGGTAACCAGTGCGGAGTACACCGGGCTGATCTGGGCGGTGGGGATTGGCTGGATCTGGTTTGCTGAAGTACCGGACCTGTGGTTCCTGGCTGGTAGCGCCATGATTGTGGTGCCGTTGATATTGATTGGGGTGCAGAGTCAGCGGCGTTCAGGCAGGACGCCGGCAAGAGGCTTTAATCCGGATACTCAGCGGCAGGTAGCGGCAATGGAGTAATGGGGGCAGACCTTAAAATGGGCCGCTTAAATGGGGACAGGTTTAAATGGGGACAGACCACGTTTTTTTGAATTCCAAAAACGTGGTCTGTCCCCA
>REBR01000085.1 GCA_007692645.1 Halomonadaceae bacterium | reverse complement strand
GAGTACCGGGCCAGCACCGCAGCAGAAGGGCTGAAGGCTGCCTATGAACGGGGGGAAGACGATGAATTTGTGCTGCCCACGGTCCTGGGGGACCAGCAGCAGGGGCCGGTGACCATTGCCGAGAACGATGCGGTACTGTTTATGAATTTCCGTGCTGACCGGGCCCGGGAGCTCACCTACCCGTTCACCGACGACAATTTCACCGGCTTTGAACGTTCACAGCGTCCGGCCCTGGCGGGCTTTGTCATGCTCACGGAATACGCGGGTGACATCAATGCGGCCTGCGCTTATCCGCCACAATCCTTACCCAATGGGCTCGGTGAAACCGTCAGCGCCCAGGGCAAGACCCAACTGCGCATTGCTGAAACCGAAAAATACGCCCATGTGACCTTTTTCTTCAACGGCGGCCGGGAGCAGCCGTTTACCGGAGAAGACCGGGTTCTGGTTCCCTCCCCCAAGGTGGCCACCTATGATCTGCAACCGGAAATGAGCGCCCATGAAGTCACCGACAAGCTGGTAGAGCGCATTGAACAGGGCCTTTATGACATGGTGATCTGTAACTATGCCAATCCGGATATGGTGGGCCACACGGGCAACATGGCCGCGGCAATCAAAGCCGCAGAGACGCTGGACGCCTGTCTGCAGCGGGTAGTGGCAGCACTGGAGAAAACCGGCGGGCAATGCCTGATCACCGCCGACCACGGCAATTGTGAACAGATGAAAGATGCCAGCACCGGCCAGGCCCATACTGCCCATACCACCTTTCCGGTGCCCCTGGTCTATGTGGGCCCCACAGCCCTTACCCTGAAAGACGGCGGCCGCCTGTGCGACCTGGCTCCTTCCCTGCTGGCTCTGATGGGACTGGAACAGCCTGTGGATATGGACGGCCAGTCACTCATTGCCGCACCCCGGGGCTGATTACCATTAAGTCGCTGACGCCCATTCTCCTGATTCTTCTGCTGAGCCTGGCGGCGGCCCCCGCCATGGCCAATGAGGAGGTTTCCCGCCAGCGCCTGGAGGCGTTGCAGAAGGAAATAGAGCAGGTCAGCCTTTGGCTGGATCAGGCAGAGAAACAGCAGGATGAGCTGCTTGAGCGGTTACGCCGGGCTGAGCGGGAAATCGGCCGGCTCAACAGCCGCCTGCGGGAACTGGGCCAGCGTCGGGAACAACTCAGCAAAGAACTTACCCAACTCGACGGCCAGCAGAAAACCCTGGAAAGCCAACTGCAACGCCAGCGCAGCAGCCTGTCACAACAGCTCAGGGCCGCCTGGATGCAAGGGGATAATAGTGCCATCGTCCTGTTACTGAACCAGAGCGACCCGCAAAATCTGTCCCGTAACATGACCTATTACGAATACATCAGCCGGGATGCGGTCACACGGCTTAAACAGTTCAGGGAGACACTGGCGGAACTGGCCCAGGTGCGCCAGACCGCGAGCTCTACCCGCGACAGTCTGGACCGCACCCGGCGCCAGACCGCCAGTGAACGGGATGCCCTGGCCGGGCAACGGGAGCAGCGCCAGACTACACTGGAACAGCTGCGGTCCCGCATCAGTGAGCGCCAGAGTGAACTGTCTGAGCTGGAATCTAACCGCAAGCGGCTGGGGGAATTACTGAAAAAAGCCGAGCGGGCAGTAACGGATATCAAGGCTCCGGAAGAAGCTGCACCCTTTAATACCCTGAAGGCGTCCCTGCCCTGGCCCACCAAAGGCGAACTGGCCGCCCGCTTTGGGCAGAGAATCGACAGTGACACCAACCTGCGACATGACGGTATACGTATCACTGCAGGACGGGGTGAAGACGTCAAGGCGGTGCACTATGGCCGTGTTATATTTGCTGACTGGCTGCGGGGTTTCGGCCTGTTGATTATACTGGACCATGGCGACAGTTATATGAGCCTTTATGGCAGTAACAGCAGCCTGCTCTATAGTGTGGGTGACTGGGTACGGGGCGGCGACGTGATTGCCCTGACCGGAGACAGCGGCGGCCAAAGCCGTGCCGGGCTATATTTTGAGGTCCGTTACCAGGGTAACCCCCAGAACCCGATGGAATGGCTGCAGCCGTTGCGCTAAGGTTAACCCTGCCACGACACGCGAACGCGTACAGGATTGTTCATGAAGCTTGCCCCAGGATTTACCCCTTTTGCCCTGCTGTTCAGCCTGATGCTGGTCATTCCGTCATTGCAGGCCCAGAACGCCGAGGCGACCCCGGCGCTGGATGGCCACCAGCCAGCCAGCGATGAAAACGCCACCGACGATGAAATGGACGGCCCGGAAGCCCGCCTGCCACTGGAGGATCTGCGCAAGTTCACCGAAGTGTTTGAGCGAATAAAGCGCACTTACGTGGAAGAGGTCAGCGACCAGGAGCTGCTGGAATTGGCCATCGAAGGCATGCTCTCCGGCCTTGACCCCCACTCTGCCTATCTCAAACCCGAAGCCTTTTCCCAACTGGAAGAAAGCACCTCCGGGGAGTTTGGTGGTCTGGGCATTGAGGTGGGCATGGAAGACGGCTTTGTTCAGGTCATCGCACCCATTGACGGCACCCCGGCTGCAAAAGCAGGCATCCAGCCCGGCGATCTGATCATCAAACTGGACGATGACACGGTCAAGGGCATGAGCCTGGAGCAGGCGATCAAGAAAATGCGCGGCAAGCCCGGCAGCAAAATCACCCTGACCCTGGCCCGTGACGGGGAAACCAGCCCCATTGTCGTAGAGCTGGAGCGAGCTATTATCAAGGTCACCAGCGTGCGCTCAGAAATGCTGGAGCGAGGCTATGGGTATATCCGGGTGAGCAATTTCCAGCAAAATACCGGCAAGGACTTTATCGAAGCACTGGACGAGCTCAAGGAGCGCAACAACGGCGACCTGAGCGGACTGATTCTGGATTTACGCAACAACCCCGGGGGTATCCTGCAGGCAGGGGTTGCGGTAGCAGATGCATTGCTGGATGAAGGCAAAATCGTTTATACCGAAGGCCGGGTCAGTGACAGCCAGCTGGAATTTAACGCCTCCCCCGGGGATAGCGCCAAAGGCGTGCCCATTGTGGTGCTGATCAACGCCGGCTCTGCCTCCGCCTCGGAAATTGTCGCCGGCGCCCTGCAGGACCATGGCCGTGCGGTTGTGCTGGGTACCGACTCCTTCGGGAAAGGCTCAGTGCAGACGGTAATGCCCCTGGGGCCGGACTACGCCATCAAGCTCACCACCGCCCGCTATTTCACCCCTGACGGGCGCTCTATCCAGGCCAAGGGCATCCGTCCTGACATTAAGGTTCAGCAGGCCCGCCTGGAAGCCGTGGATTCCGACAGGCCCATGACTGAAGCCAACCTGACCGGTCACCTGGGCAGCGGCATGGAGCCGTCTTCTGCAGAGGAAGACAGCGGAGAGTTCACCGGCACTGAGCGTCTGGACCGTGACTACCAGCTGCGCTCAGCACTGAACCTGCTGCAGGGCATGAGCATCTTTGACCGCCGCCGCCAAAGCAATGCCCAACAGCCTGAACTGAACTGATGCGGCTGCGTTACCCCCCAATTCCCCTGGCCCTGCTGGGCCTTCTGACGCTGCTGGCATTACCGGCTCAGGCTGAAGAAGGCCCGCCACCCACCATCGCCATTATTATTGATGACATGGGGGTGCACTGGGATAACGAGCAGCGCCTGATCAATCTGGAGCAGCCCCTGACCCTGTCCTTTCTGCCTTACCGGCGCTACACCCGGCAACTGGCGGAGGCTGGCAACCAGCGGGGAAAAGAGATCATGCTGCACTCCCCCATGGAAAATAATGCCCGCATCGGTCTGGGCCCCGGGGGGCTGAGCATGGCCATGGAAGCCGGGGAAATGGCGGCGGTGTTGCGCCGCTCCCTGGCATCAGTGCCCCATGCCCGAGGGGTCAATAACCATATGGGCAGCCTGCTGACACAGCAGGAAAGTGCCATGGGCTGGGTCATGGATGAACTGGCACAGCACCCGGTGTTCTTCGTGGACAGCCGTACCATTGCCAGCACCGTGGCGGCGGACATGGCTGAGTCCCGCAATATTCCCAACCTGAGCCGTGATGTGTTTCTCGACCATGAGCGGGACCGTGACTTTATTCACAGTCAGTTCCAGCGTTTACTGCGCCAGGCCCGGGAAGAAGGCACCGCCGTCGCCATTGGCCATCCCTATGAAGAAACCGTCAGCTATCTGGAAGAGATGCTGCCACAGCTGGACGAGATGGGGTATGCGGTGGCCACTGTCAGTGCAGTCTGGGCAATGCGCAACGGCCATGTGGCGATGTTTCAGGAAGAGCCATCAGCTTATGGTGGAGAGCCATCAGCTTATGGTGGAGAGCCATCAGCTAATGGGGAAGAGCCAGAGATTACGCAATTGAAGCTGCGCATCGCGCAGCTTAAAACAGAACTGGATGACATGGTGATACCGGTTCTGCCAGAACAGGCGGCGCCCGCCAGGCACTGAGCTAGCGGACCACAATCCCCTGGGCGTGCATAAACGCCTTGGCCTCGGGCACCGTGAACTGGCCAAAATGGAAAATGGAAGCCGCCAGTACCGCATCAGCCCCACCTTCAACAACCCCCTCCACCAGATGCTGCAAAGTTCCCACGCCCCCGGAGGCAATCACCGGCACCGGCACCGCATCGCTGATGGCCCGGGTCAGGCCCAGATCAAAGCCCGAGCGGGTGCCATCACGGTCCATGCTGGTAAGCAGGATCTCTCCGGCCCCGTAATCAGTCATTTTCCGGGCCCATTGCACCGCATCAAGCCCAGTGGGCTTACGCCCGCCATGGGTAAAAATCTCGTACCGCTCAGGCTCACCAGGGGCACTGACACGCTTGGCATCTATGGCCACAACAATGCACTGGCTACCAAAGCGGGCAGCGGCTTCGCCGACAAAATCCGGGTCATAAACCGCCGCGGTATTGATGCCCACTTTATCAGCACCGGCATTGAGCAGGTTGCGGATATGACTGACATTGCGCACCCCGCCACCCACGGTCAGGGGGATAAACACCTGGCTGGCCATGCGCTCCACGGTGTCGTAAGTGGTGTCGCGGCTCTCATGGCTGGCGGTGATGTCCAAAAAAGTGATCTCATCCGCACCCTGCTCATTGTACTTGCGGGCAATCTCTACCGGGTCACCGGCATCGCGGATCTCAACAAAGTTGACCCCTTTCACCACCCGGCCCTTGTCCACATCCAGGCAGGGGATAATACGTTTTGCCAGTGCCATCTGGGGCTCCTGTTAGTGGGGGAGAATCGGTGGCCAATGGTGCACCCCCGGCAAGTCATCAGCCGGGTTTAAACCTGTCGCACCAGGCCTGGGCTTCGGCAACATCCAGCTGCCCTTCGTAAATTGCCCGCCCGGTAATGGCCCCGGCAATGCCGGATTCCGCCACCGCCGCCAGGCGCTTAACATCTTCCATATCGGTCACGCCCCCAGAGGCAATCACCGGAATACGGGTGGCTTCCGCCAGGCGCACCGTGGCATCAATATTCACCCCCTGCATCATGCCGTCCCGGGCAATATCGGTGTAGACAATGGCACTGACGCCGTCATGGGCAAACTGAATGGCCAGATCCACCGCATCCACCGTAGACACTTCCGCCCAGCCATCGGTGGCCACCATGCCGTCTTTGGCATCCAGGCCGACAATGATATGACCCGGGAAACGCTCACACATCTCGGTGACAAACTTGGGCTCTTTCACCGCCTGGGTGCCGATAATCACCCACTGCACACCGGCGGCCAGATAGGCTTCGATGGTCTCAGCGGTGCGGATGCCGCCGCCGATCTGAATCGGCAGGTCCGGGTACTTGCGGGCAATGGCGTTCACAATCTCCCCATTCACCGGCTTGCCCTCGAAGGCACCGTTTAGATCCACCAGGTGCAGGCGGCGGGCGCCAGCGGCGACCCAGCGACCGGCCACTTCTACCGGGTCATCGGAGAAAACAGTGGAGTCTTCCATACGCCCCTGGCGCAGGCGAACACATTTACCGTCCTTGAGATCAATGGCGGGGATTATCAGCATGGCGTTCAGGCATCTCCAATATATAGGGGTTCATGAGCTGAAAGAGCGGGTTAAGCACCCTGCCAGCGGGTAAAATTCTTCAGTAGCTTCAGACCCGCATGGTGGCTTTTCTCCGGGTGAAACTGCACGGCAAACAGATTATCCCGGGCCACGGCAGCGGCCAGTTCAACGCCGTAATGGCAGCGGCCGGCCATATCCCCATTGCCCTGGGCTTCCACGTAATAACTGTGGACAAAATAGAAGCGCTCACCGGGAGTAATGCCATGCCACAGTGGATGATCCTGGGTCTTGAACACTTCATTCCAGCCCATATGGGGCACCTTCAGGCGCTCACCCTGCTCCCCTTTCAGGTCACCGGCAAAGCGGCGCACCACGGAAGGCAACAGCTTGATACCATCCACCCCGTCATTTTCTTCACTGTGGTCCATCAGCGCCTGCATGCCGACACAGATGCCCAGCAGGGGCTTTTCTGCCACCGCTTCCCGCACCCAGTCATCTACCCCCAGACGGCGGATTTCCGCCATACAGTCACGCATGGCACCCACCCCCGGCAGAATCACCCGGTCGGCGTCACGGACCACCTGTTGCTGATCCGTCACCAGCACCCGCACTTCAGGGGCCACATGCTCAATCGCCTTGGCCACGGAGTGCAGGTTGCCCATGCCGTAATCAATAATGGCCAGGGTCTGTTTCGCTGTGCTGCTCATAGCGGTTTTACTCATGACAATGCAGTACAGCCCGGGTTTACAGGCTGCCTTTGGTGGAGGGGGTCATACCGGCCATACGGGGGTCTTCTTCAACCGCCATACGCAGTGCCCGGCCAAACGCCTTGAACACGGTTTCGATCTGGTGATGGCTGTTGGTCCCGCGCAGGTTATCAATGTGCAGGGTCACCATGGCGTGATTGACGAAGCCCCGGAAGAACTCCTCAAACAGATCCACATCAAAGCTGCCGATACGTTCGCGGGTATACTCAATCGCCATTTCCAGGCCAGGGCGGCCAGACAGGTCCAGCACCACCCGTGACAGGGCCTCGTCCAGGGGCACATAGGCGTGGCCATAACGGCGCACCCCCTGCTTGTCCCCAATGGCCTTGGCAAAGGCCTGGCCCAGGGTGATGCCGATATCTTCCACGGTGTGGTGATCATCAATGTGCAGATCCCCCTCGGCCTTGATGGTCAGGTCCACCAGGCCGTGGCGGGCTATCTGGTCCAGCATGTGCTCAAGAAAGGGCACCCCGGTGGCAAAACTGGACTGACCGCTGCCGTCGAGATTGAGCTCTACGGTAATCCGTGTTTCCAGGGTATTGCGCGCTACCTTTGCCTTGCGTTCTGCCATGCTGTCACCGCCTTGCTGGGGGCTTGCCTGTAAAAGGGAAAATTGCCTGTAATGAGGGTGGCATTATACTGCAGGTGCCCTGCTGCAGGCTAACCCGGTTGCAGCCCCCTTATCCTGTTATCCCCCTGCCTGAGGGGCCTAAGCCCACAGGCAAAGGCATGAAATCAGGCAAAGACTTTTTGCAGATTGCGGATATAGGTATCCACCAGGCCGTTGAATTCGTGTTTGACCACTGGGGACACCGCCATTTTTACCAGCTTGGGGAATGGCAGGGTTAACTGGGCTTCAGTGCGAAAAGCCAGCTTGCTGCGGCCATTGCCCGCCTCGCTGATCAGCCACTTGCCGCTGACCAGACCATTGCCTTCGCCTTTGACCGGAGTCCAGCTGATCTCACCCTTGCCTTTATCACTGTGGTAACAGGAAGCGTAGACACTCTGGATGCTGTAGCGGTCAATGCCTACCTCTTCCATTTCCCAGCGGAAACAGTTGTCACCCAGATCCGTCAGTTTCTTGAGCTTGGGGAAGTAAGCAGCGGAGGCGGGAACATCGGCCAGCAGGGCAAAAACACTCTCCACGTCTCCCTCCACATCAAAATCCCTTTTGATATCAATGCTGATGGTAATGGCCATGACAGGCGGCTCCTTAATGGGCTGTTATTAGATGCAGGCATGATACCTGTCGTTACACAGTGACGCACATTCTGCCTGGCATTCCACCGACAACAACTCAGCAGCAGCAACGAAAAGGCGTTTAAGCCAGTCATTAAAGCAGGTATCTTAGAGGCCATCTTCAGTGAAGGATTCACAATATGAAAGCTGTCCGCTATGCCCTGTTTGCCCTTATCGGCCTGATTTTAGTGCTGGTTGCTGCGGTGGTTGTCGCCGTAATGGTCATCGACCCCAACAATTACAAGCCACAGATCGAGCAGGCGGTGGCCGAGAACACCAACCTGGAGCTGGAACTGGCAGGTGACCTGAGCTGGTCACTGTTCCCCCTGGGTATCGAGGTAAATAACGCCCGTACCCGGCTGGACGGTGAACACTTTGCATCAGTGGAAAAACTGCTGGCCCGGGTGGATCTGTTTTCACTGATCCGCATGAGCCCCATGGTGCGCACCTTTATACTGGACGGGCTGGATGCCCACCTGGTGATGGACGAAGAGGGCCGGGGCAACTGGGAGCGCATCATGCCTGAAACAGATGATGAGGCGCCGGCAGAGCCTGAAGAGATTGTTATTACCGATGACGAGGGCGGCACGCCACTGGAGTTCAACATTAGCGAAGTGCGCATCGGTGATGCCCGGGTGCGCTTTCAGGACCTGCAATCAGGCCAGGATATCCTGCTGGAAGACTTCGACCTGACTGCCAGCAATATTGCCCTTGGCCGGGACTTCCCCCTGGCCCTTGGGTTCCGGGTAGCCCTGAGCGACCCCGAACTGAACCTGGCGGGCAATATGACCATGCAGCTGAATGCCTCCGAGGACCTGCAGCGCTTTACCCTGTCAGGCCTGGACAGCCGTTATGAAATCAGTGGTGAGCCCTTCGGTGACGAAACCGTTGACGGCAGAATCCGTGGTAGCGTCAGTGCCGACCTGGAAGCAGAAACTGCCACCCTGAAAGACCTGGAAGCCTCCCTGGAGAATCTGCGCCTGACCGCTAACCTGGATGTTCAGGGCTTTAACGAGACCCCGGCTATCAGTGGCCGCTTCGATCTCCATGAGTTCTCCCTGCGCACCCTGCTCTCCCGCCTGGGTCAGCCGGAGATTGAAAGCGAGGATATGAACACCCTCAGGAAAGTCTCCGCCGGCAGCGACATCCGCTCTGACAACGGCACCCTGCGCTTAAGCGACCTCAGGCTGCGCCTGGACGACACCCGCTTTAACGGTCACTTCAGTTATGGCCTGGAAAACGGCGCCATCGACCTGGACCTGCAGGGTGACAAATTCAACCTGGACCGCTACCTGCCCCCCGGGGACGAGGAAGAGGAAGTCGCTGAAAATGATGCCGGGCAACCTGCCAACCGGGATGAAGAACTGCTGCCACTGGAAACTCTCCGTGGGCTAATCTTCAACGCCCGTATCGGCCTGGGCACGCTGCTGGCGAGCAACCTCACCATTACAGACATCGAAATCAAGGCCAATGGCCGTGACGGTCAACTGGCCCTGGAACATATCAAAGGCAAGCTCTATGAAGGGGACTTCAACGTCGCGGCCACCCTCGATGCCCGCACCGACAACCCCCGCTGGGGCCTGACCCAGCGCCTCTCTGGGGTGCGCACCATGCCGCTGCTGAAAGACCTGGCAGAGATTGAACTGCTCTCCGGCAAGGTCAACCTGCAGGCGGATGTCACCACCCGGGGCAACACCCTGAACCGGCTGATTGGTGAGTCCAGCGGTGACGCCCGCTTTAATATCGACGAAGGTGCCTTCGAAGGCTTCAACATGACCGAGATGGCCTGCCGGGGTATCGCCATGGTTCACGGTGAGTCCCTGCAAAGCAATGACTGGGAAGACCGCACCCCCTTCAACGACTTACGTGCCATTTTCGCCATTCGCCAGGGTGAGCTTAACAACACCGAACTTACCGCGGATCTGGCAGGACTGCGCCTGGAAGGGGATGGCACCGTTAACGCCAACACCCTGGATATGGCCTATCGTCTGGGTCTGCGGGTGGTGGGGGATGTGCACCGCGACCGGGCCTGCCGGGTCAGTGACCGGGTCAGGCAGGTGGTGATTCCGGTACGTTGCGACGGCAACCTTACCGACGACCCCGCCGGCTTGTGTGGCTTCGACACCCGCCGCTTTACCGATGTGCTCACTGGCATGGGCCGTGCTGAAATCGACCGGCAACGGGAGCGCCTGGAATCCCAGGCCAGGGAAGCCACAGACAAGCTGACCGAAGAAGCCCGTGACCGTGTTGATGAAGAACGCAAAAAACGCGAACAGGACGCCAGAGAGCGCCTGGAGCGGGAAGGCGGACGCCTGCTGGACCGGTTGCGCTGATTGATGCCGGGGAGCTTTGCAAAGCGGCTGCTGCACTGGTGGGACCGCCACGGCCGCAAAGACCTGCCCTGGCACCATAACCGCACCCCCTACCGGGTCTGGCTGTCAGAGATCATGCTGCAGCAGACCCAGGTAGCCACGGT
>REBR01000165.1 GCA_007692645.1 Halomonadaceae bacterium | reverse complement strand
GTGTAACTATTCTGAGCCACCGATTCCAGTTCAAATTTGTAAAACGCCTCCCCCGCGCCCCTCTCCCGGGGGGAGAATTCAAAACGCAGAGCCGGTGGGTCACCGCCATCCAGGTAGGAGTAGTTAGCCGTGTAGCGGCGCTCCAGCGTCTGTGCCAGTTCCATCATATCTGCCTGGGCAGCGGTGCGACGGGTATTTTCAATGTTGCGCTGGTAAGACGGGTAGGCGATAGCCGCAATCACGCCAATAATGGCCACCACGATCATCAGTTCTATCAGGGTGAAACCCTGTTGCCGATATCCTTTGAGCATAAAGCTGGCCCTTGTTCTGATAGTGACTCATTTTAGTTTAGAGCTGGCTGGTTCCTATACCAATTACAACACTGGACCCTCTGCGTTCAAGATAAAGTGTGACCCCCATCTGTGGGCCCAGCTGTGTCAGCGCCTGATCAGCACGAAGCAACTGACCGTTCAGCTTTAGGGATGGCGCAAGATTAAACTGCCGCCCTTCTACGGTGATGAGCCTTTCCCCAGGATCTACATCATTAACCATACCACTGAAGACTTCATCCGATACCACCTCCTCCATTGGTTCCTGGGCCCCGGAACTACCCACCCACGCCATGCTGATCAGTAAACACAACAAAACGGACAACCACCGGGACATACCACTTGCGCCACTATCGCGTAGACTTTTCATCATGTAATACCTGCATTGTAATAACCCCTGGGAATATTCACTCGATCAACTCCTGCCAACTCTGCCGACCAACGCCGGCTGCCGGTCGACCGGTATCGATCCCCTCCACAATCACATCACCAATGGAAGTTGGCGTGAAGCGGAAGTTACCCAGGAAAGCAGACTGACTGGGTATACCGTCATTTAACTTGTACGAAACCACCGGACTTTCAAAACCCGTGAAAACTGCCTGAGAAGGAGTCAGACCGTCCAGACCGAAGGCCATTGCCCTGGAGCTACCACCTGCAACACAGGGGTTGGTGGAAGGAATCGAAGAGTTAACGAAAATAAACTGCCCTCGTACCTGAGGTGCCAGTGTAATCCGCTCACCGCTGTCAAACAGGTCTACATACCAGCCAGCACCATCCCCGGGACCACTGCTGCTGGCGTCTGAGAAGAGAACTTCTGTGCCATCGACGACCGATGCACTGAGCACCCGCCGTGCCAGGTCGGAGCGACTGCGGTTAGCGGTGCCGGTGTCACGAACGCCGTAAAAACTTTCCTGGCGGGTACTGCTAAGGTCTCCCTCATTCAGGTACTGGCCGGTGCCAAATAAAACATACAGGTCAGGAGAGCTCCCGCTGGGCTGCTGATTTCGATTGGGAATAACCAATGGCGAGGCGGTAATGGGCTGAGGTACGCCATTTCCCAGTTGCGCGACAAACAGCGGAAAGGCGGAACGGTCCTGAGGTGGCCCACTTTGTTGCTGATACGCGCTGCTGAACCCCCCACTCGTTGCCTCGGCCACCCACAAGCGACCTTGCCTATCACCCGCATAAACACGGTCTACGATCCTGTTACCAGTCCGGTCATATACCGCCAAAGGCGAAAGTCCACCGCCATCATTGGCAAAATTAACAAACCGGTAGTTTTCCCCCTCTTCCCAGGGACCCTCCAGGCCCTCATCAATATCCAGCATAAAGAAGCCGGTGGCAGCCTGATCACTGTTGTAGCCATTGGCAAAAAAAGCAGTCCAACGATTTTCACCGTCCCAACGGGCAAGGGCAACGATGGGCGGCTCCGTTATAAACCCCATTCGGTCATCATCATCCGAAGTAAACTCCCATAGGGCAATCTGGGCAGCATTAGCTTCACTGAAGGAGTCAGGATTCGTCACATCCAGGGCAAAAATGGACCGGGAACCAAACCGGGCCCCGCCAATAAGCACAGTGCGCCAGTCAGGATTTGTGGTCACGGAACCGTTTGTGTTGCGGCCACGAATAAAAGCATCCGCAACCAATGGCGGTAAATCCACATAATAATTGTGAGAATAACTCCTACTGGTCAGGTGGTGTAGCCCACGACCACCTTCAGGTGAAAAGATGGCACCAGGCATATAGGCAAGCACTTCATTGCCACCATTTTCAGTGGCACTAAAACCGTGCAGCATGCCGTCATTCGCACCGGCATAGATGACCGGGCTGCGGTCACGCTGACGGGCACGGAAATCGGAATAACGGTTACAGTTCAGCCCCTGAGCATCACAGTTATCTTCGCCAAATTCCGGGCTGTCTGGCCAAGCGGAACCGGCACCAGATACTCTAACCGGGGTAGAGTTGACGATATCTCCCAGACGACTGTCACGGGTACGAAAACCGTCACTACCTCCTTCCCGTGATCGATCCCCCCGCAAATAGGCCACCCGGGCAGCAGCCATGGCATCCTGCTCATCGGCAGTAGCACCAAAGCGCAGATCCGCTTTCTGCCGGGCACTCAGTTGATCAGTATTCCAGCGAAACGGCACGCCAACCGAGCCGTTGTGGGTAATAATTCGCCGTGAATCAGGATTGGCTGCATCCAGCCGGGCAGCAGCAGACCAGACCGGGGCACCGATTTCAGGAATAGCCGTACTGTCATCATCATCTGTTATCAACGGCCGGGCATCCAGATCACCCTGCCAGCGGGTGGAATCAAAGCGGGCGGCAAAGATCAGCGAGTCCTCTTCCAGCGTTGCAGTATCAAAGGTTACGCCTGTGGAAGAACCTACCGTCTCAGCAATTTGACCGAGAACACCGGAAAGCTCCGTGGCGAAAGTTTGTGTGTCGTTGACGCTGAAAAACCCGCCTCTGGAATTGACCGCCGCATGCAGCAGGTCGTCAATTTTGGGCTGGGTGACACTGCCCGCTGGATTGGGCCAGTTAATGTTGCCACCGTTTACCATCTTGTCGAAGGCATCATCCGGATCCTGATCACCGGACACACCAAGGCCGATACCATAAGTGACCATATGCTGCCAAAACGCAGGATTACGCTCGGTACCAGGCACCCGATTTTCAATCTCTGGCTGCAGGTCCCGGTTCCAATAGCGCATGGCCACATCCGCCAGGGTATTGGAATTGGCGCTCGCAAAAGGGGCCTCAGGGGTATATTGGTAACTGCGGCCACCAGGGCCTCTGATCTGTGGGCCGTTTTGATTGTCGACGTTACCCACCTGGGGAGACGGGCCATTCCAGTAGCCATCGGTCATCAAAATGGTGAAACTCTGACGACATTCAGCAAACTCGCTTAACGGCTCATTATCTTCCAGTTCCGGATAAGAAGCCCAGGGACCGGTATGGCTACTGTCAGTTTCAAAGTACTGCCCGGCATCATTAAGTGCCCGCCGCAAAGGGGTTCCCCCTGAGGCATTCTTTGTTTGCAGCCAGTCGAAAAAAGCACTGCGGTAGTTAGTAGCGTCTTTACCATCATCCTCGTCACGGAATGGCCTGACACCCCGCTCTATGGTTCCACTCCTGTTGATGGAACCATAACCTACACGGATATTCTCCGGCTGATTAATAAAGGCGGCTGTGATCCCGGCTCGGGCCGCCAATAACCGGTTGCGGTAGTAGGAGAACCAGTTGGCAAAATTTTGCTGCTCATCACTACCCACCGTGACGCGGGTAAAACACTCATCACGCAGGTCATCCGCCTCGCAACTCCCCTCAGGCTCATAGTAAAAAGCACTGACAGCATTAGCTCCCGGAGAAAGGGTGTATCCGCCCCGACTCGAACACTGGCCGCTTGCGTTACATCTTCCCGCATAAGCAATCTCAGCAATGATGGCCCGGTAATTATTACTCAGGTTGATGCTGGAAGAACTGCCAGGGTTATAGCCGTCTACCGGTGCATTGGTGAATGATACATCAGGATAAGACGTCGTCCCGTCACCCCGTAACGGTGGGTCATAAGTCGCATCAGGGTTAAAGTACATGGGATTATGCAACACAGAAGCCGCAAACTGCTTGTTTTCAATATCCAGATAACACAGGAGCATGCCAGCGTAAGTTACCAGGTTATTGGGACACCGCACCACGGGGATGTTGTTAACATCATCAAAAAAAGTGCTTTCCGACGCCGCAATGTCATCCGCCTGTTCATCCGGAATAAATCCCATGCGCATGGAGCCACTGTCATCAAGGATAAACAGAATATTTGGATCCGCCGTAGCGCTGATAAACAACGGTATGTCAGACAGCTCCACGTCTTCCGCCTGAACCATCATGGCAGGCAGAAGGCACAGGGCCAGTAGCAGAGTGCGGTTAAATCGGGCAAATTGCGTTCTCATGATCCACTCCGTACCGGCTAGAGTTGCCGGTTGTAATACACTTCAATAATGCGTTGGCCCACGCCGGAAGGCCCTGGAGCCCAGGCAACGGTTCGGAAAGCAAAGGCACTGCCGGCACCGGTATCGTGGCTGTAGCCACCGATCATGCCGTCTGTCAGCTGTTCTTCTTCAAAGGCACGGCCCCGGTACTCGATAAAATAGCGGGGCGTAATTCCGCCTACTGGGGTGCCGGCACGGGTGCGGTTGGTGTCCTGCCAGAAATTGTCAGTAAAGGGACTCGGTGCCCGAGTGTTTTCAGCCCCTGCATCATAGCGCCAGCTGCTGCCATCGAAATCATTCAGGGTCACCAGGTTTTCTTCGATCCAGCGCTCAGCATCCCGGGCGCCGGATTCGGCTATCTCCAGGGCAATGGTGCCTTCCCGCTGGGCGGCAGCCATGCGTTCCTGTAACAGACTGCCCTGCATGCCGGAAATGGCCAGCAGCGACAACACCAGCAGCATGATCAGTGACATCAGCAGGGCGGTGCCTTGCTGTAATCGGAATAGTGAAGCTAGAGGCGTCATGGTCAGTCCCTCAGGCGGTTACGAATGGAAGCAGTCTGGGTATACACCCGGTACAGATGACGATCAGGGGCTGTGGTGCGCAGGTCCGGGTCCCCTTCACAGTCAAGCCAGCCGGGAAAACAGTAAGTCTGGGGCTCATCCACCACATTCGGCTGGGGGGAGCGCACCAGAAAGCTGTAGCGCACCGCCAGGGCATCGTCGGCGACTTCAAAACCGGAGGATGAAGGGGAATCGTCTCCCACGCTCTGCCCTGGACGACGCCAGGTATCCACCACAGAGCCCGAACCGGAGGGAGCACCGAACTGAATCTGCAGATTTTCAATGTTGCTGACCAACTCAATAGCGCCCTCAAACTCTCCTATTGCAGAGGTCGTCGATTCCCGGGTCTGGACAGGGTTATACACCAGATAGCGCTCACCATTGGTCGTCTCAGCCACATAAAAGCTCTGTCGAGACGGACGGGTAATAGTGGCGCCACTGTCATAATCAGACTGGGTCTGGGATTCGTTTCCCGGCACCCTGCTTTGAGCTGTATTTGCTATGAGGCCATTTGGGTTACTACCACCGTTAAAGCCAGTCACCTGAAACATATCCGCTGCGCGACAGTCGCTGATCAACACCAAGTCATTTTCTTTGATCATTGGTTTGGGATTCTCACCCGTAAAAATGGTGGAAGCGTTATTCGGGGTCTGCTGGGTGGTGCTGAGCACAGCGTTACCATCAATACCGCCAAATGTGACCACATCAGAGCCTTCTATCGCCCCATAAACATTATCCGCATCTATTCGGCTTTCTCCGAACAAGCCGGAGGTGAATTCGGCAAAATTAAAGTTATCGTTATCTCTCAACATACTGTTCACCCGCCCCTCACTGGGCTTGGCACATCCCCAGTAATCGGCATTGCGGATCGCTCGGCTGAGGATATCCGAGGCTAAGCGACCACTCTCCTGAACCCGGGCACTGGCTTCATTCAGCCGAAAGGTCTGACTGTTACTGGTGAAAATCTGCACCAGCCCGGTCGCAAGGAGCGAAGACAGCAACAGCGCTACCATCAACTCCACCACTGACAGGCCACTCTGGCGCCTATACTGCTGAGAATTCATCGCCGACTCCGGGTTCGCAGGACAAAGGTTTCACTGGAACGGCCACTTTCCGCAAACGGGTCCCGCTCCGACCAGGTGACCGTCACCACCACTTCGTTGCCAGGGGTGGTGACGGTCACATTCGCGTCTTCACCCATTTCCTGCCGCATTCTGTTGCGGATCCGCAGCATGTCTTCATTTGAGGGGGCTGCGCCATCATTTACCCGTACCCTGTCCGCCAGATCCTGAGCCACCATGGTGGCCTGGGAACGCAGCTGGGCATTACCGGTTTGCTGCAGTGACAGTAACTGGACCCCGGCCACGCCGAGCAGGCCAATGGTCAGAATCACCAGGGCGATCATGACCTCAAGCAGAGAAAAACCTGTCTGCTGTTGCCCTCTGGCAGGTCGCAGCAATGGTCTCAGAACCTGTCGATGGCGTTGCACACGCTTACTCATTACAACTCACCTCCCTGGTCTGCACCCGGCCACCTTCTGTGACACTGACTTCACGGCCCGGTAAATTACCACTGCCGCAGATACGGAAAGTGGCCACCCCGGTCGCCAGGCCATTACCGCGAAATGCCAGGCTGTTTCCGGTTACGGCAATCCCGTTACCCATCGGCTCGCTCACCCGCAATAAGTTAGTGCCCTGGCTTACGGCAAGACCTTGAGCCCAGGCGCCATCTACCCGAGCATCCACTGTTACCCGCCGGCCCTGGCGCAGGGCTTCCGAGCGGGCATAGGACAGGGTACTGACAATGCTGTTGGTACCCGCCGATATGCGGTTGTTTTCCACCAGTTGGCGGAAGTTGGGCACAGCAATGGCTGCCACCACGGCCACCAGCAACACCACAATCATCAGTTCCACCAGAGTAAACCCCCTGGCGTAACGGTGATTGAGTGAAAGGCTAGAGCGCTGCAAATTCATGGGTTACCCGCTCGAAGACGTTAAATAGGGTTAATTACAGATTACAGCATAGACACTTTTCCGGCCCTGTCAGCCCGTATCGGACCAAAGGTGGAAAAGCGGGGATAAACGGCAGGAATAGCCGGTGCTGCAGCCTAAGTGCAGCACCGGATAGGTAGTTGAGCGGGTGTTACCGGGTGGGTCAGGAGTCCAGTTCAGTAACCGGAATACGCAGGGCCCGGGGCATGCTGAAGACAATATTCTCAGCTCTGCCGTCCAGCTCATGGGGCACATCCCCGCCCAGATTCCGCAGGCGCTGTACCACTTCCCCCACCAGAATTTCCGGAGCGGAGGCACCGGCGGTGATGCCCACCACCTGCACCTGGTCCAGCCAGTCCGGATTAATCTGACCGGCATTATCGATCAGGTAAGCGGGAGTCCCCATACGCTCCGCCAGCTCACGCAAGCGGTTGGAGTTGGAACTGTTGGGGGAACCCACCACCAGCATCAAATCACAGTCACTGGCCAGCTCCTTCACCGCGTCCTGGCGGTTTTGAGTGGCATAGCAGATATCATCTTTACGGGGCCCGACAATGGCGGGAAAGCGGGCCCGCAGGGCCTCAATCACCCGTGCAGTATCATCCATGGAGAGGGTGGTCTGCGTCACGTAGGCCAGGTTTTGCGGGTTGATAACATTCAGGCCGGCCACGTCTGTCTCATTCTCAACCAGGTAAACCTCACCGCCGTTCGTGTGGTTGTACTGCCCCATGGTGCCTTCCACTTCCGGGTGGCCGGCGTGGCCTATCAGGATGCACTCCCGCCCTTCCCGGCTGTAGGTCATGACTTCCATGTGCACCTTTGTGACCAGGGGACAGGTGGCGTCAAAGACCTTCAGCCCCCGGTCTTTGGCTTCCATTTGTACCGCCTGGGAGACACCGTGGGCACTGAAGATCACCCAGGCGTCGTCTGGCACTTCGTGCAACTCATCCACGAAGACCGCACCACGCTCCCGCAGGTTATCCACCACGTACTTGTTGTGCACCACTTCATGGCGCACGTAGATTGGTGCGCCGTAGACATCCAGTGCCCGGTTGACGATTTCGATGGCTCTGTCTACCCCGGCACAAAAGCCCCGGGGGTTGGCGAGTTTGATCTGCATGGCGGGCCTCCGTGGCGGTTTACTGGACGTCGACGATTTTCACTTCAAAGGTCAGGGTCTTGCCGGCCAGGGGATGGTTGAAGTTCACCACCACCTTATCATCGTCAAAGCTCTGTACCACACCCGGCAGTTCCGACTGGCGGGCGTCGGCAAAAGACAGCACCAGCCCTTCTTCCAGCTCCATGTCCGGGGCAAATTCGTCCCGTTTGAATTCCTGGATGTTGTTGGGGTTGGCCTGGCCGAAAGCATCCTCCGGTGGCACTTTGAAGGTTTCCTGATCCCCCTGGTAGAGGCCGAACAGGTAGCGTTCAAACCCCTCTGGCAGGTTACCGTCGCCGATCACCAGCACCGCCGGTTCCCGCTCGAAGGTGGAGTCCACTTCGGTGCCATCCTCTAGTCTCAAGGCAAAATGCAGGGTAACCCTGCTATTGGTGGCAATGATTTTGCTCATTCAGTCTGCTCCTGTTGCCGGGGCCCGCGAAACAGGTCAATAGCCAGCATAATGGCCCCGACGGTAATAAAGGAATCCGCAATATTGAATGCCGGAAAGTGGTAACCGGCCCAGTGGAAGTGGAGGAAATCCACCACATAGCCGTGCACAATCCGGTCATACAGATTACCTACGGCGCCGCCGAGCACAAAGCACAATGCGGTACCCAACCAGATTTCATCGGAGCGCAGTTTTGTCACCCACACCGCCAGCACACCGCTGATGGCCGTTGCCAGAATGACAAAGAACCAGCGCTGCCAGCCACCGGCATCCGCCAAAAAACTGAAGGCCGCGCCGGGGTTGTGCAGCAGGGTGAGGTTGAAAAACGGCAACACTTCCACCGGGGTGGCGTAGTTCAGGGAGACGGTAGCCAGCCACTTGGTGCCCAGATCCGCCACAATAATCAGCGCTGCAATCAGAAATCCGGTTTTCGCCAGCCGTGTCATTGTTCGGTTTTCCTCTGGTTGCTGTCGCGGGCTGCTCGGCATGCATCAGGCATAGAGGCGCACCTCGCCGCTGCCGCTGATATTGGTGACACAACGGCCACACAGGGCCGGGTGTGCAGGATCCACTCCCAGGTCCGGCCGGTGGTGCCAGCAGCGCTCGCACTTGCCGTGGCTGGAGGCAGCCACCGCCACCCGCAGTCCCGCCATTTCGGTTTCAGCACTCTGCTCGCCGGCCTCTGCCAGGGGCTTGACCCGGGCTTCAGAGGTAATCAGCACAAATCGCAGTTCATCATCCAGTGAAGACAGTAACTTCGCCAGATCAGGCTCCGCAAACAGGGTCACCTCCGCACTCAGGGAGCCCTTGATCAGGCCCTGGCTGCGCACCTCTTCCAGCTGTTTGTTCACAGCAACCCGGGTCTGCAGCAACTGCTGCCACTGTTCACGGCTAATGGGGGCGTCTGCGGGCAGAGCCTCAAGGCCCTCATACCAGCTTTCCCACAACACGGTCTTGTCCCGCTCACCGGGGATATGCTCCCAGATCTCATCAGCGGTGAAACTCAGAATCGGTGCCACCCAACGGCACAGGGCCTCGGCGATGTGGTACAGGGCGGTCTGACAGGAACGCCGGGCCAGGCTGTCTGCCGGGGTGGTGTACTGGCGGTCCTTGATCACATCCAGGTAGAAGCCCCCGAGATCCAGGGAGCAGAAGCCGTGTACTTTCTGGTAGACCTGCAGAAAGCTGTAGGTTTCATAGTGACCGGCGATCTCTTCCTGCAGGCCACGGGCACGGTCCACCACCCACTGGTCCAGGGCGATCATCTCGCTGTGGGGCACCAGGTGCTGGGCAGGGTCGAAACCGCTCAGGTTCGACAGCAGAAATTTGGCGGTGTTGCGGATGCGCCGGTAGCTGTCAGCAGTGCGTTTGAGAATATCCTGGGACACCGACATCTCAGCACTGTAATCCGTAGCCGACACCCACAGGCGCAGGATATCCGCCCCCAGCTGGTCCATCACCTGCTGGGGGGCGATCACATTGCCCATGGACTTGGACATCTTATAGCCCTTGGCGTCCACGGTGAAGCCGTGGGTCAGCACCTGTTTGTAAGGAGCCTTGCCATGAATGGCGATGCCGGTCTTGAGGGAGGACTGGAACCAGCCCCGGTGCTGATCCGAGCCTTCCAGATACAGATCCGCCGGGTAACGGTCCAGGTCCTTGCGCCGGGCCAGAACCGCCGCATGAGTAACCCCGGAATCAAACCACACATCCAGGGTATCCGTGACCTTGTCGTAATGGGCTGCGTCGTCACCCAGCAAGGTGGCGGCATCCAGGTCATACCAGGCATCAATACCTTTTTCTTCAATCAGGTCCGCCACCTGGGCGATCAGGGTCTGGGTTTGTGGGTGCAGCTCGTAAGTCTCTTTGTGCACAAACAAGGTGATGGGCACCCCCCAGGTGCGCTGGCGGGAGATACACCAGTCCGGGGACTGGGACAGCATGCCCTGAATGCGCTGCTTGCCCCAGGCTGGGACCCAGCTGACGCCATCGATGGCGGCCATGGCGTCATTTTTCAGGCCGGCCTTGTCCATGCTGACAAACCACTGAGGGGTGGCCCGGTAGATCAG
>REBR01000286.1 GCA_007692645.1 Halomonadaceae bacterium | reverse complement strand
AAGCCCGCTGGATGCGTTCCCAGTTATTGTCCCGGTCCATGGCGTAATAGCGGCCAATCAGGGAGGCGACCCGGCCAACGCCCAGTTGCTTCAGGTGGGCATCGGCTTTCTCCAGGGACGGGAGGGCACTGCGGGGCGGGGTATCCCGGCCATCGAGAAAAGCATGGATGTAGACCCTTTTAGCGCCTTTTTCTGCAGCCATGGTGCAGGCCGCCAGCAGATGGTCTTCATGGCTGTGCACGCCACCCGGTGAAAGCAGTCCCATTACATGCACCGCGCCACCGGCGGCATTGGCCTGGTCGATGGCCGTAGCCAGGGCCGGATTGTCGGCCAGGAGGTTTTCATCCACATCTTTGCTGATGCGGGTCAGGCTCTGGTACACCACCCGGCCTGCGCCGATATTCATATGACCCACTTCAGAGTTGCCCATTTGCCCTTCCGGCAAGCCCACTGCCAGCCCGGAGGTGGTGATCAGGCTATGGGGCCGTTCCGCCCAGAGCCGGTCCCAGAATGGCAGGGTGGCATTGGTAATGGCGTTGTCATCGCTGGCTTCACGGTGGCCCCAGCCGTCGAGAATGATCAGGGCGGTGGTTTTGCGGGTTTCACTCATGATTGGGTCCGGATTGTGGGTGGTCAAAACAGCTACCTGGCTATGGCAGGAATTTTACCGCAGTTGGCCGGTGACAGCTATCCGCGGTGGATAACCGCTACGGCTTCTGTCCGCCCCGGGGGCTGTGTATAATCCCGCCAGACATTTTCTGCAGGTCCGGCCACCGTGGCTGGCTAACAGGGTAACCCCAGATGGAAATTTTTGACCGACTGTTCGATTTTATTGTTAACCGCTGGCAGCTGGTAGGCGCCTTCGCCGCCTTGTTGGTTGCACTGTTTTATGTGGAAGGCCGCCGCGCCGGGCGTAAGGTCGGCCCCCAGGAGGCGGTACAGCTGCTCAACCACGACGAAGCCATTATCGTGGATGTGCGCGAGCGCAAGGAATTCAGGGAAGGCCATATCAAGGGTGCGCTGCACATGCCTCTGGCAAGTGTGGCTGAGAACAAACGTGAACTGCAAAAGCACAGCGATAAACTGATTATTCTGGCAGACAAGAGTGGCCAGCATGCCGCTATGGCTGGCAAGCAATTACAGAAAGAAGGCCTGAATGTTGCCCGGCTCGCCGGTGGCATGATGGACTGGCGTGCTGCTAACCTGCCAGTGGCAAAAGAAGAAAAGCCGGAATCGAAGAAAGAAATCAAAAAAGAAGCCCGTAAAGACGCCAAGAAAAAATAATTCACTAATGCATGTTTCTGGCAGCGGATTGCACCAGTGAGACAGATTTCTGAGAAAGCCTGTTGTGACGCTGTGTTCTGCCGCGGGCTTTGTTATGGTATTCGTTTGCTCCAACTTCAAATAACATGTCAGAACACTACCAAAGGATCAGAAAATGGCTGAGAACGAAACTCCCCAGGGCGCGGCCGGTGGCCAGAACGCAGATGCGGAAAGCCAGCCCCAGTTCGCCATTCAGCGGGTGTATACCAAAGACAGTTCCTTCGAGTCCCCCAATGCCCCGAAAATCTTTCAGGAGCAGTGGAAGCCTCAGGTGAGCATGGATCTGAACACGGCTCACAGCAAAATCAGCGACAACCAGTACGAAGTGGTGCTGACCCTGACCATCACCAGCAAGCTGGAAGAGAAAACCGCCTACATGGTGGAAGTGCAGCAGGCCGGTGTGTTTCAGGTGAAGAACATTGAAGGTGCCCGTCTGGCCCAGCTGCTTGGGGCTTACTGCCCGAACATGCTGTTTCCTTATGCCCGTGAGGCGGTGGATACCCTGGTTACCAAGGGCAGCTACCCCGCACTGATGCTGGCACCGGTGAACTTCGACGCCATCTATCAGCAGGCTTTGCAGCGCAAGGAAGAAGAGGCCAAAAAGGGCGCCGAGGCACCCCAGAGCCATTAAGGACCCAAGCCGGTTAATTCCCGCAATGTCAGGGGATTAACCGGAGGGGATTGTTCAGAACCCCGGAAATAACCGGATCAGCCCTGATCCGGTGTCATCCTCGATGATTGCCTGGAGTGAGTTCCCGCTGCGGGTATCCGCTACCCACAGTTGATTCCTGGCCTGGAGCAAGCGGTATGGCCCCAGACCCTGTTCTGTCAGGGTAATGGACAGAGGGGTGGCCATGGGCTCCTGCTCTGGCGGTACCGGCGCCACCGTTATCTCTCCCAGCAAGACCCTGCTCTGGTCCGGATTTCCGGCATCGTACACCCACAGCTGATGGGCATTGTTGTGGCGGCGGGTCTGAAAAACTTCACTGATCCGGTCTGGCGCCACTAGCCCAGGGCGTATCACCCCGTTGTCCGGCTGTGACTGGCCCTGCCAGGCGGCGTTCTCATCCCGAACCACAGTTGCAGGATTGCTGGTATCTACCCGGATGGCGTTGGCCACCGGCCCAGGGGTTCCGTTGGCTCCCGGCAGTGCGGTTTCGTTGAAGAACGCCCAGCGGTTCTGGCTGCCGCGAATCGGCGAACTGAAGCGCAGCCGGTTGTTGTTGCCATAGGTAATCAGTGGCAGTCGGCTCCAGTCCCCTTTGCTTAGCCGTATTGCCTGCGCCGGGCCTGTTTCCGTGCTGGTACTGTTCCAGCCCCAGACCACATGCTGATCGGTAGCAATGATAAATCCAGGCTGAGTATTGGTCTGACCTGCCCGGTCACGCTCCACAAGGGTGTTCTGGTCAATACTGATCTCATAGAATCTTGCTTCACCGGCTACGGTCTGGGCCAGATACAGGGCAGCGCCATCGGTTGCCATCACTGTGGCAGGAGGGCCTTGCAAGTCGCCGAGGGACTCCAGCACCTCAGTGCCGGGAAAAAAGCGGAAATAGCGGGTGCCATTGCTGCGGGGCACCGCAATAAGCACCTCACCACCCCCGCGCTGCTGAGCATCCAGCTGGGTCAGGTAGCGCACCGGCTCGCTGGTGAGTGAGCCAAGGCCTGATTGTAGCAGCATGCCCTGCTGACCAACGGCGTTGGCGGGTACAAACCGCAGCTCATCAATGCCATTGGCCGGTGCAAAAGCATGAACCAGCCACCCTGAGAAGCTGCCGGTGTTGTTATTCACCGGCCCCAGAACCCGGTGCTGACTGGCAAACTGCACTGGTGGTACGTTGGCATTATCGGTAATCCTGATGCCAAACCATAGGCTGTCAGCGGCTGAGCCACTGCCACTTGGGCTGCGCCGGTAAGCGATATGGCGGTTACTGTTGATGACCCGGTCCTGGCCAAGTATCAGCCGGTCGATCTGGCGGCCATTACTTTCGCTGGAAATCTGCTCAGGGGCACGGTTCAGCCCGGGATTATTACTGGCGAACCAGAGCCGGTCATTGGCCGGAAAAATAACCCCGTCAATAGAGAGCGGTTTGGAGGTGATACCCCCGGTATAGGCCGTCAGCCGCGGTGCTATGGGGCTGCCGGCGGCCTGGTCCTGGGCCACCTGGAAGGATTGGCCGGTATCGGTATTCAGGGCACAGAGGTTGTTGCCGGCGACAAAAAAGCGCAGTAGCTGGTAGTTACTGCCGGGTACCAGTGAACCCCCTTCCACAGGCAGGCTGGTACTGCTGAGGCAGGAGGGCGAAGGCCCGGTGTTACCGTCAGAAAGCTCATCGCCGCTGCCACACCCGGTCAGCAACAGGGTCAGCAACAGGGCCAGACAGGTGCGCAGGATATTAGCATTACAGCGGGGGAAGGCCATCCTGGTTCTCCAGGGTGAAGAGGAAGGCATAAATTAGCAGCATCTAGCACCGCCAGTGATAGGGGATTATACGAGGACTCTGTCATGGGACGATTAACAGAGTAGCAACTTTGCTAAGCAGTTAACGGTAAACCCCCCGGCGCAACAGCCATTCCATGGGTCCCTGGGGAAAATGCCGCAGCCACCAGGGGGCCAGCAGAAGCAGAATGACCCATACAGCCATCATTACTCCCCATTGCCCCGGGCGCTGCAGTTCTGCGAACAGGCCCAGGCCAAACCCATAAAAAATGCCGGTGCATAACAGGGAGGTGAGCAGATAACAACTCAGGGCAGTGCGGCCTACCGCCTGCAGGCGCTGACGAAAAGCAGGAAACCAGCCCTGTTTAAGGGCATATATGACACTGCAGGTCCAGGCCAGGGCGATCACTGGGGCCGCCAGGCCATTGAAGGCTCGCCCCAGATACACCGCGTACAGCATTTCCCACTCATGGTACTGGTTAAACGCCACCCCCAGCAGAACGACCGGCAGGCCCAGGGCAAAGCCGGCCAGGGCCAGGCGGCCATAGGTGCTGGTCTGCCATTGTCCGGTCAGCAGCCCGCTGCGGTAAGCGGCCATGCCCGCCAACATCAATGCCAACACGCGCCAGCCCTCTTCCAGCACCATCATCAGTAAATACCCTTCCAGCAAGGTTTCCAGCCGTTGAGACAGCTGCTCACCATAGCTGCCCTGGTAAGCCGTAACCTCAGCCTGCAGTTGGCCGGCAGAAGGCTGCCACATGTCCTGTGCCATGGACTGGTAGTCCGCAGCGGGCATCTGGGCCATCATCAGGGTAAACAGCAGGCCCGCTGCCAAAGGTACCAGATAAAACAGCAGCGCCCACCGTAGCAGCTGAGGCACCGGCATAGTGCGAAAGCGATAGGCCAGCAGCCCCACGACCCCATACAGAAACAGGATGTCCCCGTACCAGATAAACACCCCGTGGATCAGGCCAACAGCCCCCAGCAGCAACATGCGCCGGCGGTGCCGGGAGCGGGGGGAAACCCCTGCCAGCTCTGCCCGTTCTGCCATCAGCACAATACCGGCCCCGAACAGGGCAGAAAAAATACTGATGAATTTGTACTCCGCGAACAGATGACTGATTAGCCAGAGAACAAAATCAATGCCGGTCATGGAGCCCGCCAGGGTAGGGTTTACATAGGCGGTGGCCACCATGGCAAAACCCTGAATATTCATGGCCAGAATGCCCAGGATGGCAAACCCCCGCAGTACATCCAGGCTGTCATGGCGCCCTTGGGTCAGGGGTGGCGAAGAGACGGCCAAAGCGGGTGACGAAAAGGACATGGGGATTTTCCGTGACAGGTGGTAGGAAACATCAGATTATCTAGCTAAGGTGCTTCTTTCAAAACTTGAGCTGCGCTAGTGTACCTAAACGGTACATTGGGCTATTCCCGTTGAATCATTAGTTGGTTGTCTGCATGTTTGTAACAAAAGCTTTGGCCGCTTTTCTGGCGCCGCTGTCACTGGTAATGATCAGCGTGGCGGCTGGGGTGGTGTTACGTATTGTGGGCCGCCGCAGGGCCGGTAACAGTGGTCTGATTCTGGGTCTGGTGCTGTTTTTGCTGTTTTCCAGTGAGCCCGTGGCTCGCATGCTGCTGATGCCCCTGGAAAACCGTTACCCGCCGCTGATGGATACGGTGCCGGTGCAAGAGGTGCGCTGGGTGCTGGTGCTGGGTTCCGGTGCTTCCAGTGTCAGCGAACACCCCCCCACCACCCGTCTTTCCGGTGTGGCGGGGCTGCGCCTGGTGGAAGGGTTGCGGATACAGCGGGCGCTGCCTGGTAGCACCCTTATACTGTCAGGTGGCTCAGTATTTGGCGACGCCCCAAGTGCTACGGTAATGAGCCGTGCCGCCGTAGACCTGGGGGCGGCAGTGGAGACCCTGCGCATTCATCCCAACCCCCGCAATACTTTTGAAGAGGCCCAGCTGATGTTTCAAGCCATCGGTGATGAGCCCTACATACTGGTGACTTCAGCGTCCCATATGCCCCGGGCCATGGCGTTGGCGCACAAAGCCGGCACCCACCCCATTCCTGCCCCAACGGCATTGCGCACCAGCACTGCCACCAGCCCGAAAAACCTGGCCTTTTACCTGCCCTCTGCCAGTGCTCTGGAAATGACCGAAAGAGCCTTCCATGAGTACATGGGCATTGCATGGGCCTGGCTGCGGGGCCAGGTTTAAGGTCACCTCTTCCCAAATGTCTACTGGTCGATAGCTTGGCCTGCCAATTTTCGCTAACAATGTCATACCCTGAAACACGACGGTAAAACCAGATCTGTAGGGGTCCTGGTACTTACCGCCGTGGTTATCTCAGTTGTGCATTCAAGTAGGTTGCCGGGATCGCACCTCGCGTAAAAATACAGCCATGGAATAGCGCAGTGAACGTGTCAGCCGGTGAACCGCAGCAACAACCCCTAAGGGTTTTACCTGCCAGCATGATTCGGCTGTTAACCAGCATCATGCTGATGCTCAGCTGCACCCTGGTGTCAGCCGCGCCCTGGGCGGAGCCCGGTGATATGCGCCTGCGCCACAGCTTGCAGGTACTGGCGGACCAGGGCCAGCTGTCCACCCCCTTAAATACCTGGCCGGTGATGTGGTCAGGAACGACCCTGCAGCGCCAGTCAGCGGGACAGAGCCAAGCCAGGCACGGCCTTACCGAGCGGGCGTATCTGCGCTTTGAGCAGGACCGTTTTGCCCGCCGGGGCTGGAACCGGGAGTTTCAGGCTGGGGCCGCCAATCAATCGCCGCAGCTGCGCAGCTTTAATGACCAGCCCCGTGAGGGGGCAGAACTGGGCCTAAGCGCGCAATGGAATGGTCATGCCTGGGCCGCAGGCCTGAGCGCTCAGGTCACCCGGGAACCGGCAGACGGGCGCGACTGGCGTGGGGATGGCAGCTATCTGGCTTACACCGGCGATAACTGGACCCTGGGTGTGGGGGCCATTGAGCGCTGGTGGGGGCCTGGCTGGCACTCGGCGTTGGTGTTGTCGAGCAATGCCCGCCCGGTACCCTCGGTCTGGCTAAATCGTACCCATCCGCAACGGTCTGAGCACCCGCTGTTGGCCTGGCTGGGTCCCTGGCAGTTCACCCTGGCATTGGGCCAGTTGGAAAGCGCCCGGGATATTCCTGAACCCCGGTTATTGGCCATGCGGTTTAATTTTCGCCCCCTGGACGGGCTTGAGCTGGGGTTGAGCCGGCTGTTGATGTATGGCGGCGGTGAAGAACCAAAAAGCGGTTCGGCACTGTGGAATGCAGTGACCCTGTCCCAGGGAACTGACCGTCCTGGCCCTCAGTCCCCTACCCAGATGGCAGCGGTGGATGCGCGCTATGGCATGGCCATTGGCGGTGTCAGTGGTGGGGTCTATGGCGAAGCGGCAGGGCAGGCGGGTGAAGACCGCAGCCTGGGACACTTTATCGCCCTGGCAGGGGTGGACCTGTCTTACGCCTGGGGTGGGGCCAGCCAGCGTTGGTTGCTTGAATTTACCGACACCACCGCAGGCAATCTGTTCAGCCGGAGCCGGGAGAATGTGGCCTATGAAGACTCGGTTTACCGCACCGGTGACCGGTTTCGTGGCCGCGCCCTGGGCAGCACCTTCGACAGCGATGCCCAGGCACTCATTCTGGGTTTACAGCATTACTTTGCCGATGGCCGCAACCTGGCTGTGACCCTGGGGCGCATCAGACTTAACCGTTCTGACAATCTGGTTGCCGTCAGGCCTTCAGACAATGTGGATTATGCCATTGCCCGGGAAGCCATCGACCTGCTGCAAATTACCGCCCGTTATGAGTACCCCCTGTGGCAAGGCTGGTTAACCCTGGATGGCCAGTGGAGCGACAGTACCGTTGAGGTGGCCACCGCCGACGGCAGTGGCCGAAGTCAGGGCACCCTGTCCGCGGGCTGGCGTTACCGCTTCTGAAGGTGCCGCCGCAACGGCAGGCAGACAGCCGGTTAAAGAGAGGTGAAATGAAGCGAGTCACAGACAGATACAGAAGCTTGCCGGTGTTGCTGGGGTTGTGGTTATTGCTGCTGAGCCTGCCGGTGGTGGCGCTGTCATTAAGCGATGAGCAGATCCGCCAGCTGCAGAACCTACCCCCGGAGCAGCAGCAAGCCCTGGCCTAGCAACACGGCATTGATCTGGATCAATTCCGCCAGGACGCCATCCCGACGGTTGAGCGCCCCAGGGATATTCAGGTGGTGGACACCCCCCTGTCTGACCCATCCCGGACCCGGGGACCCGGGGATGAACTACAGCCCTTCGGTTATGAGCTGTTTGCCGGTCGCCCCACGACTTTTGCCCCGGTTACGGAAATTCCTTTGCCTTCGCTGTACATCGTGGGCCCCGGGGACGTTATCAAACTGCAGTTGTATGGCAACGTTAACCGATCCCTGGAGCTGCCGGTGACCCGAGACGGCACCATCCAATTGGAGGAAGCCGGCCCTGTGGTGGTGGCCGGCCAGACGTTTGAGCAGGTAAGGCAGGTGCTTGAACGGCGGGTCAGGGAAACCTACCTGGGCACAGAGGCCAGTATCACCCTTGGTGAGCTGCGCAGTATGCGGGTTTTTGTACTGGGTGAAGCCCGCCATCCGGGGAGTTATACCGTCAGCTCCCTATCCACCATGACCAATGCCCTGCTGGTATCCGGCGGGGTGAAAACCTCCGGCTCCCTGCGCCAGGTTCAGCTAAAGCGGCAAGGGGAGGTGATTGGCACCCTTGATCTGTACCAGTTGTTACTGGCCGGTGACACATCTTCAGATCAGCGGCTGCAATCCGGGGATACCCTGTTTATCCCCCCGGTGGGAGACACCGTGGCGGTGGATGGAGAGGTGCAGCGGCCTGCCATTTACGAACTCAAAGGCAATGAAACCCTGGCAGACATGGTGGCCATGGCGGGAGGCTACAAAAGGGATGCCGCCCCCGCCCATAGTCAGTTGGAACGGGTGGATGAACGCCGCCGGCGGACACTGGAAACCCTGGATCTCACCAGGGCTTACAGCCAGCAGCAGCCGGTGCGGGAGGGAGACCGGCTGACCATTAACAGCCTGCAGACACTCACCGATGGTTTTGTGCATATTCGTGGTGAAGCGGAGCGCCCCGGCAAGCGCCAGTGGCGCCCGGGTATGCGCCTGTCTGACTTGCTGCAAGAGCGCCGCAGTGCCCTGCCGGAAGATGCTGACCTGAATTATGGACTGATAGTCAGGGAACTGAACCACCAACAACCCCTTCAAATCTTACAGTTCAGCCCTAGTGAGATTTTCCGTAGCCCGGGGTCGGAGCAGGACCTGCAATTGCAGGAGCGGGATCAGATACTGCTGTTTTCCCAGCAGGACCGCAGTGAAGGGTCAGCAGCACCAGTGCCAGTTCCTGGTGATCAGGCGCCGCCAGAACTAACCGGCCGGGAACTGTTGAATGAGGTGCTGGCACGGCTTGACCAGCAGGCCACTCCCGCCCGGCCGGTGCGTGCCGCCTCGGTGGCGGGGGCGGTGCGTTACCCGGGGCGCTATCCCCTGGGGGAAGGGGCCACGGCCAGGGAGTTGATTGCGGCGGCGGGGGGGCTGCAGGACTCAGCCCTGACCCTGGAGGCGGAAGTAGTGCGTTCCAGTGTCAGTGAGGGGGGTGAGGCAGATACTGAGTTGCTGCGGTTTGCCCTGTTTCAGGGGGTAGAAGACGGTGCCGGGGAGATACGGCTGCACAGTTACGACCGGCTGCTGATCAAGAGCGTGCCGGGTTTTGCCGAGCGGGAAGTGATTACTCTGGAAGGGGAGCTGCGTTTTCCAGGGGAATACAGTATCCGCCCCGGGGATACGCTGACAGACCTGATCGAGCGGGCCGGTGGTTTCACCCAGCGGGCTTTTATGGAGGGGGCGGTGTTCTCCCGGGAACGCCTGCGGCAACTGGAGCAGGAGCGTATGGCGGTGGCAGAGCAACGCCTGCGCCGTGACCTGCTGGGGTTGCAGTTGACCGCCGGGGAAGAGACTTCAAGGGAGGATCTGGTCCTGTTACAGGGGCTTTTGCAGGAAGTGCAGGGGGCAGAGCCCCTGGGACGCCTGGTGATCGATCTGGTTGGGCTGGAAAAGGGCCGCCTGGACGGGCTGGAGGTACTGGACGGGGATCACTTGCGGGTACCCCGCAGGCCGCAGTCAGTGAGTGTGTTTGGCGAGGTGCAGTTTGCCAGTTCTCACCTGTACGACCCGGGCCTGTCGGTGACGGATTACCTGGATCGCAGTGGCGGCTTTACGGCGCAGTCCGATGAACAGCGGGTTTATATTATCCGTGCTGACGGGTCAGTCTGGCGCCCCCGCAGCTCCCGCTGGTTTGCCGGCGGCGGTGAGCAGATACGCCCTGGTGACACCATAGTGGCCCCCATTAAGGTAGACCGGATTAACCAGCTACAGCTGGCCACTAACATCAGCCAGATTTTTTCCAATCTGGCAGTCAGTGCAGCAGCGTTACGCAGTTTGTGATCCTGGCGGTAGGGAGAATCACCATGGTTGAGCAGCCCCGGTCATCACAAGCCGACGGGCACACGGAAGAGGTGGACCTGGCAGCACTGTTTCAAGCCCTCTGGGATGGCAAATGGTGGATTATCAGCACCACCCTGGTAGCGGCTTTGGTGGCGGTGCTTTATGCCCTGTGGCTACCGGATAAATACACCGCCAGCGCGCTGGTTGCCCCGGTGTCTGAGGGGGTTGGCGGCGGCTTATCAGCAATGGCCTCCCAGTATGGTGGGCTGGCGACCCTCGCCGGGGTCAACATGGGTGCCGGTAAAGT
>REBR01000194.1 GCA_007692645.1 Halomonadaceae bacterium | reverse complement strand
TCAGGGGGGGGGGCAGCATGTTCCGGATGGTGTTTGATCAGGTGTTCTTCTTCCGCCTCAGGGGGAGGCGCAACATCGGCTGTGGGGGTGGTTTCCGCCCTGGTGGCTTCTGGTACAGCAGCCAGGGGCTCCTCAAGCAGGTGCTCCAGGGCGTTGAACACGGTGCGGCACTGGCCGCAGCGGACTTTTCCCTTGGCCACAGCCAGCTGTGCTTCGGTAACACGAAACCGGGTATTGCACTGGGGGCAGCGGGTTTGCCTGGCCTGAACGCTCATGAAGTCCCTCTGGCGCCATTGATGGGAAGGCTTTCAGTGTAGCGTTAAAAAGCAATAGCGAAAATGCTGCCGTGGTTTATGCCCGACGGCGGCCTTCGAGGCGCACCCAGCCGTCCTGTTCAACCGCTTCGGCCATGGCAAACCAATCGCTGTAACGACTGATCAGCTCTTCCGCCTGGCTGGCCAGGATGCCGGATAGCAGAATGCGACCATCGGGGCGTACCCGTTGCGCCAGGGCTGGCGCCAGACTCATGAGAGGCTGGGCAAGGATGTTGGCTAAAAGCAGGTCACATTGACTGTCGGGCATGGATTCAGGCACGAACAGCTGTAGCCGTTCCTCGGCAATCTGATTGCGGCGGGCGTTTTCCCGACTGGCATCCAGAGCCTGGGGGTCGGTGTCAGTGCCCAGTACCGTGCTGGCTCCCAGCAATAGCGCTGCCAGCCCCAGCACGCCGGAGCCGCAGCCATAATCCACCACCTCCAGGTCAGTGACATCCTCGCCATCGAGCCATTTCAGGCACAGGGCGGTGGTGGGGTGGGTGCCGGTACCAAAGGCCAGACCGGGGTCCAGCATCAGGTTCACGGCATCTTCCTGGGGTGGGGTATGCCAGCTGGGGCAAATCCACAGCCGCTCGCCGAAAGGAATCGGGTGGAAGTCGTCCATCCAGGCCCGCTCCCAGTCCTGGTCCGCCACCAGTTCCACCTCAATGTGCTCAAGGGCACTTTGGGTCTGCTGATGGAAGTCTGCTGCAATCTGTTCTTTCAGGGACTCAACGTCGGCTCCGGCGTCAAACAGCCCGGTTACCCGGGTGCTCTGCCACAGGGGAGTGCTGCCCAGCTCCGGTTCGTACAAGGGCTGGTCTTCCTGGTCCTGCATGGTGACGGCGGCGGAACCCGCTGCCAGCAGTAGGTCCTCCAGGATTTCTGCCTGGTCCGGGTCGGTGTGTATATGCAGGTGAATCCACGGCATGATTATTCCCGCATCAGCTGTTCAAGGTAATGAATGCTGAATGCACAGTTGAGGAACCCCGGGTCCCGTACCAGCCGGTGGTGCAGACTGGCATTGGTCTTGATACCCACAATCACCAGTTCGTCCAGGGCATTGCGCATGCGGGCCATGGCGGTTTCCCGGTCATCACCCCAGGTAATCAGTTTGGCTACCATGGAGTCGTAGAAGGGGGGCACGTTGTAACCACTGTAGAGATGGGAGTCTACCCGCACACCGTTACCGCCGGGGGGATGAAAACGTTCAACCCGGCCGGGGCTGGGAATAAAGGTTTTGGCATCTTCCGCATTGATACGGCATTCCACGGCGTGACCGGTGATCTTGATGTCTTCCTGGCGATAACGCAGTTTTTCCCCGGAGGCGATACGCAGCTGCTCCTTGACGATGTCCACCCCGGTGACCATTTCACTGATGGGGTGCTCCACCTGAACCCGGGTGTTCATTTCAATAAAGAAGAACTCGCCGTTTTCATAGAGGAATTCAAAGGTGCCGGCGCTCTCATAGCCCAGTTCCTTACAGGCTTTGACGCAGGCATCCAGAACCACCTGGCGGGCATCCGGATCGATATTGGGTGCCGGCGCCTCTTCCAGTATTTTCTGGTGGCGGCGTTGCAGGGAGCAGTCCCGGTCACCCAGGTGAATCACATTACCGTGGCTGTCGGCCAGCACCTGGACTTCCACGTGGCGGGGCCGTTCCAGGTATTTCTCCAGATAGACCGTCTCGTCGCCGAACACGCTGCCGGCTTCCCGTTGGGTTACCTGAACCGCTTTCAGCAGTGCGTGCTCGTTGTGCACTACCTGCATGCCACGGCCACCGCCACCGGAGGCGGCCTTGATCAGTACCGGGTAGCCGATATCACGGGCCACCTGCAGGGTACGGTTGTCGTCTTCGGTGAGGGGGCCATTGGAGCCTGGCACCGTGGGCACACCGGCCCTGATCATGGCGCGAATGGCCGAGACCTTGTTTCCCATCAGACGAATGAACGTGGGGGAGGGGCCAATAAAGTGGAAGCCACTTTTTTCCACCTGTTCGGCGAAGTCGGCATTTTCAGCCAGGAAGCCGTAACCCGGGTGAATGGCATCGGCGTCAGTGAGTTCTGCGGCGCTGATAATGGCAGGAATATTCAGGTAGCTGTCACTGGCACTGTCTGGTCCGATGCAGACAGATTCATCCGCCAGGCGCACGTGCATCAGGTCCCGGTCTACCCGGGAGTGAACGGCCACAGTGCGAATGCCCAGCTCTTTGCAGGCACGGAGTATTCGAAGGGCGATCTCGCCCCGGTTGGCAATCAGTACTTTTTTAATCATGCGGAACTTTCCTGAGCAAAGCCGCCGTTCAGACGATAACAAACATGGGCTGATCGTACTCGACGGGCTGGCCGTCCTCGATCAGGATTTCCGTAATCGTGCCGCTGAGATCCGACTCGATCTGGTTCATCATTTTCATGGCTTCCACGATGCACAGTGGTTCGCCATTACGCACCCGCTGACCGATTTCCACAAAGGGTGGGGAGGTGGGGGCCGGGCCACGGTAAAAGGTGCCGACCATGGGGGAGCGCACCAGCTGGCCTTCCTGGGCCTTAGGCTCTTCTCGGGGGCTGTCCTGTGCAGGCTCCTGCACATTCTCTTTCAGGGGGGCCGCATATTGCGGTGCAGCCGGGGCAGCAGCAAGGGGGGCTGCCCGGCGCCGGGAGATGCGAACGGCGTCATCTCCTTCCTTGATTTCCAGCTCCTCGATATCAGACTCCTCGAGCAGCTCAATCAGTTTTTTGACCTTGCGAATATCCATAACACGCTCTCGTTTTTATCAGTGTTGTAGTTGGTTCAGTGCTGCCTGCAATGCCAGTTCATAGCCTTGTGGGCCAAGCCCGCTAATCACGCCACTGGCAATGTCAGAAAAGTAGGAGTGGTGCCGGAACGGCTCCCGGGCATGCACATTGGACAGGTGCACTTCAATAAAGGGGATGGCTACGGCCAGTAAGGCATCGCGCAAAGCAACACTGGTATGGGTAAAGGCGGCCGGATTAAAGAGGATAAAATCCACCTGTTTCTGGCCGGCAGCATGAATGTGCGCGATCAATTCATGCTCGGCGTTGCTTTGCTGGATCAATAGCTGGTGCCCGGCAGCCAGGGTGTGCAAGCGCAGATTAATGGTTTCCAGGGTGTCGTGGCCGTATCGCTCAGGCTCCCGGGAGCCAAGCAGATTCAAGTTGGGACCGTGTAGTACCAGTATGGTTGCCACCCTGTGAAGTCTCCACTAAAAACACAACATCTGTTGCGTTTGGCACAAAATAACGTGATTTCACGGAAGTTTGACCTTTTACGACACTAACATCAACTGATAGAAGTCCCGGTTTTTGTATTAGTTGCTGAAAGTTAACCGGTAAGGTTGATTGCGAAGCGGTGGATGACAGTTGCCTCGCCTTTTGCCAGTGGTTAACTGGCAGAGGGGTTGTGGCTGATATGGACCCTGTTGCGGCCCTCGGCCTTGGCCAGATAGAGCGCCTGATCCGCCGTTTCACAGAGCCCCTGTGAGGCGTTGCCCTGCCATTGGGCCAGGCCGGCGCTGAAGGTGACGGAAAATTCCCGCTCCCCTGCAGGGTGTTGCAGTTCACTGAACTTTTCACGGATTTCATTCAGCACATTACGGGCATCTGCCAGGCCGGTTTCCGGCATGATCACGACAAATTCTTCCCCCCCATAACGGCCAATGTGGTCGCTGCGGCGCAGGCGTTGTTTCAGGAACATGGACAGGCTGCGCAGCACCCGGTCACCCATGGCATGGCCGTAGGTATCATTGACGGTTTTGAAGTGGTCCAGGTCCAGCATGGCGAAAGACAGGGGGTGGTCTGTTTGCCGGGCCCGGCTGATTTCTGTCGTCAGCAGATGCAGAATGTGGCTGTGGTTATACAGGCCGGTAAGGCTGTCCCGAACCATCAGTGCCTGCATGGAGCGGGCACGGCGGCCCCGGTTATGCAGGGTGGCAATCAGGTGGCGGGCATCAATGGGCTTGGTGAGGAAATCATCCCCCCCCATGCTCATGGCATGGAGCTGTTTGGCCACATCGTCTTCCGCGGAAAGGTAGATGATGGGGACACTGTGCAGGTGATCCTGCTGGCGGATAACTTTGGCGATTTCCATGCCGGTACACCCCGGCATATACATGTCCAGAATAATGATCTCCGGTGAGAAGTCGCTCAGGGCCTGCATGACGGACATGGGATCAGTAATAATACAAGTGTGCATGCCGGCCTTGATCAGGGCATTTTCCATATACTTGGCCTGGGCCCGGGAATCATCCACCACCATGACCCGGTAGGGTTCCACCGGGTTGCTGTGGGTGTAGCTCTCCACCTTCTCAATCAGTTGCCCCGGGTCTACTGCCGGGTGAAAGAACTCCTCACCACCGCAACGCACCGCCCGTAGACGGGTTTCGATACTGCCGTCCCTGTCACTGACAAAAATCACCGGAATCGGTGTTTCGTGGCGCCCCTGAATGCGCTCCACCACGGCCAGGCCGCCGTCGGGGCTACCGCCAAAGTCGGTGTCGATCACCAGGGTGTCCGGTTTGTGCCGGATAGCTTCCTCCTCCAGAGCCTCTGCAGCGCTGAAGCCAGCTGCGCGAAAGCCGAAAAATTCCATTTGCCGGATAATTCGCTGGGTCTGATCCTGGTCGTTGATGGCCATGAAGACCGGGGTGCGCAAGTAGGTGCGGGGTGGGGCGTCTTCCTGCTGATCGCTGCGGCGCAGGGTACACTCACTGAGCAGGTCCATGGCGCTTTGCAGAGCATCACGAATGGCCGTATCCATAGGCAGGTTGTCGGGCCAGGTCTCAAGGGCGGCTTTAAGTGATGCCGCTGCTGCCTGGTGGCGCTCCATGGCAAAACGCTGGGCATAGCGGCTCAGCTTGTAGTTGGCGTTGATCAGCTCTTCGCGCAGGCCCATGGGAGCTGCACCCTGCTCGCGGCACTGTTGCCACAGCTCCAGTATTTGCCGGGCCTGTGTGGTCACACGCCGGGCAAAATGCTGGCGCAATTTTTCCCGTTGATTTTCCTGATCCATTAGGTGTTCCTGGCAGTGAATGCTGGCCTTAACCATCAACTATAGACCGTATCAGGCGTCATGCACTAAAGAGCAGGGGCTTGTTACAGAGGTTTATGGATGGGGTGTCTCTGGGGGCGATGGACGGTGGTCCAAAAAAAGCCCCTGGAGTCAGGGGCTGATAGGATTACTTTTTAAAGGCTGCAATGGAGGCGGTAATGGCCTCACGGGCGGCAGCGGCGTTATCCCAGTTGCGTACCTTTACCCACTTGCCGGGTTCCAGGGTCTTGTAGTTTTCAAAGAAGTGCTTGATCTGGTCCCGCAGCAGCTGGGGCAGGTCATCGATATCTTTAACATCGTGGTAAGCAGAGGAAAGCTTGTCGTGGGGCACAACCACCAGCTTGGCGTCTTCACCCGCTTCATCTTCCATGTTCAGTACGCCCACAGGGCGGCAGCGAATGATGCAGCCAGGCTGAACCGGGTAAGGGGTAACCACCAGTACATCCAGAGGGTCGCCATCGTCTGCCAGGGTGTTGGGAATAAAGCCATAGTTGGCGGGGTAGAACATGGGGCTGGCCATAAAGCGGTCAACCAGCAGCGCTCCCATATCCTTGTCGATTTCATACTTTACCGGCACGGCGGCATTGGCTGCGATCTCAATCGCCACATAAATGTCTTCCGGCGGGTTTTTGCCCGGTGGGATATTATCGAAGTTCATTGCGAATTCCTTGGCTGCGGTGCAGGACTTTTAGGGTACTGGAAAGACCGCTGGCATTGCGGTCAGCCTCTGACCCCTGAAGAAACGTTCTGCATTATACGCGTGCTGTGCCGGAATAAAAAACTGCAGCGATTACAGCCACTGTACCGGGGCATGGCGCCAAGGGAATATGCGGTGAAAAGATCCTTCTCCAGCAGGCTTACAGTCCCATCTGCTTGCTGATCAGTTCCTTCATGATCTCTGTGGTGCCGCCACCGATGGCCAGCAGGCGGGCATCACGGGCCAGGCGCTCAACCCGGGCTTCCCGCATATAGCCCATACCACCAAAAATCTGCACGGCTTCCCGGGTCACATCTTCCGCCACCTGGGCGGTAAAGTTTTTGGCCATGGCCACCTCTTTTACCGGGTTTTTCCCAGCCTGCATCAGGGCGGCACAGCGATAACTGTATTCACGGGCCAGCTCCACCTGAGTGGCCATGTCCACCAGCTTATGCCGAGTAACCTGAAAGCCGGACAGGGAGCGACCAAAGGCCTGGCGTTCTTTGGCATAGGCCAGGGCCATATCCAGGGCCAGTTGGGCGGTGCTGTAGGCCATCACGCAAAGCATCAGCCGTTCCCGCAGGAAGTTGGTCATGATGACCATAAAGCCGCCGTTTTCCTGGCCTATCAGGTTGCTGACCGGGACCTTGGCGTCTTCAAAAAACAGCTCAGCGGTGTCGCTGGCCCACCAGCCGGTTTTCTTCAGGTTGCGGCCCCGGGTGAAGCCGGGGGTATCCCGGGGTATCAGTAGCATGCTGACGCCACCATGGCCCTTGTCCCCGGTGCGCACCGCTACGGTGTAGTAGTCGGCCCGCTGGCCACTGGTAATGTAGGTTTTGCTGCCGGAGACCCGGTAAAAATCCCCGTCCCGCACGGCGCGGGTTTTCAGGTTGGCCACATCGGAGCCGCCACCGGGTTCCGAAATGGCCAGAGCGGCAATTTTTTCGCCACTGAGGACCGAGGGCACGATGGCTTCTTTCAGGGCCGGTTTGCCCCACTGAATCACCGGCGGAAGACCGATATCCAGGGAGCCGAGACCCGCCACCAGACCGCCGGAGCTGGCGGCCATGAGCTCTTCACTGACGGCGATTTTCAGAAACAGATCCCCTTCACCACTGCCCCCCAGGGCCTCCGGGTAGCCAATACCCAGCAGCCCTGCAGCCCCGGCCTTCTGGTAAAGCTCCCGGGGGAATTCACCGGCTTCTTCCCAGTCGTCGATAAAGGGCAGTATTTCCCGCTCAACAAAACGCCGGGCGCTGGCCCGGGCCTGATCATGGGTTTCATTGAAGTAGCTGGTGCTGGGCTTGGCCATGGTGAGACTCCCTCGGTCAATGTCGAGTTAACCGGCCGTTATGGCCGCCAGAGCGACGTCAGGAGTGATCATGCCTTGTGAAGGCAAACCAAGCAAGCGCTTGGTATTGCCGAATGCCGTAAAAGGGAGCCCCTCCCTGTGGGAGCGGCTATAGCCGCGATTCATTTTCAGGCTACTTAAATATCCAGTAAGGCATCCGTCACCGGGTTAACGCCATCGCGGCCATGGCCGCTCCCACAGGTTACCCAGCACCCTTGGCGAGGTGAACACCCTGTAGCAGCGGCTCTAACCGCGATTCATTTTCTGGCTGCTATAAATTCCCAGTAAGGCATCTGTCACCGGGTTAACTTCATCGCGGCCATGGCCGCTCCCACAGGCTGCCCAGCACTCAAAACCCGCCGGTTTGGACAGGTCTTAGCCGAGGATGCGCACACCCTCTGGTCCGGCCAGGAACAGCTTGTCCGCAGGACGGCGGGCAAACAGGCCGTTACAGACCACGCCGGTAATGTGGTTCAGGGCTTCTTCCACCTTGATGGGCCGGCCGATATCCATGTGGTGAATATCCAGAATGATATTGCCGTTGTCGGTAACAAAACCGTTACGGTATACCGGTTTGCCACCCAGGCTGACGATCTCCCGGGCCACATGGCTGCGGGCCATGGGGATGACTTCCACGGGGAGGGGGAAGGTGCCGAGTAACGGCACCAGCTTGCTGTCATCGGCAATACAGATAAAAAGGTCAGCTACGGCGGCGACAATTTTCTCCCGGGTCAGGGCGCCACCGCCCCCCTTGATCAGTTCCAGGCGCTCATTGGCCTCATCGGCTCCGTCCACGTAAAACGCCAGCTGGTCTATCTGATTGAGTTCGTGGACCTTAATGCCATGGCCCTGGAGGCGTTTGGCGCTGGCCTCGGAGCTGGCGACTGTGCCGTTGAATTCATCCTTGATGGCAGCCAGTGCATCAATAAAACAGTTGGCGGTACTGCCGGTGCCCACACCAATCACAGTGTCTTTTTCAAGTTTCGGGCGAATGAACTTAACGGCAGCCTCGGCAACAGCTTTCTTCAGGTTGTCCTGGCTCATGGGGATTCCTCGGCACGGTGTTGGTTGAGTAAAGTGCGCAGCCTGTGGCGGTCAGCGCCTGCTGTCACTACTATACGGGTTTGTGTGAGCACCGTGTAGACGCTCCGTGGCCGTGGTCCGTACACTTGGCCTCGTCCGAATTTTCACAATTGAACAATCAGGTGCCCGAATGCCGCAGCGCTATATCAAGAAGATCCTGGACACCCGCGTGTATGACGTGGCTATCGAGTCCCCGGTGACTGAGGCTCTGAGCCTGTCCCGGCGCTTTGGTAATAATGTCTTCCTCAAGCGGGAAGATATGCAGCCGGTATTTTCTTTCAAGTTGCGGGGTGCCTACAACAAGATTTCCCGGCTGACCCAGGCAGAAAAAGACTGCGGCGTGATTGCGGCCTCTGCCGGAAATCATGCTCAGGGGGTGGCTCTGGCCGCTACCCGTCTGGGTATCAAAGCGGTGATCGTGATGCCTCTTACTACCCCGGAAATCAAGGTCAATTCGGCCCGGGAGCGGGGCGCCAAGGTGATTCTCAAAGGGGATGCTTTTGATGAAGCGGCGGAGTATGCGGCCAAGCTGGTGAAGGAAAAAGGCTACACCTATATTCCTCCTTATGATGACCCGGACATTATTGCCGGTCAGGGCACCGTGGCCATGGAGCTGTTACGCCAGTTTACCAGCCCGATTCATGCGGTGTTTATTCCGGTGGGTGGTGGTGGCCTGATGGCGGGCATGGCTGCCTATATCAAATACCTGCGCCCAGAGACCCGGGTCATCGGCGTGGAGCCGGAAGATTCCGCCTGTCTGGCAGAAGCCCTCAAGGCGGGCCGGCGCGTGATTCTGCCCCAGGTGGGTATCTTTGCGGACGGTGTTGCGGTCAAGCAGATCGGCAAATACCCCTGGGAGATCTGCAAGGACCACGTGGATGAGGTGATTACTGTCACCACGGATGAGATCTGTGCGGCCATCAAGGATCTGTTTGAAGACACCCGTTCCATCTCCGAGCCGGCAGGGGCTCTGGGGGTGGCGGGGCTGAAGAAATACGCGGAACGGGAAGGGATTGAAAACCAGAACCTGATTGCGGTCTCCAGTGGCGCCAATATGAACTTTGACCGGTTGCGCTACATTTCTGAGCGTACCGAGATCGGTGAAAAGCGTGAGGCTATTCTGGCAGTGACCATTCCGGAGCGCCCGGGGAGTTTCAAGGCGTTTACCAAGGCATTGCATAAACGCAGTATTACCGAATTCAATTACCGTTTCGCCAGTGCCAGTGAGGCGCGGATTTTTGTCGGGGTGCAGATTGCCTCCGGTGGGCTTGGGCGCAATGAGCTGGTGGCGGAACTCAAGGCCATGGATTATGGGGTGACCGACCTGACGGATAATGATCTGGCGAAACAGCATATCCGCCATATGGTGGGGGGGCATGCCCCCTCGGTGGAAAATGAAAAGGTGTTTCAGTGCCAGTTCCCGGAGCGACCCGGGGCTTTAATGAAATTTTTGCAGTCACTGGGCAGCCGTTGGAATATCTCCATGTTTCATTACCGCAACCACGGTTCCGCTTACAGCCGGGTACTGATGGGAGCCCAGGTGGCGGATGGGGAAATGGCGGATTTCTGCAAAATGCTGGATGGTATCGGCTTTGAGTATGAAGAAGTGACCCAGGATCCGGCATATATGTTGTTTCTCGGCCATTAAACCGTGTTGTTTACCCGGGGGCTGTTTTTTTGTAAGTTACAAAAAAATAACAAATTATCACCTTGTGTAATATGGGAATAATTGTAAAATCCCTCTTTGCTGCTAAAATTTGGTAAATTACCTGAAGTGCCCGTTGTAGGTTATGGTTTTACAGCACTTATTTTCCCAGGCTGAATAGCTTTATAAATGCATTTCAGTGTTCTGCATAATAAAAAATAGCCACATCAGGAGACTGTTTACCGTGTACCGTAAACCGGATGTAATAAGAGTATTAGTCATTGTTTTTACCGTTGGCTTGCTGGTTAGTGGTATCACCAGCTTTGCCAGCAGCGACAGCGCCCCAGGGTTATCGAATACGTCGGCTTCCAGCTTGTTAGTTCCCGCTGATCTGGGTGAAGCCGGTTACAGTTCCCGTCAGTAACTGCCGGTCGTCAGACCCGGGGGGCGGTTGCTCCGGACCTGACAGTTACTGGGGGGGGGGGGGGGGGGGGGGGGGGGGGGGGGGGGGGGGGGGGGGGGGGG